>NZ_CALGFC010000073.1 GCF_937881195.1 uncultured Methanobrevibacter sp. | reverse complement strand
ATTATAAAAAATAACTTAAAAATAAGATAAAAAATATTATAAAAAATATTATAAAGAATATTATAGAAATTAGATTAAATCAATGAAAAATATCATATCCCAACACCAATAGCTAAACTTAAAAAGTTTCTAATCCCTGGAGCAAGACCTAATATAAAAATAGCTAGTTTTAATGTTCCAGAAATAGTTTCATCATCGATATATTTGTCAATTAAATAAAGAGAAAGACATATGACAATGATCTTCAATGGAAACATAGTAATTGCTGTTCCAGAAATATTGTATATTGAACTAGGAATTACATGTTGTTCAAAATAGCCATAATAATCAACAGCAATAAAAGTAGAAGATGCATCGAAAAGATGAGCAGATATGATTGATAGATTTATTTTACCATTATAAGAATTAAAATTAAAAAGACTCCAAAATTTACCAATTAATAAAAAAATAAAAGTCATGAATGCCCAGACCATAATAACCTGACTAAAAGCTATTAAATTAATATCTGGAATATTAATCAAACTAATAATAGCTAAAATAAAACCAATTGAAAAAATTGTATATCTAAAGTCAATATTTTTCTTATTTTGGATTAAAATCCCCAAAAGAAGAGAAAGTATTGCAATACCTCCTACAATAAAATAAATCCCAGGAGTTATCAGAAACCAACTATAGGGATAAACGCCATTGTCAACTAAAGCTCTTACTGAAGAACCAAGAAAAATAAATGGTATTAAAGGAAAAATGAGATCGGTTGGATTTATATTATAATGCTTAAAAATTTTAATTATTCCAAAAATAGCAAAAACTAATATTATACCATAAATAAGTGTATTAAATATTGTATATCCTGAAAAAAAATAACTAGATAAAAAATTAGTAATTGATACTTGAAACGACATTTTAACCCTTCTTATTTTTAATAAATATTCTCATTTTTAATAAAAATAAACATAATAATACTTAAATATTAAAATAATTAATCTTAAACTTTTTAAATAGAAAAATAATTAACCAACTATTAATAAATTCTTCTTATTTTTTTGTTAAATACTTCTTTAGCTATTAAATAATTAGGTGTTCTACTACCTTTAGCTATAGTTTTTCTTGATCTTATAGCTTCAATTACATCATCAACAGTAGGTTCTAAATCAATATCAAAAAGTTCAGTATAGCAATTACCAATTGATTCAATGAAGTGTGAATCACTAGACCCTATTTTAGCTAAGTTGTATTTATTAGCTAATTTATTTGCCCTATAATTAGAATAACCAACAATATATCTTGCATTCAGAACTTCAACACCATCAATTAGACATTTATTATTTAATTTTTCTTTCACTAATTTTTTAACATTCTTCCGATTATTAAAAAATAATCCCTTCCTATAAGATGAAAAAGGATGAGGAACTATAGCTAATCCCCCTTCATCATGAATCTTTTCTACTGTTTCTTCAGGATTTAAACCTTTTAAAATAGGTGTTTCAATACCAAAACCAAGAATATGGCCATCAGACGAGCTTATCTCAATAGATGGAACTACAAGAAGGTTTTTGATATTTTTTGATAAACTAATAGCAGATTTTGACCCTTTAATCGAATTATGATCACTAATCGCTATAACATCTAAACCAATATGTAAAGCTCTTTTAATTATCTCTCTAGGACTAGATCTTGCATCTCCTGAATAACAACTATGAATATGAGGATCCAACTTCATGATAAAAAAATCTCCAAAAAATACATTATAACAAATAAATAATAAAAATATATATTAAAAGCCTATTGAAATTTAAAATAATTGATGAATTATAATATAAACGAAGGAATAATAACCTAATCAACTAAAAAATCTAATCAACCAAATAATCCAATCAACCAAATAATCTAGTTAATTAATAATCAAAGAAAACTATGAATCATTTTCAATATATTCTGTAGCGTTTATAAGACCAACCGGCCCAGTCATCATAACATCTCCACCAGGAGAAGCATTATAATAATCTAAATTTGTTTTTTTAATAATTCCTCTCTTTGGCCCAGTAACCACAACTTTTTCAAGATTTGAGATTCCATTGATTACATGAGCACCATGTCCATTATCTTCATGAATTTCTTTATGTGTTATAGTCCCTTCAACAAGCTTTTTAACAAGCTTTTCTATTTTTTCTGGAGATAGATTAGAAGTATGATGTTCAAAGACCCCTTGAATCTTTCCATCCTCAATAGAAGCAGCCATAGTATGGCCATTACCGATGTCCATCACTACAAAACTATTTAAATCAGAAATTTCAGGATCAAAACAAGCTCCACAAATAGAAGCAAATTTAGAATCCATAATAATTGGGTTTAATCCTTCAAGAGATTTTTCAATAGCTTTCATCCGAGAGAAATATTCTGGGACATTTCCTAAGAAAGCTAACTCTTCAACTGCCATAGGATGTTTTAATCTTTCCCTAATTTTCTCAAATCTAAAATCTCTATCACCCATCTCATCACTAAACCCATGATCTTGAGCAGCAACCGCAATTTTATTAAAAGAAAAATTTATATCATAATCAGAAATTGTTGAAATTATTTTTTCAATATTAACATCTATTAAAGATATTTTAAAATAATTAGAGTATTTTGAATCTTTTGAGAAGCTACCTTTATCAACAAGTTCAACACCCAAATCCTTAACTATTTTTAAATCATCTTTTATAGTCCTAGCTGGTTCTTTTTCCATTGCTACTTTATACCCCTTGTCCATATGTGAGACAATAGCAGATTTAATCTTTCCTCCCCCCATTATGGTTCCATCAAAATAAATATTGTTTCCTTTAATTGTTTGTTCCTTAATTTTTTCAACAATTATGACAGGAGGAGAAGGTAGGACTAATTTTATAGAATTTTCAAGCTCTTTTTCAGTATCATAAAATAATATATCTTGAGTTCCTGCACCAATATCTATTGCTAAAATTTTCATAAAAATAGTTGTATTTAAAAATATTTAAAAGTATTTAAAAGTATAAAAATATTAAAAAGATTAGAAATTATAAAAATAATAAAAAAATTTAATAAAAAACATCAAATTATAATGAAAATCTATTAGAAAAATAATCAAAAGAAAAAAGCATATTTCATATTTATAGCTAATAATTTAATATAAATAATAAAACAAATATATAATTATACTTAATTTATATAAGCTAATGATAATTGAATAAATTGTTAATAAATAAAACTAATTTAAATAAAACCAATTTAATTGAAATAAATATAATTATTTTTTAAATTATTGAAAGATTAATAATTATCATTATTTAATAATTTTATTATATAAATAATAAATTAATAGATATATTAATAAATCTGAAAAATATATGACAATTTAATAAAAAATGATTTTACTATGATAAATCGGTGATGTAATGAGTAACAGGCTAGCCAGAGGAAGTATTTTAATTTTAATAGGCAATATAATCTTTCGTGTTGGAGGATTTATCTATAGGTTCTTAATGGGTCAACTTTTAGGGCCGTCTTCTTATGGGATATTAAGTTACACATTACAATTTCAGGGAATTCTTCAAGTATTATCTGCAGGAGGATTACCTCCAGCTATAGCAAAATATGTGGCAGAGTTTACAGCTGTTGATGAAAAAGCTTTAGCAAGGCAAACGATATACACTTCGTTAAAGATGATGCTATTTTTGGGAATTTTATTTGGATTCTTAATGGTATTTTTTATAGCTCCATATTTAGCAGCATTAAATCCTAAAATGCCAGGTTTATTATACCCATTACAAGCAGTAGGTTTTATAGTTCCATTTAGTGTTATTGTAGGTGCATTTAGAGGTGCATTCCAAGGCGTAATAAAGATGGAATATATATTAGCTACAAGAGCTACAGAACAAATTTTCATGATAGTTTTTGCTACATTGTTAGTTTTATTAGGATACTCTGCTTTTGGAGCAGTTATGGGTTCAGTAATAGGATTTATAGCTTCAGCCGTATTATCCATAATTATATTTCAAAAATATATGTGGAAATATGTTCCAAAGCCAGAAGTCGAATATAAATTTTCAGTACTTGAAGAACTCAAATTAGCTAAAAAAATGATATTTTTTGCAGTGCCAGTTACTATAACTGCATTAGCAGAAATGTTAATTTTTGCAATATCCACATTTGTTATAGGTAAAATATTAGGAGCCACCTTTACAGGTTATTTCGGTGCAGCAGACCCGATATCTAGGTTTCCATTAATAATTTCAACTTCACTTGCAACAACAATATTGCCAGCAGTTTCAGCAGCGTTTAGTACTAAAAATCAAAATTTACTCAGTAAATATGTTTCACAATCTTATAAATATTCAATGGTGATTGTCATACCAATGTGTATTGGAATATCTCTTTTTTCAACACCAATACTTCAAATTACTTTTCCAAGATTTTTAGATGCTGCTCCAGCATTAAGTATTCTTGTTATAGGAATGACATTTTATTCATTGTTTGCGATTTCTTCAAGTATTGTTCAAGGAATTGGAAACCCAAGAATCCCAATGTATGTTTTAGTAGTAGGTGCTATTGCAACATTTGTTCTTAATTGGTTAATAGTCCCAATATATGGAATTGTTGGCGGAGCTCTTGCAACTACAATAGCTTGTTTTTTAATTATGATACCTATATTAAAATTGAGTTTTAATTTAACAAATACAAAGGCACCTATTTCTTTTATTGGAAAAGTTATTATTGCTTCCTTACTAATGGGTTTAATTATTTTAATTATTCCAAATACAATACTCGGATTAATATTAGGAATGATTATTTGCCCAATAATATATTTAATATTTTTAATTGTATTGAGATCTTTCAAAGAAGAAGATTTAATTGCTGCTCGTAAGTTTTCACATAAATTTGGTCCAGCAACCAAAATTATAAACAAAATTTTAGAAATAGTTGAAAGATTTATATAATATTAAAATAGTTTATAAAAATTCATTGTAAAATTTAAAAATGAATATTTTAGATTAATATAATTTTAAACTATTTATTTTAAAATTAAATGATAAAAATAGAAAAACAATCCTAACTATATAAAATTAATATTAAAAAATAATATTTAGAAAATAAAATATTTAAAAAATAATATTTAAAAAATAATAATATTAATGATGTTTTAAAAATTAAAAATAATTATAAAAATTAATATTAAAAGTTAATATTAAAAATTTATATTAAAAATTTATATTAAAAATATTAAAATGAATTATGTTTTAAAAAATTAAAAATCGAAAAATTAACATGATCATTATTAAAATAATATATAAGAAATTTTTAGTCTTTTTTATTATTTTATATGAGAAATTTTATTCCTTTTTATTGTTTAAAAACTCAACAAATCTTTTTAAAGTTTTATTTAAAGTTTTAAATCCATATTCATCTTTTTTAACACCTTCTAGTGTATCTTGTGACCAAAAAGTAGCTCCAAGATTGGCTCCAAAAGGACCTCCACTTACAGGAATTATGCCACTTAATATATAGTATGTGTTAATTTGTTGAATAGCTAATTCTTGACCTCCAGACCTATCTCCTCCAACTGCAATTGACATTCCAATTTTACCTTTAAGTAAATTAACATTTTCAGCACCTAAAGCTCTACATCTATCCATCACTGCTTTAATTTGAGATGAAATTGATCCATTATACATAGGACTGGCAAGTATAATACCATCCGCTTTTCTAAGCAAATCATAAACTTCGAACATATCATCTTTCATCACACATTCTTTCTTTTTTAAGCAATAATCACAATGCCTGCAAGGATTTATTTCTTTACCTCTTATAGTAAACATTTGAGTATCAAAACCTTGATCTTCTAAACTCTCCAAAGAGTTATTAAGGACATATTCAGTAGCTTTTTTTCTTGGACTTCCACAAATTCCCACAATAAACATGTATAAACTCTCCTAAAACAATAAATCATTTAATAACAATATATAAAGACACTTAATAAAAATTTTATCTAATAAAAGTTTTAAACAAATTAATAGAAACCAAGCTAATTTGTTTTAATATATTAATAAATGTCTTAAAGTTCAAATTATATCCAAACTTACAATAATATTAATATTATTATTTTTATTATAAATAATTTTATTGTAAATTCACTTATTCATATTATAGTGAAAAACAATGTATACAAAATAATAACAAGGAAATAATTAATATAATATACTATAACATATAAAATATAATAAAATAATAATATAAATAATAGATAATATAATAACAGCGAAACATATAAGATTATATATCATTTTGACAATTTACTAAAGTTGTTAGATATTATTTTAAAATTTAATATTGAGGATTCTTATGGAATTTATAAGAGCTATAGTGAAAAAATATTCTAGAGAATATAGTAGAACTCTAAAAAGTGGTAGAAAAAAGAAATACCGTACAGAACAAGTTCAAATAACTGTTCCTAAAGAAGATAATATATTTAAAGATGACGAAACAGTCTTAATAATCCCATCAAAATATTTAAAAGAAATAGAAAACTATTCTGATAAAATAAATATTTTAAAAGAAGAAAAAAGTAAATTAGAAGAATCAAATCAGAAATTAAAATCTACAATAGAAAAAAATAACTCTACAATATATAATTTTGAAAATAATATGGAAAAATTAAAAATAATAAATAGCTCACTTGAAAAAAAACTTGATGATAGTTCTAATGAAAGAAAAAAATTAGAAAAATGTCTTGAAAAACATGTTACCAAGATTGAAAAAAAAGACACGAATAATATAGAGAATTATAAAAATTCAGAACATCTTAATTATTTAGATAAATCATCAACTTTAGAAAAAGATAGCATTATAGCTATTTTAAAAGATGATCAAAAAAATCTAAAAGAAGAAAATAAAGATCTAAAAAAGGATAAAAAATATCTAAAAGAAAAAGTAGAATTTTTAGATTCTTATATTCAAGATTTAAAAAATAACTTAAAAAATTTAGAAGATTCTCAAAAAAGAGAATTGTATAATCTTCAAAAAGATTATGAAAGATTAAATAATAGATATGAAAACAAAGAAATTTCTTTAAAAGAAATAGAAAAATCAGAAAATTATTATAAAAATCTATCTAAAAAACTAAAAGAATTTATTTTAAAATCATATTAGATTAACTTTAAATTCATATTAGTTGAAAAATTTAGATTATTAAATAAAAAAAATTAAATTAAATACTTATTAAAATAAAAAAAGGTTATTAGAGAATTTAAACAGCATCTTCTCCTTTTTCACCAGTCCTTATTCTTATAACCTCTTCAACATCAGAAATAAATATTTTTCCATCCCCTATTTCACCTGTTCGGGAACTTTTGATAATTGCATCTAAAACATTATCCACTTGATTATCATTAACTACTATTTCTATTCTTGTTTTTGGAAGAAATTCTATACAATATTGATGTCCCCTATAATATTCTTTTAAACCTCTTTGTCTCCCTTTTCCTTTAACTTCAGATAAATTCATACCTTGACAACCAACTTCTACAAGGGCATTTTTAACATCCTCTAATTTTTCTTGGCGAATAATAGCTAAAATTTTTTTCATATCAAAACCTCTAAAATTGTTATAAATAGCATATATAGCAACTATAAAATATATCGTAAGAAATATACTCTTAAATAATATTATAAAAATATCATTCAAAAAATACATTATAAAAATACATTATAAAAACATGCTGTAAAAAATATATTATAAAAATATATTGTAAAAAATATATTATTAAAAACCTATTATGAAAAATATATTGTAAAGAATATATTATTAAAATATATAATATGCGAAATATATTATGAAAAGTTATTTTTACCATTCATTACATAATTTCGTTCATTACATGATTTTATTTAATTTTTAATTTTTGCTAATATATACTTTACTTAAAATTCCTAAATATGTTGCTATTACAACCTATAACCAGATTCTTCATGAATATGAGTATCTAAACCTTCTGTTTCTTCTTTATCAGAAACTCTAAGGCCGATAGTCCAATCAATAATTTTACCTATGATAAATGTTACAACAAATGCATAAGCTATTGTAGAAACAGTTGCAATTAATTGAATTAAAAGTTGATTTGCATTTCCTTCTATTAAACCAGAAACACCACCAATAGCTACTACTGCAAAAATTCCTGTAGCAATAGTGCCCCAAATACCGGCTATTCCATGTATTCCAAAAACATCCAAGGAATCATCATAGTCAAATCTTGGTTTAATATAACTAATCGCTATATAAGACAATATTGCTGCAAAAAATCCTATTACAACCGCACCATCAACATTTACAAATCCAGCAGCAGGAGTCATTGCTACAAGTGCAGATATAGCTCCAGAAAGCGCTCCAAGTACTGTTGGTTTTCCTTCTCTCCAAATATCTATACAAACCCATGTTAAAAGCCCTACAGCAGCCCCTAAATTACTAACTAATAATGCAGATGCTGCAAGTCCACCAGCAGTTAATGCAGATCCTCCATTAAAACCTAACCATCCAAACCATAAAAATCCTGCACCTAATACAGTGTATCCTAAGTTATGAGGTAAAAGAGTTCTATCCTTTCTTTTTCCAATTACAAGTGCTATTGCTAATGCAGATAAACCAGAACATATTTCGACTACTGTTCCTCCAGCGAAGTCAATGACTCCCATATCCATTAGCCATCCACCACCCCAAACCCAGTGGGTGATTGGGATATATACTCCGATTGTCCAAAGAACAACAAAAACAACCCATGCTGAAAATTTCATTCTTCCAACTATAGCTCCTGAAATAAGAGCTGCTGTTAACCCAGCGAAAGTTAATTGAAATGCAATATAAACATAAGTAGGTATTGTACCAGTTACTGAATTGATTCCCACATTATGTAACATAATACTTGTAGGATAACCAATAAAACCCGAAATAGAATTTCCAAACCCAAGTTCATAACCAAAAGCTATCCAAATTATTGTTACAATTGAAAATGCAATTAAAGTTAAAAACATAGTATTTAAAACATTTTTCTTTTTAGCTAGACCACCATAAAAAAAAGCTATCCCAGGGATACTCATTAAAAGTACTAAAATAGTTGATATGAGGACCCATGACGTGTCCCCAGCATTTAGTATTCCTTCCATAAAAAAACCTCACATATAAACTTAATTATCTAAAAAATCTTTATTTTAATTATAAAATCCTCAATAAAAGTAATATAACCTTATAACAATAAGATATATTTTTGATATAAGGATAACGGAAACCTTATACCTACACCTATATTCTTTTTGGAGTATATAATATTTATTATAATTCATTGAATTGAGTTTAATAGTGATAAAATAGGAAATATATTGTAATTTGTACAATAAATCACAGGATTAATAGAAAAGTTAAAGAAATACTATTCAAAATAACAAAAAAAATGAAATTTAGTATTAAATTAACTATCATTATTAAAAATTATTATAACAATTAAAAAAATACCAAATAAACAATAAATATGATAGAAATAATCTCAAAACAGTCCAAAAAAGATATAAAAATGGAAAAGATTATTAAACTAAAAAAAATATATTTAAAAGAATAAAAAGAAAATTAAAACTATTAAAAAAGATTAAATCAATTAAAAGGTTATAAAAATTAAAAAAAATAAAATTAGGTTAATAAAAAATAAAATAAAAAAATAATTGATTAATAGATACAGTTAAAAAGAAAAAAAATCCTATAAACATAAATTATTTTATAAAAATAATAAAAATAAAAATTTGAACAATTTATATTTTAACAATTTATAAATTGAATAAATTTAAACAAAATTTAAATTATTAATTAAATTATTAAATTATATTTAAATTATATTTAAATTTTCCATAAATACTTTTTTAAAACAATTAATCTATCTTATCAGAAGGTAAATCATTAGAAAGATACTTGTCGTAACCTAGAAGATCAAGTAAACCATGGCCAGATAAATTGAAAACAATTGTTTTTTCTTCTCCAGTTTCCTTGCATTTTTTAGCTTCATCAATAGCAACTTTAATTGCGTGAGTAGATTCTGGTGCAGGAACAATACCTTCAGATTTAGCAAACAAAACACCGGCATCAAAAACTTCATTCTGATTAGCAGATCTCGCTTCAATAAAGCCTTCTTTCTTAAGTAAAGAAACTTGAGGAGACATTCCATGGTATCTAAGCCCTCCAGCATGTACAGAAGGAGCTACAAAGTCATGTCCTAAAGTGAACATTTTAATAAGGGGAGTTAAACCATTAGTATCTCCAAAATCAAAGTCATATCTTCCTTTAGTCAAAGTAGGGCAAGAACTAGGTTCAACACCTATGAACTTACAATTACTATTACCATCAATTTTATCCTTAATGAAAGGGAATGTAAATCCTGCAAAATTACTTCCACCACCAACACAGCCAATCATTACATCAGGAACTTCTTCAGCAATTTCCAATTGAGTTTTAACTTCCTGACCTATAACTGTTTGGTGTAACATTACATGATTTAAAGCACTGCCAATAGAATAATAAGCATGCTCATTAGATAAAGCATCTTCAATAGCTTCAGATATAGCTATTCCAAGAGAACCTGGATGATCTGGATTTTCAGCTAAAGTTTTTCTACCAGCTTCAGTATATTTACTTGGAGAAGCATGGACTTCACCACCATAAATACCCATAATAACTTTTCTGAATGGTTTTTGATCAAAAGAAACTTTAACCATATAAACAGTACAATCCAAGTCAACCTGAGAGCAAGCTAAAGATAAAGCAGTTCCCCATTGTCCTGCCCCAGTTTCTGTGGTTAATCTTTCAATTCCATCTTTTTTTGCATAATAAGCTTGTGGAATAGCGCTATTCAATTTATGACTACCTGTTGGAGAAGAATCTTCTCTTTTGAAATAAATCTTAGCAGGAGTATTTAGTTTATCTTCTAGACCTTTGGCCCTAAATAAAGGACTTGGTCTTCCCATTCTCATATATAATTCTCTAACTTCATTTGGAATTTTAATATATCTCTCAGTTGAAAATTCTTGTTCAAGAACCCCTTTTGAAAATATTTTAGGAAGAGATTCAACCTGTTTTTTACCTTCACTATTTTTTGGAGGAGGTATTTCTGAAGGAAGATCTGCATTAATATTATACCATTTATTTGGAACCTCATCGGAAGATAATTCTATTTTATACATATATTCACCTTTCTATCAATTTTTAATATTATAAATACTTTTTAATCACACAAATATTTAATATAAATTTTAGACATTAAATTTTAACATATTTTTAGACATAATTCATTAAAATTTTAACATATTTTATATATATTTATTAAATTTTAATTTTTTATCATATAATAATTTTATTGTAAATTATAATTAATTATATTTAATATTTGATTTTTGATTAAATATTTTAGATATATTAAAATTATATATAGTACTACTTAAACCTTTGTTGTACAATTTTGTACATTATAATATTATTATAAATTTAAAGTATCAAATAAATTTCAAATTACTTTATTAATTTTCATTACTCTTTATTATTTCTTAAAAGGAATTAAAATGAAAATAATGCAATTATTTAAAAGTAATTAAAATAAATGGTAAAGAAAAATAGTAGAAATATTAAAATAATAAAAATAAGTGCTAAAATAATAAAATATTAAAAATAATAGCATATTATAGATAAGAAATTATTAATAATAATTGAAGGATATTTTTAAAATATAAAGATATTAATAAATATTAAATATATATAAACAACATATAATTTAAATAATTAAAATTAAACTTAGGTTAATAGAGAGGATATTAATGACAAAAGTCAAAGCGGGAGTAGAGTATAAAATAAGTGTTGGAGACAAAAATTTCCTTCTTAATGAAAAGAAATTTAATCTACTAAACTATATAAATGCCACAGAATCCATAACAGAGGCAGCTAAATTAACAAAGATTTCATATAGGACATCTCTTAATTATATAGAAAAAATAGAATCTTCATTAGAAATAGCAGTTGTTTCAACTAGTAAAGGTGGTAAAGGAGGAGGAGGTAGCGCAAAATTAACTTCAGAAGGGAGACTAATCCTTAAAGAATGTAAAAAAATTAATGCTATTATGGAACTTCACAAAGAAGTAAATGAGATTGAAGCCAAAGTGATTTCTGTAAACAAAGAAAAACAAGTAATGACAATCGAAATGAAAGATTTGGATATGACAATCCCATTAAATGAAAAATATAGTGTCGGAGATAAAATATTAGCATTGATAAGCTATGATAACATATTTATAATGTTAGAACAGCAAGAATCAAGTGTTAGGAATATATTGAAAGGAAAAATTGTTGAAATTAGCCTTAGTGGTGAGATGATAAGAGTAAAAGCAGATATTGGAGGAATTTATCTATATTCTAATATCACTCGTTCAGCAGAAGAAAATCTCAAACTAAGATTAGGAAAAGAAATTTATCTTGGATTTAAAGCTGTTTCAATAGCAACATTGAAAATTTAATAATAAGTCCAAAAAGAATATTCAATAATCTTTTAGATTTAATCAATCCTGCATAAATTTATTTATATCGCAATTTTATTTGTATTATAAAATAGTTTATTATATATTAGTTTATTATAAATTTTATTATAGAGTAGTTTCTATTATAGCTTAGTTTATTATAGACTAGTTTATTATAAATTTTATTATAGGTAGTTTCTATTATAGATTTATTTATGATTTATAAAATTCTTTTAAGTTATAAATGTTATCATAATTGATAAAATCAATTTTACCCCTAAACATCGGTTGTGAGGTGTTTTTATTTTAAAAATATTAGTTGATAAAGACAAATGTACTGGTTGTGGAGAATGTAAGGAAATATGCCCTAAAGGTCAAAAAATCTGGAAAATAAACAAAACAGCCCATGCAGACAATCTCCAATATTGTCATGTATGTACAATATGTGCATCAAAATGTCCAGAAGGGGCAATAACTGTCATGAGAAATGCTCCTGATGAAGAAGAAGAAATAAACCGGCTCAAAAAAGCAAAATCTGAAAAAGGTAAATTAGATATTTAAGAATACTTTTGAATTAATTAAATTATGTGATAAGTGTTTAAAATGGAAAAGAAGAGAATAGCAAAAGTTTCAAGAAAAACATCTGAAACAGATATAAATATAGAAATAAATTTAGATGGTAATGGAAAGTATAATATTAATACAGGGATAAATTTTTTTAATCATATGCTAGAATCATTTTCAAAACATAGTTTAATTGATTTAAATATCAAAGCTATAGGTGACATAAAAATTGATGATCATCATACTGTAGAAGATGTTGGAATTTTACTTGGAGAAGGTTTTTTAGAAGCAATTGATGATAAAAAAGGAATAAAAAGAATGTCTCATGCTATGGTACCTATGGATGACTCTTTAGCAATAGTAGCTGTCGATATTAGTGGACGTAGCTATTTGAAGACTGATTTTTCATTTAATAATGATAAAATTGGAGATATGACTAGTGATACAATAACTCATTTTTTTGAATCATTTGCAAGTTCAGGGAAAGTGAATTTAAATATATCTGCTACTGGATCAAATGATCATCATAAAGCCGAAGCAATTTTCAAAGCATTTGCAAAATCACTTCAAGATGCTTGTAAGATTGAACATGATACGATACCAAGCACAAAAGGAACACTATAATTAAAAAAACTTAAAAAAACTTAAAAAAAGATGATTACATGATATATAAATAATATACTCTTTTTCATACTATTTTTTATATTTTAGATTTAACCATATTTACTTAATATCCAAGAAACTTTAATTAAATATTAAAAAAATAGCCAATTAGACTTTAATTTAGAAATTATATATGTTAAAAGGTTATATTTTGTATAATGTGGAGAAAAAAAGTAAAATATTTTAAAAGTAGCAATATAACAAATATATAAATAAAAATAAATGTTGCCGTTTGAAAAAACGGCTTTATAAAAAAAATAGTACTTATGGTTTATCCATTAAAGGAATCTTACAACAAGTTACTCCATCACCCATATGAGGTGTTCTTACAACGGTATCATTAGATTTTTCAATTTCCCTTGCTTCGGTAGCTAATTTAGCTGCTGCAGCTAACATTTCATGAGCAGAAGCTACAATAGGTATATATTTATCACAATCTTGTACCATGAAACATCCTTCAACATCTATGTCTGCTACTTTTGTAGCTATGTCGTATGCTGCCATTGCTTTTGCTTTTGCATATGGGCTTGTGAATTGAGCTGCTTCAATTGCTTTGTCTCTTGTTAAAACAACTTTTGGCAATTCAGGGACATTTCCTGCTTCACATTCTTCTACCATTTTGTCGATTGTGTCTTGAACTACTCTGTAAGCTCCTGTTAGAGCTAATACTTTGATTACATCTGAGTTAAAAGATGCCATTTCTGTTGGATCTAAGAATTCTCTTCTTGCTCCTATCATTGGGTCTGCTTTAACTATTATGTATCCTAAGCCTTGTTCGTCCATTTCGTCTTTTGCTCTTAATCCTGGGGCATCACCGATAATTAATGCAGGTTTATCTCCAGCAGATAAGATTTCTCTTGCTTTAGCTGGTCCTGGTGCACCAGGGTTGGGGCTAATGAAAATCACAAAGTCAGGGTCGAAATCGTTTATTTTCGGAGTTACTTCTTCTACTTGTTCTGGGTTCATTTTAGCTCCAGAACCGACAACCCTAACATCGATATTAGGTCTATCTGCACGTTCATCGAGTAATAAATCTAATACTGGTGAGGTACCAATATTACCACTTTTAATTATTCCAATTTTGACAACCATTTTATCACCAATTTTTTATTTATTGTTTATTAATAAGTACTTTATGTTTTGATTTGGACCATTAAATTTATATATTAGTAATGCAAACTTAAAAAAAATAAAGTAAAATTTAGATAAAAGAATAAATAAGCAGATTGAATAATTTAAAGAAGTTATATTTGATTAAAAAAGCATGATTCCTAATTAAAATAGTTTTTAAGAATAATACTATTAAATGAAAATAACTAAAAAAATAATACTAACAAATAACAACAAAATTGAAGAATAATAATTAAAAAAAAATATTAGGAAAAATAATCTTAAAATGATTTTTTAATAAGTAATTAATAAACTTGATAAAAAATCACTTTTAAAATATCCTATATTTCGAGTATATTATTTGTAAAGTTATGTGCAAAATTTGGACAAGAACAAGCATGAAGATGAAGATAATTAGCTAAAGTATTTCCTACTGATATTCCATCCTGATTATTAATAATTCCTCTGCCTCTTTGAATTTCCAAATCAAATTTAATATTATTTATCTCATCTTTTTTTAAATCAAGTTTAGTATAATGAAATTCATGACCCCTAAAAATATCTCCTTTTTTAGAAATAAGACTATCTTCATTTGACTTAGCTATTACATAACTAAGACCTTGAACTTTATCAGTCATCTTAGAAGGATAAGGTAAAACATTACACATTTTAATATCATCTATTGATTTAGAAAGGTATAATAAACCACCACATTCTCCATATATAGGGTTATTATCTTTATGAAACTTATTAATAGATGCTCTCATAGATTCATTAGATTCAAGCTCTTTTGCAAAAATTTCAGGATAACCTCCACCAAGATATAAAGCATCTGCATCAGGAAGTTTTTCATCTTTATAAGGACTGAAAAAAATTAATTTTGCATTATTATCCTCTAAACTTTCAAAATTTTCAGTATAGTAAAAATTAAAAACTTCATCAAAAGCTACTGCAATTTTAGTCTTTTTTTTATTTTTAGAAGCCCAAAGTTCAGTTTTAGTATCTGTTTTAATTTTTGAATTTGATTTTGCTATGTTTTTTAAACAATCTAAATCTATATTCTCTTTAACAACTTCGGCCCATTTTTTAATATCATTTTCTATCCTTTCTTTTTCAAGTGCTGGAACCAATCCTAAATGTCTTTCTTTAACTTTTAAGTCATCATCTCTAGGTATTCCACCAATTACTTTTGTGTTTGAAAGTTTTTCAATAGCTTCTTTAGCTTTAAGATAATGTCTCTTACCTTTAACCTTATTGAGGATTACTCCTTCAATTTTTACATCTGGATCAAGAGATTTGAATCCCAAAACTACTGCAGCTGCACTTTTAACAAGACTTCTTGCATTTAAAATAAGTATTACTGGGGCATCAAGAGCTTTAGCTATTGATGCAGTGTTTCCAACGTCGCCAGTGGGGCTAATACCTTCATAAAGACCTCTTACACCTTCTATAACTCCAATTTCTGCATTTGAACTTTTTAAACTTCTTACAAATGAACTCCTAATTTGATCTTCATCCATGAAAAAAGAATCAAGATTTCTAGGAGGATTATTTGTAGCCATAGAATGATAAGAAGGATCAATATAATCAGGACCGACTTTAAAAGGTTGAACATTCAATTCATCCGATAATGCTTTCATTATTCCTGTTGAAATAGTTGTTTTACCTACTGCACTACCAGTACCAGCTAATACAATTCTCATAAATATTAATTGTACTTTTGCTTATATATATTTTAACAAAAAATTAGAAGAACTTGGAAAGACAATAAATAAAAATAATAAAATTGAAATCTAAGAAATAAATAAAATATTATTAATATATTAAATAAAATATTATTAATATATTATTATAACCAATGAAATACAATTAAATAAAAATGAATAAGATTAAAACTTAAAAATAGCTAAAAAAGGACTTAGAAATTAATTAAATAACTAAATAAAAATTAAATAAATAATTAAATAAATAATTAAATAAATAATTAAATAAAAATTAAATAAATATATAGAAAATATGTAGAGACTATGCAAAAAATAGAATATAAATATAATAACTAATATTAACATTAAATTCTTATAATCAGCCCAAAGTGAGATATTGAAATGAATGTGAAAGTAAAAGAAAAATTAAAAAGAATTAGTGGAAATATAGATATATTCAACCCATATATACTAATATTTTTTATATTGATTTTCATACTTATAGCAATACCTATGTTATATTTTTCAGATGAATTACCAAGACCCTCATTTCAAGTGTATATCTACATTTTATTGGGAATTATATTTTTTATTATTGGCATTAAATTTCCAAAAATATTATCAAAATTATCAAAAAAATTCAACAATAAACTTAAAATTCTAGAAAAGGTAAAAACACCTAAATTAAAATCATTACCCTCATTTAAGTTAAATAACAATTCCAAATTTCAGAATAATGGTAAAAATTTTAAAAAATATGAATTTATTGTATTATCTCTCGTTATTATTGGAATATTACTACAAGTAATTAACTTTATTTTAATTGGAGGAATCCCCTTATTTAGTGGATTTTTAAAAGCAGAAGCAGCTACTAAAATATGGTTATTTTCATATATATTTTTCATAATAGGAATCAATATACTTTTAGCAAAATATAACCGAAAAATTTATTATTTACTGCTTTTAATTGGTTTAGGACTTTTTGCATTGACAGGATACAGAACCACCCCAATAGCAATTTTATTAAGTTCTTTTATAACACTATATTATTCAAGAACCCTAAAATTAAAATATCAAATATTATTTGTAATCATAATAATCTTTCTGATGACCATAATAGGTTTTATAGCTGTACAATCTATCGAATGGCAACATTGGAGATTGAATGCTTTGGAATTGATATCATATAGAGCAGGATTTACATTAAATATTTTAGATAGAACAATTCCATTAGCAGGGTCAACACATGGAGAATTATTTTATTATACAATAACTGGTTTTTTTAAATCAGTTGATCCTCGAGTTCTAGTTGGAGAGGCAGTATTAGGTGAAAGCCATTCAATTACTTCTACAATATTTGGGCCCACCATACTAGACTTTGGATTGCTTGGAATGATTATTCAGATGTTCTTAATAGGATTTATTTTGAAAATGCTACATATAATTCAAAAACATTTAAAAGGTTTAGCTATTGCAATATATGGAATAATTTTAGGACAGACCATGATATGGATTGAAACAGGGCCAACAGATATTGTAGTATGGTTTTTTTATATTTTAGGAATTATAGTCATAATTTATTATTTATATAATCTAGATTATTATTACCATAATTACAAAAAATATGAAAATAATAAAGAATTAAAAAATAATAATAAATAACAACTAATAATTAATAGAAAATGATAATGAATATAAAAATGATAATTAATAGAAAATGATAGTGAATAAAAAATTATTTTAAAGAATAATAAATTAAAAATTAAAAAGAATACATAATTATAGAATAAAATAAAGCTAAAAAAGTAAAAAGGATTAAAAATAAGAATAATAAGAGGGTGATTAGTTGGAAGAAATTAGAATAGCTATTGCATGTGAATTAACCCCTGCAAAAACTTTTATTCCAATAATAAAAAAATTAAAGGAGCTAGAAATAGAGGGAAAATTAAATTGGAAAAAAAGTAAAATATTTGGTTTAACTCATGGATCTGGAGCTTATGAACTAATTAAACCTTATTGCTATCAAACATTCTCTATAGGGGAAGGTAGAGGTGGAGGAAAAGTAAAAAGAAATAACCTTGAACTAGCCTGTTTAATAGCTAAAGACAGCATCAAGGCGTTATCTGCACTAAGTGGGAAAAAAATAGACCTTTTAATCACCTGTGGGAATGCAGGAGATGTTAGAAAATCAATAACTGCGGCAAAATTTTTAAGAATTCCTGTGATTCATATTGAACAAGATGTTTATAACCCTATTGAAACAATAGCTTATTCAAACTTAATAACTGTTCCCCAAGAGAAATATAATGATTTTCTAAAAAATAAATACCTGATTGATGAGAATAATATCAAAAATATTCGTGGATATCCAATGGCAAAATATGTGAATGAATATATTAATAGTAAAAAATCAATATCCAAAGAAGAGCTTATTGAAAAATATGGTTTTTCTGACTTTATTTTAGTGGTTTTAGGTGGAGATTTAAAGAATAGCGATTTAAAAAATTTAATAAATGCCATTGAAAAAGCTAATTTTCCAACATTAATAGCACCATATCGGTTTAAAAAAGAATTAATTGAAAATTTAGTCAATTCTCCAAAATTAAAAGTATTAGATGAATATGTTGAACTTTTAACTCTTGTGAAATCAGCACCACTAATGATTTATGGGGCAGGAATGGGAATGACAATAGAAGCAGGCGTTTTAGAGACACCATCAATAAAGATAGCAGGTTTTCATGAAAAACATGGTAGTGTTGATTTAGCTAATGAATTAAATATTCCAATTCTTGAAATTGATCAAATTTCTAAATTTTTAAATAGTTTTAATAAATCAGGTATTGAACTTATAAATAACAAATCAAATAATGGCAAAATCGATTCTGAAATGGAAATCAATGTTACAAAACCTGATGGGAAAAAACTTCTTGAAAATAGCCAAATATCTATTGAAAAAATCATTGAATTGATAAATAACTTTGACTTAAAAAATCCTCCAAAAAATAATGGTTTTAAATCCATGAAAGCAATTTGGAATCAAAGAGCCAAATATAGATAATCATGAATAGATATAGATAATATAATTAACATAAATAAATTCAATAATTATCCAAAGCTATTTGATAATTACCAGATAATTTTATGAATGGTTCAGCCCTATCTATAACAACACCCAATTTTTTTAATTCTTCTAATTTTATGAATGGTTTTTTCTTTCTAATAGACATAATTCTTTTAGCCGAAATTGTTCCTATACCTGGTACCCTTATTAACTCATAAAATGAAGCTGAATTAATTTCCAATGGAAAAATATCCCTATTCAATGCAGATAGATATTTTGGATCTTCATTGAGTGAAAGTTGATTATTTTGTTCAAAAACAAGCTCATTTAAATCAAATTTATATGTATTTAATAATGCATCTGCATGATATAATTTTGATGTTCTTTCTTTATTACATTCTTCTTTTTTTTCTAATTCAGTTCCTTCTACTGGTGAAAATGCACTAAAATAGCTTCTAGATAAATCATAATTTTTATACAGAGATTTTATTCTAGATAATACTTCTAAGTCTGTTTCATCATTTGCACCAACAATCATTTGTGTTGTAGAACTAGAACACATCATAGAGTTTTTTTTCTTAGATATAGAATTTATCCAACTAATTCTTTTTAAAATATCCTTATTATAATCTTTAGTAGAGGATATGTCTGATAATCCATCTGAAGTTGCAGATTCAATATTTAAACTTACC
The DNA here is from genome assembly GCF_937881195.1 of uncultured Methanobrevibacter sp. Taxonomy (GTDB): domain Archaea; phylum Methanobacteriota; class Methanobacteria; order Methanobacteriales; family Methanobacteriaceae; genus Methanobinarius. Next base: position 32,708 of record NZ_CALGFC010000073.1, on the reverse strand, counting down.
CTATTAGCTAAAAACATGGCCCTTTTAATCGAATCTTTACTAGCACCAGGAATAACTTTAAAGTGAATATAATCATCATAACCATAATCTTTTCTAAGAATGTTGACTACTTCAAGCATGTTTTCCATAGTTTGATCTATATTCTTTGCAATTCCAGAACTCAAAAATAATCCTTGTACATAGTCATTATCATAATAATTAAGAAAAGCCCTAGCTAACTCATTAGGATCTAATTCTATCCTTGTAAAATTCCTTTTAGATTGATTAATACAATATTTACAATCATTGACACATTTATTAGTCATTAATGTTTTGAAAAGAGGGATTTTACATCCATCAGGTCCTGTTGCATTGTAAATGCCTGGGAGATTGATATCTGATTTTTTATAGTGATTTACATAATCACAAATATCATACTGAGCAGAATCACTTAAAACTTGCATTTTTCTTAAAGTATTCATTATTAATATTTTATAATAATTATACATTATTAATTTTTGGGAGCAACTGAAAAGTAATTTATAATCCAAAAGAAATATGCAAAAAATCAGAGAAAAATTAAATAATTTAATAATTAATTAATAAAGATTATTATTGTTATTATAATAATACTTTAATTATAAAATAACTTTTATAAAATAATACTTTAATTATAAAATAACTTTTATAAATTATATGAAAATGAAATGGTTTAATTAAAATATAGTTAATAGAATTAAGGTTCAAATTTTATTAAATTTTTTGCATCATCGAATATCACATCTAAACCGCACATAGTAGGTACATAGTTAGCTGCCTTTGCAGAATTTACACCAATTGTTTCATATCCCATATCTTCAATCGGTGCAACAACCATACAAGTATCACATACTATATGTCCACCTGCAGATTCGATTATTTTTGTATAACCCATTCTATCTGAAGCTGCTTTAACATTTATAGAAGTACATACCCATAAATCATTTTTTATTTTCTTATTTACAACAATATCTGCAATTTCTTTGATTTCTTCTAAAGAAGCATGCGGACAGCCTAAACAAACCAAATCTGCCTCATTTTTAGATGAGTTTGTTAAATTTTCAAAGGTATTTTTAATATCAGAAGCTGTGATAAAAATATTATTACTATCTTCAATCAACTCATTTTTACCAGCATTATTATACTCAGGAGTTTGGTTTTCAACATGATATAGTGCAACAGCCCCAGAAGATGCAAGTGCAGCTCCAAGAGATTTTAATTCGGTGTTAGTAGACTCATTTTTAAAAATAAAATAAGGAACACCATCTCCAACCTCTTTACCAACCATATAGCCTAATGCCCCATAATCGATTCCTTTTATCGGAACTTCAAGCTCTACTAGAAGACTAGCCTTCCTATTTTTTTCTAAATGATAACCATACATCGGAGTTTTACCACATATAGAAGCAGCTAATGCACTAGGACCTCCTTCACGATTAGTTCTAGCACCTATAACAGAATTTACATAAGCAACTGCTGAAGATTCGGACCATGCCACATGATCTTTAAACCTTGGAACATTACCTACTAAATACGGAGTACAAGTACAGGTTTTAGAAATTCCAAGCATTCCATATGCATCCACAATTTCATTTTGTTTTTTAGAAAATTCTGAAGAAAATCCAAGAGTTTCCCAATTGTCAAGATCTGTTCCTGCAGGATTTAAAGTAGAAGGGACTTTTGTAATAGGATTACTATTCAAACCCTGACCAGCAGCTAAATCTTGAAGATATTCAAGACCGGCATCGCCAATAGTTTTATAAGAAACACCAGATATTTGAGCAGAAGTAATATTAACAAGATTTTCTGCGCCATAAATATCTCCTAATGCAACTAATATCTCCATACTTTTTCTTACAGTATCTCCATATGTACCATCATACATTTTTTCTTCTTCTTTATTCAAATACATTTGAATCCCCTATTAAATTTTAAATCAAAAATATTTAATTCAAAAAATTACTAATAATTTTAAAATAATTAACTAATATTGAAATAAATGGATAATATTAAAATAATTGAATTATATTGAAATAACTAAATTATATTGAAATAAATGAATAATATTAAAATAACTAAATGATATTGAAATAATTGAATTATATTGAAATAACTAAATTATATTGAAATAAATGAATAATATTAAAATAACTAAATGATATTGAAATAAGTAAATTATATTGAAATAAGTAAATTATATTGAAATAAATGAATAATATTAAAATAATTGAATTATATTGAAATAATTAAATAATAGTTTAAATAATTAAAATTGAAATAATTAAAGAGCATTATAATAATTAAATATATAATTATAATTAGAAAAATTTAAAAATATTAACTAAAAATAACCTCTTATCTTATTAAAGCTAGCAAAAAATAAAAAAAATAAAAAATTAATTATTTTTAATTTGATGTTCAATCATATCATTTACTAAGTTTAAAAAGTTATTTTTCTCTTTATAAGGAATCATAGCACCTGCAGCTATATCATGTCCCCCACCTTGGCCACCAAAGCTTAATGAGCTATCATGAAGAGCTTTTCCTAGGTCTACGCCTTTATTTATCATTTTTCTTGTTGTTCTTCCAGAAACTTTAATATCTTTATGCATCCTAGCCAATGATAAAACTGGTTTTTCACTATTTAAAATTCCTGCAGAGATTCCTACACTAGAAATAGTGCCCATAACGCTTTTTAAAACTTTATCTTCACTATAAAGATATTGAATAAAATCCAATTGGCTAGCACCTTCTCTTTTAATCCATTCCATTCCTTTTATTAATTGATCCCTATATTTCTTTTGAAGATTCAAAGCGGCATCAAGTGCTTCAGCACGTTCTCCAAGAGCTATAGATAAACCAAGCCCTGTTTTTTTGTTTTTTCCACAAGAATCTAAAATATATGAATATTCTTCAAGGTTTCTTAAAATAGGATTTTCTTTAGGAATACTGTAAATATCTCCAAAAATATCAGGATTCAAATTAATTAATCCATCTTTTAAAACATCTTTTTCTTCATCTTCAAGATCAGTGAATTTTATTCCATAAGAAATGCCCATTTTTTCTAAAAATTCCATTGATCCTTCAATGTCTCCTGTTAATCCAGGAATAGCAGGATTTAAAGTATATGCCAAAGATTTGTACAATGGTTCTTGTGTTTTAGAAACAATTTTGAGATCTTGATGTATTTCTAAATTTCCAAATTCTTTTCCATCTTCAACGATTAGCTCATTTGTGCCAATAAACCCATCCTGAAATTGCATATCTCCAAAAGCACCAACTAGAGCAAGAGGAGCTAAATGTTTCTTATTTTTATTATCTCCTAAATTTCTAACACTTAAATAAGCGGCTCCAGCACCACTCAATTCTTTACTACCATCAATACCGAAAATATGAGGGTTTACATGGACAACATGATCCTCTGGTTCAATATTATCAACTTGATGATGATCAGCAACAATAACTTCTGATTTAAACTTATTAATAATATTTAAAAATGCACTTCCCATATCAGAAAAAATAAATAAATCATATTTTTCTTTAGATAATTCTTTCAAATTTTCTGGTTTTAAACGAGAAAGGATAGTGGTATGAAATTGACCACCTTCCTCTTTTATAGCATTAGCTATTACACCCGCTGCAGAAAGACCATCTGCATCATTATGAGAAATTATTCTTATAACATGATTATCTTCTAAATGCCTAGATATCATGTCAGAAGCTTCATTACCCTTATTTAACAAGGAGTGCTGCTTCTTGTGGGTCATATCTCCATCCTTCAGGTAATTTACCATCATTAACATAGTATTTACCAAGACGTCTGATTCTGGATTCTATGATTGTTAATCCTCTTTTACTATGTAAATCTTTTGGATTTTCTTTTAAATGATCCCTAATATTTACAGCACGTTTAATTAAGTTCATAATATCTTCAGGATAATCTTGAGCTTGTTCATTTCTTTTTAATATAGTAGTGATCTTTTCACCAGTCACTGCTTTTACACTAGGAACGCCATATTGATCTCTTAATATAACACCAATTTCGCTTGAAGATTTACCTTCTTTTGTAAATTTTAATATGAACTCTTCTATTTCTTCGTTTGAATATGTAACCCATTCTGGTTTAGACATTGTAAATACCTCTTTATATTATATTAAATTAAAGTAATATTCAAAAAACAATTAAATAATACTTAATAATAAATTAATTATTTAATTATAAATTTTATAATCTTAGAATTAGTTTTTATTTATTAATTAATTGCCCAAATAGCTATTATTATCAAAAATAATATATTTAATAAATTAAAATATTAATAAACTAAATATTTAATAAAATAAGTCTTTAATAAACTTATTTTTCAATAAATTGAACCATTAATAAATTAAATCATAATAAACTAAAAATATATTAAAGATTAATAATTTTTATTCATTATTAGATTTATACCAATTAACAAATAATTCTAAAGAATTTCTTCTATGAGAAAACTGATTTTTTTCATCTGTTGTTAATTCACCAAATGTTTTAGACATCTTGGGAACATAAAAAATTGGATCAAAAGCAAAACCTTTATTACCTATTTCTTCAAATGCAATGATTCCAGATACTTTACCTAAAAAAATCTTGGGCTCGATATTGGGGGCGCAATACCCAATGACCGACCTGAACTCGGCATAACGATCTTTATCATATTTAAACTCATCCATAAGCTTTAAAATACCTTTATTACCAATTGTATCCTGAACATAAGATGAATATGTCCCAGGAAAATCTTCTAAAGCTTTGATGAATAAACCAGCATCTTCAACAATCACAGGTTTATTTAATTTTCGAGAAGCATATTTTGCACCAGCTATTGCTACTTCCTCAAGAGTTCCTTGAGGTTCAGTGTAACCTAAGTCTATATGCTCTAATTCAATATTGAATTTTCGAAAAATATTTTCTGCTTCTTCTACTTTATGAATGTTACTAGTAATAAATGTTATCATAATAGTTAAAATATAGCTTTTAATTTTATAAATATTTTTCCAATATAAATTTTTACTTTTCAATTAGGGAATATACTATAAAGAAATTATACTATAATAATATTATAGCTACAATGTATATGCAAAAAATTAAAATGTCAATAAAAACAATATAATAATATGAATAAAAAAAATCTCTACTATAATGAAAAAATAGAAACAATGGATAGAGGAGATTTAGATTCTTTAATTGATGAAAAAGTCAAATATACAATAAAATATGCATATGAAAATTCAAAATTCTACAAAAAATGGTTTGATAAAAATAATATTGAAATTAATTTTATCAAAACTCATGAAGATTTAAGAGAACTTCCACTAATATCTGGATCTACAATCAAAAAAAATCAACCACCTTCAACAAATGCATTCAACTTTAAATCAGCAGATAATAAAAGTATAGTCAGTATACATGAAACAAGTGGAACAACAGGTACCCCAAAGTCATTTTTTTTAACTAACAATGATTGGGACAAATACATTGAAAAATATGGACGTGCTTTTAAATCACAAGGATTTAAATCAAATGACTATCTAATTATGTGTGCATCCTATGGGATGAATATTGGTGCAGAATCTATGAGTTTAGCTGCAAAAAAACTGAATATAACCACAATACCTGAAGGAAAATGTACTTTTCCAATAAGAATACTTAAAAACTACAAGCCAACCAGTATTGTTGGAAGTATATTTAAATTTTTGAGATTAGCAAATCGAATGAAAGAAAATAAACTAGAACCAAAAGATTCGAGTATAAAACGTTTAGTTGCTGGTGGCGAAAGTTTTTCAGACGAATCTAGGAAGTATATAGAAGAAATTTGGGGTGTGGATGTATATAACACATATGGAAGTACTGAAGGTACTATGTGTGGAGAATGTAGTGAAAAAAATGGCATACATGTTCCTGAAGACTTAATACATTTAGATATTTATAATAATAATGTAGAAGCAGATCCAAATATGCGATTAGAAAATTTATCAGAGGATTCTAATTTTAATTGCTCTGAATCGTGTTTTTTAGAAGATGGTGAAAAGGGAAAAATAATATTAACAACACTACTTAGTAAAGGAGATAAAGCAGGGACATTACTAATTAACTATGATACCGATGATTCTAGCTCAGTTATAACAAGGGATAAATGTGATTGTGGTAGAACTCATATGAAAATTAACAACCCCACAAGAGATGCTGAAACTGTTAATATATTCGATAATGAGATTAATAGAGTAGATATTGAAGCAGGAGTATTTCAAAGAGAAAATATGGAATATTTAACTGGAGAATATGAATCTTTCTTATATGGCGATAACACCCAAAACACCTTAAGAATATCAGTTGAATGTAAAAATTTATCAAATTTAGACCAAGAAATAATTGAAAATAATTTCATAGAATCAATTTTAAGAAAAAATGATGATTTGAAAGAAAAATATTATAATAATGAGTTTGAAATTATATTTAATTTTTTAGAAAAAGGAAAACTTGAATTTTATAAAGTAAAAGGAAGACCAAAAAGATTAATTGACCGGAGATAATAAAAGAATAAGTTTAGATAATAATGATATAAAATACTTTGAAAAATAGCTAAAATAAATTAAAATAATCTAAAATAAGTAAAAATATGTTAAAATAAGCTAAAATAACTTAAAATAATTTAAAATAAGTAAAAATAATTTAAATAAATTAAAATAAATTAAAATGTTTTAAAATAAATTTAATGACCAGTATATCTTCCTCTAGATTCTATTTCATTTATTTTTTTAATTATATTTTCCTTATTAAAAATTGAATCATTAGAAGAAGATACATAAGTATCAATATAACCCTCTAAAACCTTGTTAAAAATTTTATCAGCTATCTTATAGTCAATACTTTGTAAAGATTTCTTAAAAGTTAACAAATCAACGCATTTATCCTCAATAAGATTAGAATAGCTTCCTAAACCAAAATCAATGAATATTATATTTCCATTTTCCGATAGAATATTAGAACTAGTAATATCACCATGAATAATATCTTTTTTGTGAATTAAAGCAATACTTCTACCAATAGCTATAGAAAGACTATCTCGATTGAAATTATCAATTTGGTTATTATGAGACATTTTTTTAAAAATATTTTTAACTAAATCTCCTTCAATTTTCTCCATTACTATTGATTTATCTATTAAGTTAATATCATATAGAACTGGGGAAATAACGCCTGCTTTTTTAACATCCGAAATTAGTTTTACTTCTCTTTTTGTTCTTGATTTTCTTATTTTATCATCAATTTGAGTTATCCTATAGTTTTTTGGGATTCTTCTTTTGATAATAACATTTGCATCCATCCATTTTCCAGAGAATATATCTGCTTCAGCACCTTTAGCTAAAATATTTTTTGGTAAAATAATCCTAGATTTTGATTGTTTTACCCATGGAGCATTTACTTCATCTGTTCTGAATTTTTGAATAACATTAGTTTCCTCTATTTTATCTGGCCCATAGCTATTATTCATTAAAATACCTAACCATGCAATCATGGCTCCATTATCACCACAATATTCCATTTTAGGCATGTAAAATTTAGAAAAATGATCATTTGCCATATCATTTAACATTTCCCTAAGTCTCTTATTTGCAGCTACGCCTCCACACAAAAGAACTTCATCTTTTTTGGTGTGAGAAAGAGCTCTTTCCATCACCTCAACAAGCATTGAAAATGCAGTTTCTTGAAAGCTATAACAAATATCTTCAATATCAAAGCCTTTTTTATATTTACGAATAGCTGCACTTAATAATCCTGAAAATGAAAAATCCATTCCTTTAACAGTATAAGGCAAATCAATATAATCACCTTTTTTTGCTAATTTTTCAACAACTGGTCCCCCAGGATGTCCAAGGCCTGTTTCTCTTCCAAACTGATCTAATGAATTTCCTACAGCAATGTCTAAAGTTTCACCAAATACACGATATCTTCCATATTCATAAGCTATAACTTGACTATTTCCCCCACTAACATATAGTGAAACAGGGTCTTTAGCTGAAGTATCCAATTTTCCAATTTCAATATGACCAATGCAATGATTTACTCCTATAATAGGTTTATTGATTGATAGTGCTAATGATCTAGCTGCTGTTGCTGTTGTTCTAAGTCCAGGACCAAGGCCTGGCCCTTTAGAAAAGGAAATCAAATCAATTTCTTTTAAACTAATCTTTGCATTATTACATGCATCTGAAATTAATTTAGGAATCCATTTAGCATGATGCTCTGCAGCTTCTCTTGGATGAATTCCTCCTTCTTCAGGAAATAATTGATTACCCACATTAGAAAGGATATTTCCATCATCATCAACTATGCCGACACCAGTTTTTTCAGCTGTTCCTTCAATTCCTAAACAAATCATTAAATCAACTTCAAATAAAATTATATTTAGATATAGAAAAAATATTTTAATAATATTCAATATTTGAGCCTTTTAATTAAAATTTAATATAAAATTTAATATTATCAAACATGTTTAATATTATTATATTATCCTATTATATAATTATTAAGCTAATTTAATTTATAACAAATTAATTTAATTTATAATATAATCCATATTTATATTATCATTTAAATTAATTAGATTGTTCATTAATTATAATCCCCTATAAACCTGAGAATTTAGTGAAAAAAATAAAATAAAAAAATTCAAGCGAATATAAGACATTAAAGATGAGAATAAAAGTAAAATTTATCAAAGAAATTTAAATTTCTAACATAGTGAGCACTGTTTATATAAGATAAATACCATATAATAATTTATGACAATCAAGGAACATTTTAGGATAAATAATAAACAAAGAATAGTTGAGACAACATTCGTATTATCACTGAAAAAAGGGTTTGATAATGTATCAATGAAACAAATTCAAGAAGAATCAGGACTTGCTGCAGGATCAATCTATTATCATTTCAAAAATAAGGATGATCTTTTACTATATATAGTCAATAAATATATTTTAAGTAGTTTAAATCAATTAAAAAAGGATATAAGTAAGTTTAATGGTTCTTTTATGGAAAAAATAAGACATATATTCACTTTTAAAATCACTTCTATTGGTAAAGAAGAAGAATCTTTATTTACTTCCAATACCCCTGAATTTGACCATAAAGATTATTATATGTTGATTACGAGTATTTATCATCATTATCCACAAACTAGAGATATGTTTACTAAATTACATGATAATTTATATGATTTTTACTACGAATTAATTCAAGAGGCTATTGAAAACAAAGAGATAAGGGGAGATATAGATATTAAAACATTAGTCATATTTATTCAAACAATTTTAAAGGGATATATAGACTTATACGTGTACCAACCACATATTTCATTTGAAGAACTTGTAGATGCAAATTTAAAAATGATTCAAGAAGCTATTAAAAAAAATGATAAAGATTAATAAAAAATAGCTAATAAAAAAAATAAATGATAAAAAGAATTAATCTAATAGAAAACTATAGCTAAAAATTAATAATTTATAAGATTATTCACAAACTTCTTCAACTTTTTTTCTAATATCCTCAATTGAATATCCTAAAAGCAAAGCCATGAGCATAGCTCCTCCTGCCCCAACACCTTCTTTAACAAAACCTTTCAGATAATTTTTTAGGCCATTATTAGTTGATTCTTCAAAAGTAGGATTAACAACATGAATATCTATATTTCCTATCTGAGAAACTATACTAAATAAATCAGAAGTACCATCATTAGCAACAAAACTAGTTGTACCTAAACAAATTCTTGAAAAATCAAAATTTTTATCAATTGCCTTAATAAAACTACATACCCCTGCCATCTGAGTTCCTCCTGCTAAAATGATAGGTACAGTACTTCCAATAATCATGCCTGCAACAGCAGGAATCATTGGATCTCCTACAGCAGCTACTGCTTCAAATGGATCTATTTTTCCAATATTTCCAATTCCATCTAAAATACCAGCATTAGCTAATCCTTCCATTACAACATCCCTTTTAAGATTATGTGGATTTTCAGGCATGCTTCCACTAACTTTAAAATCTGCATCATATCCAAGAGCAGTTAATACTCCAAGAGCAGTTGTTGTTCCTGCAGGAATGCTTTCACCAATTACAAGATAATCATGATGCTTTGAAAGTTCCTTTCCAATGATTTTTGAATTATTGAAAATCTTTTTAGGGTTTTCAACTGCCTCCCCAGTCCTAATATCTTTTCCATAAGATGATTTTTCAGATACAGTCATATAAGGAACATCAGGTTTTATTTTAGATCCTGCATCAACGACTAAAAAAGGAACATCGGTTAATTCAAGTGCTGCTTTAGTAAGCATTGCAGGAGTAGGTGCAGAATCACCATCAATAATAGTTTGAGGAGGTATATCACAACATCTAAGTTCGCCTTGAATAATCAACTCAACATCTCCAGCAGGAGTATATTCCATTAGTTCAGGTGTAGCACCAGCACCAGTAATATCAGGAATATTTGCTGTGGATGTTGTAGCAATTGTACATATAAAAAGAGGTTTTTTACCCTGTAATTTTTTTAGAAGTTCATGAGATCCATGAGAATTTAATCCATTGAATAGTTCTGTCATTTTTACACCATATATTGATATTTGATTGCAATTTAAATATATTAATAAATTTTTTAGTTCAATATTGAAAATAAATGGATAATTAAAAATCCATAATGATATCCTATTATAAATTGAATAGTAGGATTTATATTGTTTTTATATAAAAAAATATCTTAATTATCTTTGATTTAATTATTTCCCAATTAAAATAATATTCATATGTTAATTTATCATTGATTCTTATAATAAATTATCCATAAAAAAAATGAGTCTAAAATAAAATTTATTATATAAAGAAATAATAAATATATTTTGAAAAATAGAAAAATAATATAAATAATAATTAAAATAATAAAAATATAAAAAATTAAAAATAAAACTCTTAAAAAAGAAAGAATTAATTATAAGAGTTTTTTCTAAATTGTCTAATTTTATCTATTAATTCATAAAATAGTTTAAAAAACTTATTTTAAAAATTCAATATTTAAAATATGAATTAATAAAAATGTTTAAATGAAAAATAAGCTATAAACTAACACACATGCACCAACTATCCAGCAGTAGAATGCGAATATATCTAAGCTTCTTTCTCTTATTAATTTTAATAAAATGCTGATAGCTAAGTATCCGGAAATAACTGATGCTAAAAATCCTAAAATATATGGTAAAAAGTTAACATCAAAACCTGCACCAATACCATCAAACTGTGTCAATGCAGCTCCAAGAATTGCAGGTATAGCTAAAAGAAAACTAAATTTAGCTGCGAACTCCTTATCCAAACCGATTAAAAGACCAGAAGAAATAGTAGTTCCTGAACGTGACAAACCCGGCAAAATCGCGAATGCTTGGCCGATACCAACAATAATACTATCTTTTAACCCAGAATTCTTAATATCCCTATTTCCAATATTTAAGCGTTGGGAAACATAAAGCAATGTTCCAGTAACAAGCAAGAAAAACGCAGGAATAGTTATACTTTGAAAAGCAGCCTCAATTTGAGTATCAAAAAGCATACCAACAACACCTGCAGGAATTGTACCAACAATAACCATCCAAGCTAATTTTTTATAAGGATCATTCCTAAAACCTTCTCTAAAACTACCTCTAAACAAATCAATTATACTAGATACAAAAGCTTTTATCATTTCAACAATATCTTTAAAAAAATACCCAACAACAGCAACCAATGTTCCTAAATGAAGTAAAACATCAAAAGCTATCCCCGGTTGATTAATACCCAACAATTCCTGAACAAAAATCAAATGAGCAGAACTACTCACAGGAAGAAACTCAGTCAAACCCTGCACAATCCCCACAATAACCGCTTGTAAAACATCCATAACAAAAAACTCCTCTTAAAAAACAAACCAAAAATAAAAAACAAATAAAAACTAATATTCTATGTAAGATAACCAATCAAATTTATCTTCAGTTTTTCCATCAACAATACTAAAGAATTCAGACTGTATTTTCTCTGTAATTGGCCCACGCTTAGCAGTCCCAATTTCAATCCTATCGATAGACCTTATTGGAGTAACTTCAGCTGCAGAACCAGAAAAAAATACCTCATCAGCCAAATAAAGCATTTCTCTAGGTATTTTTTCTTGTGAAACTTCATATCCAAGGCCTTCAGCTATTTTAATAACAGAATCTCTTGTAATTCCCTTTAATATCGAAGAAGAAAGAGATGGCGTATAAATAACATCATCTTTAACTAAAAATATATTTTCACCACTACCTTCGCCAACGAAACCATGGTAATCTAACATTATAGCTTCATCAAAGCCATTCTCAATAGCTTCAAGTTTTGCTAATTGTGCATTCATATAATTAGCTCCTGCTTTAGCTAAACTAGGCATTGTATCAGGAGCAAGCCTTCTCCAAGAAGAAACCCCAATATCAACACCATTTTCCATCGCTTCATCACCTAAATATGTTCCCCATTCCCATACAGCAATTGTGGTGTTTACTGGACAATTTAAAGGACTAACACCTAGTTCTTTATATCCCCTATATGCTAATGGGCGTATGTAACAAGATTCTAACTTATTTACAGCTACAACCTCTTTAATTGCATTTGATATATCTGTTTTAGTAAATGGTATAGGCATTTTATATATTTTAGCTGATTCAAATAATCTTTCAACATGTTCATTTAGTCGAAATATTGCACTGCCATTTGGATTTTTGTAACATCTCAATCCTTCAAAGACGCTTGAACCATAGTGAACTACATGAGATAGAACATGAATATTAGCATCATTCCAATCTACAAATTCTCCATCCATCCATATTTTTCCGCCTTTTTCGTCCCATGACATACTTTACTCCTCCTTTGAATTATTATTATTTTAACTCTTCCAAATAAATTCATAAATTTTAATAAATAAATTATATTATTTGAATTCTTCTAATAAATTATGAATCATCATAATTACGACATTATATTAATATTATAATGAATTATATATTCTAATTAATATTAATATTCTAATAAATCATTAAAAGTGACTATATTTTATCAAATAATTATAATTTAATAAAAATATTATACATTTAAAAATTGTTTATAAAAATCCTATTTAATATTAGCTTTCAATTTATATAAGTTTTTTTAATTAAAAAAATATAAGTCAAATTTAAAAAAATGAAATTATATTAATTCTTAAATAAAAAAAATTTATAAAATTAAATAAAAAAATAGAAAAATTAGAAAAGTTTATATACTTGATTTTTTAAATAGTTGGTATGCTATGGTTCCGTGGTCTAGGGGTATGATATCTCGCTTACAACGAGAGGATCGTGAGTTCGAATCTCGCCGGAACCACTATTTTATTTTCTATTTTTAATATAAATAACTTATAATTAAATAACTAAATATTACACTATTTTTAATAAATTTATTTTTACACTATTATGCTCATTTTTTCATTAATATAAAAATTGTATTTTAATTTATTTTTCAACTACTGATTATTTTCAATATTGTAAAAATTATATAAAAAATTGATATAATAACTGATTTATATATTATGATTATTAGGATAATTGATTTAATTCGATGTTTAGAATTATAATTTACAAAATAATAGAAATAAAAAGAATATTATAATGAATTTTTACAATAATTAAATTAAAAGAATTAGCTATTTGAATTATTTTTCATTAAAAATACAATTTTTATATTAATGAAAAAAATAGATTATAATACTATTATCATTAATATCAAAATTATCAATGAAACAAAGAAAACAGTGGTTCCTTTTACAAGAACAGCAGTCCCATCCCTATTTAAAGCTAATACAAGGCCATATGATAGAATTAATGAGGATAATATTTTAACTAATCCGCTTACCCCTTTTGAAGCACCAGTTCCTAAAACAAGTAATAAAGATATTAAATAAGATACTAGCACAACTAAAATTATTAAAACAAATGTATTATTCAAGATAGGCATGATTTTTTCACTTAAAGGAGGACCTTGTTTTTTAGGTTTCTTTTTAGTTAAATTAGAACCTGTAATTGGTGCTCTTGAATGTGAAGAATTAGTATTGGACCCATTTTTTCCAAGACCAGAGCTACTTTTTCCAGAAATATAAGTAGAATGATCCCTATAAGGACCCCTATATTCATTTTGAGAATCTTCAATAGAATTTGAAGAATAAAAATCATTATTATAATTATTCTCAGAATCTTGATTAGAGTTGTATTCAGAACTATTATTATAATTAGTATAATCCTTATTAATTCCAGGAGAGTTTTGATTTGTATGTTTTAAAGAATTAACTGAATTTAAATCAGATTTAATTTGATTTTGAGGATTTTCAATCCCACTTGCTTTTTTAGAAAATTTTTTAGCAAGTATCATCAAATTATCTCTATCTATAAGTTTAATATTTTTCCTAGAAGCGTAATTACGAGATTGTGAAGAAAAATTAGAGCTAGATACAACTACTATCTTAGATGCTTTTAAATTCCTTCCAACCATCTCCATTTCTTTTAGGATATCAATTCCAACTTCCCATTGTTTATCATAATTTTTACAAGCTACAACAACACTAAAATCTCCCATAACACTTGGAAGAACGCCGTAAATATCAATGACTTTTTGAGAAGTTTTAAAATCTTTGTAAACTTTAAAGCCAGACTCTTCCATCACTTTAGAAATGAAATTCACAAGCTGTAGCTTTTCCACTATTTCACCCAATATTTTATTCTGAATAATTATAAAGTATTTAATATTATGCTAAAACAATATTATATTATTATGTTATTATATTATTATGTTTCTTATTAATATATTTAATTTAAATATTTAATAAAATAATAACTAAAAGAAAAAAATAAGTCAATTAAAAGCTATTCTATTAGAAATATATATTTAAATTTCTAAAAAATATGAAAAGTTTGTTTAATTAATATTGAAATAAATTAAGAATATATTTCGAATAAAAAACTGAATTAATAGACTTAAAAAAATCTAAATAAAATACTCTAAAGAACTAAAAAAAGAAAATGAGTTATATCTAAAAAAATACCCATTTAATAAAATGATATTTAAAAGAAATAATTATCTAATATTTTACCTATTTTAGATTTAAATCTTTCAATAGCCTATCTCTTTCATCTTTAAGACTTTTTAGGATTTTTTGGTCAGTACATCCCTTTTTTTCCAAATATGCAATTGTAGTTGTAATAGCTGACAAATTAGTTTCTAATTGATTAATAGGCATTTCAATCTTCCTTTTCATTAAATTATCGATAAATATTAACCGAATGTTTATCCATATACTATGAATCTATTATAAAAAATATAGTCTTAATTGATAAAGATACATTTTAATTGATATTATTAATATTAATTAAATTATATTAATATATTAATTAATATTATAATAAATAATTCACAATTAATTTATAATAAATATATTAGTTAAAATTATAATAAATAATTCACAATTAATTTATAATAAATATTAATTTATTAATCATTATATTTAATATTTTCATTTTATGAAACAAAAAAGAAAAATTAGAAAATGAAATGCTAAAAAATAAAAGTATAAAAATATAATAAGAATATAAAGATATAATAAGAAGTATAATAAGAAGTATAATAAAAAGTATAATATAAAAATATTAATAGATATAAACTTATTTATAGGTATAAATATAAATTATAATATTAGTTTTATTAAGATTATTTCTATTTTAAAAGATGATAATATGGATAATAATAACAATAACTTTCAAGTAAACAAGCAATTTGCAGATTTCAAAGGAAAAAATGTCCTAATAGGTTTGAAAAACTGGGAAGAGTTTGAAGGGAAAATAATAGCAATTGACAACTTTTTAAACACTGTTTTGGAAATGGATGATGGATTAAAAGTAGTCAAAGGCGGGAAAATAGCATTTATTTCTATGAAAGACTCATAAAATAAGATTAAAAATCAATATTAATACCAAGAATATTATCTTTTTTATTATAGACATCTTTAGCTATTTCTGCACTTCCAAAAGCTCCTGATGTGCTTGGGAGAATAGCTATTTCAAACTTATTTTTTAAATATTTATTTAACTCATTTTTAAAATTAAAAGGATTCTCAATTGAGCCAATTGAACCTGTCAAAACTATTCCATCAATTTTATTATTAGATATGCCAATTAAACCCATAATTTCCATAGCTACAGTGAAAATCATAGTATCAATAGCTAATTTTGCATTAGTATTGCCTTTTTTATAAGCATTTAAAAGAACATCTTTCATAAAAGCTACTTTAGTATTCACATTAGCTATTTTAACAGCTCCTGCAGTTGAAAATGCTTCATTGGCAGTTTTTTTATTTTCATCAATATTTCTAATCATTTCTAAATCTATTGGACCATGAACAATGCCCATTGCACCCACACAAGCATCCATCGCTCCACGTATTTTACCGTTTTCAATTAATATATTTACACTATTTGAACTAATGTCAGCTACAATCATATTATCCCATTTAGTAGCCAAATATGCATTATAACAAATACTAACTTTTTCAGAACTAGCTTGATGTGAATAAGCTGCTTTAAAAAGAGGATCGAGAGAATCAGAATCTTTATGAAGTCCAGGTATTACAATAGTTGGAATTTTAGACTCTTCAATTTCACTATAAACAGATGTTCCCCCACCAGTGATTTTCCCTGCACCTTCAATAGAGAGAATTCCTCTGTTTTTGACCTTATCAATTGGCATTATAGAATTTATTCCATCTCCCATACCATAGGTTATAGCCATTAACTTAATATTCTTAATATTAACTCTTTTAGACAACTCTTGAATAGCTGAAACTTTACCTGCTTTAGTAGCTTCTCTATCAATTTTAAAACTTTCAATTGGCTTTCCATCATCAGACATTATTCCAAATGAAATACCTGTAGTTCCGTGATCCATTCCTACAAATACCAAAAAACTCACCTTTAATCCAATAATTTAATTTAGAAATTTTTTTCTTATATTATAATAAATATAAATCATTTTAGCATATTTTCTAAAATTTAATTTTATAATTTATTTTCTAAAATTCATTTTTATATTATTATATCAGTTTTAATTTACAAATTTGATTGTTTAGATTAAATTATATATTTTAAATAAAAGCATTTATATTTTATAATAATGTTCCGTCAATATATTCTTGTTGTATTCTTTCTGTTAAACCAATAACATTACCTATTACAGTATCAATATCAATATCTTGTTCTAATGATAATTTATACAATTCTATATTGTTTTTTATTATTAATTGTTCATGAATTTTAGTTAAAATTTCTATTTCTTCATTCATAATATTATTCTCCAAATTTTTTATTATGTTTCATATATTTAGAAACTATTATTTAATTTTATTTTCTAATATTATTTTTATTTTATTAATTTTCTTAAACAAAAATAAATAAAAAATTCAAGGAAGATAATTAAAATAAAATTATTATGAAAAATAAGAATCTAAAAAAGAATATAATTTAAAAGAAGTTGAATTTAGTATGAAAAGTTATTATTAAAATCTAAAATAATTTAAAATAGTAAAATATTTTAAAATATTTAAATAATTTAAAATATTGGATAGTCTAAATAAATTATTAAATCTGAATAAATTAATTTTAATTAAATACTCATATTAAAAATATGAAATAATAAACTATCCTTCTACCATTATAAGTTTTCCCGATGATGGGTCTTTGTATACTTTTCCCATTTCTACGTATCCTTGTCCTGAGCTTTCGGTTGAGTTGGGTGTGTCGTTGAGTTCTTTTCCTTGGTTTACTTGTGATACTTTTTGCATTTCTTTCATTGTGTTTTGTTTTTCTTCTGCTGTCATGTCGCTGAAAACTACGCTTTGCATGTTCCATGACATTACTAGGAATACTAGTAAACCTACAGATATTACTAGCATGGCATCTACTAGGTTGGTTGTTCCGGCCATAGGGTCTTCTTCAACTTTTGAAGAACTTCTGTTTTTCCTATCTTTTCTCGCCATGAGTTTACATCTCCTCTTTTTTTTGTATAATATAATTTTTTACAATCTTTTTTTTTGGCTTTTTTTATGTTTTGTTTTTTTTCCCTTTTTAGTTGTTCATGTATTCTAGGATGGCGTCTGATAGTGCGTCTAGGTTGGATAGGTAGTCGTCGTACCATCTTCTTCTGATTTTGGATACTAGGTATCCGACTGCTCCTGCTCCTATTCCTACTACGGTTGTGTCGAATGCTACTATTATTGCTTGTGATAGTGCGTTTACATCTCCGCTTCCTAGTGCGGCTAGTCCTGGTCCCATTGGTATTAATGTTCCCATTAGTCCGAGTGTGGGGCCGATTCTTGTGACTATGTCTGTTTTTTCCACTATTTTGTCTATGTGGTTTTCTTCACTTTCAATGTATTTGTTTGCTAATGCTTGTCTTGATTTTTCTTTTAAGCTTTCAGATGAAGCCAACTCTATTAAAATATTTTTTTGACTTTTAGGAATTATTGATTCGCTTACAACTTTTTTAACTTCTTCAGGGTTTTCTGAAGCAGAAATATCATATATTAGGTCTTTTATAGTGTTAGCAGGTATTTTTTTCCTACTGGTATATTCTGAAATCAAACCTCCAAGAGTTATAACTGCATATACTACAAAAATCAACAATATAACTATTACCGGTATTAATAAACTTTGAGAAATAACATTCAAACCAGAAGTTAAAATATCACTCCCCGGAATACTCACAACCATCTTAAAATCACCTTACAAAATTATAAAATATAAAAATTTTTAATTATTTAAAAAACTATTTCTTTTAGCAATAAAAATTCCAGATGCTATCAATAGAATACAAAAGATAAGTATCCAAATTATTGAACCTGTATTAACAATAACAATTTTATCCATTGATTTTCCCATAACACTTGATATGTTAGGAATTACAAGTGCTGAAACTAAGAAATAAAGTCCTAAAAAGAACATGAAATTTCCAAGGATTAATGGATAAGGTTTTTTAACTACTTTTATAAATAAATCTGAAGCAAAATAAGAAATTATAATCACTATTGAAAGAGATAACGCTACATATTGACTTAAATTAAACGCGCCTAATCCAACAGTTGGAGCCACCAATAAAATACTAACAACAATTGAAAGGAAACAGCAAGGACAAGGAGCTAAAACAGCGATAGCTGCTGCTTTAGAAGTATTTTTTTCATGGATTTTCCATTCCCTAATAGTTAGTAATCCTGCTATAATCATGATAGCTGCCATGATTAAAAAAAAAGCAGTGTTATAACTATAAATAATATCAGTTATTTGGCTTGAATAGAATGAAGCAATTTTAGTAATAATAAGGACTCCAATACCATAACCAACAGCAATTCCTAAAATTGTTTTCTTTGAAAAATTAGCTAATCCAGAAGCTAAACCAACTTTAACACCAAAAACTAATACAGCGGATAAAATGCCTAATTGCCATAAAATACTAATTATATCCATTTTTTCCCCATGATCACTTAATTGAACAAACAAAAAATATTTAGTTAGAAATTGAAAAATTCAGGTTAATTTATTATAAAATATAATATTGCTTATAGATTAAAACAGAATTTTATAATAAAAATCAGTAATTTAATAGTTAAATTTTATTATTAATAAGCATTTCTATTAAAAAAGTATTACTATAGTTAAGAAAAACAAAAGAAAAGTAATACAATTTAAAACTAATGAGGATTATGCAAATCTACATAATGAATTTAAAAGAATATAAATTAAATAAATAAATAAATAAACTATTTAAAGTAATTTATTTTTAATCAATAGATTAATAATTTCTTAAATATAAATATATTAAAATTAAGAAGAAAACTGAGGGTATTAAGTAACTATTGTTATGATAATAAAGTTTTCAGTTATATCGATAGTTATATTAAATAAGTAAAAAATGAATATTAATACTAGCTATTTAAATAAATAAATAAAGAGTAATAACAAATATTTATATAGTATTAAGAAAATAGTAATAAATATCTAATTACAATTTTTTGTATTAGATATCCAAATATATAAACAAATAAACATCGTGAGAAAGATTTCTTCAATTATAACTCCTCTGAAAAAACATGTTTTATTAGAAGAACTGGAATTCATGTTTTTAAATGTTAAATAAAGAATATATTGTAAAAATTTCTATAATTTTGTTCAAATGATAATAGATGAATAAAAAAATAAAAATATTATTTAACAATCTCTAAAATAAGCCATGGATTGAAGATTTCTTTCTTAAATTATTATTTTTATTACTATTTTATTATTTCAAAATTAAAATGTTATTTCTATTATGCTATTTAAAGGTATATACTATTCTAAAAATTATACACTATTTTAACTATATAGACTTTTAAAACTCAAATAATTAGATATATTGAAAAATAGATTTTTAGAAAAATAATAAATGATTTAATGAAGTATTTAAATGAATTTAAAATTATTTAAATTTAATAAAACAAATATAAACTAATCGAAAAAAATATAAAAATAAAATTGTTAAAACTAATCATAGAATATAATTTGTTAAAAAATAAATTAAAAAATAATCTAATATATGAAAATATTAAAATAAATTATAAAAATATTAAAAAAATAAGAAAATTTAAAATGAAATAAAATAATTATTTCTTTTCAGTTTTATCGAAGTTTACAACAACAACTTTTTCTTCTTTTTCTTTAGCTTTTTTTTCTAAGCCACATGCCTTTCTAAGTTTAGATCCAACTTTTTCAATTTTCTCTTCACTTTCAAGTTCTCTCATTCTGTTTAACATTGGCATTTTAGCAGTAGATTCAAGAGCCCATTCTTTAGTGAATTTACCTTTTTGAATTTCTTCGAGGATTTTTTTCATTTCGTTTTTAGCATCATCATTAATAATCCTATCTCTTCGGCTTAATCCACCAAATTCAGCAGTATTACTAACATCATGCCACATTCCAGCAAACCCTTTTTCATAAATAAGGTCTACAATAAGTTTTAATTCATGACATGTTTCAAAATAAGCAATTTCTGGTTGATAACCTGCTTCGACAAGAGTTGTGAAACCTGCATTTATAAGTTCTGTAACTCCTCCACATAGAATAGCTTGTTCACCAAATAAATCAGTTTCAGTCTCTTCTCTAAAACTAGTTTCAAGGATTCCCGCTTTAGATAATCCACAAGCTTTACCCATAGCTAAAGCAACATCAAGTGCATTTCCAGTAGCATCTTGTTCAACAGCTACAAGACCAGGAATTCCAAAACCTTCTAAATAAGTCCTTCTAACCATGGATCCAGGACCTTTTGGAGCTATCATAGTTATATTTACATCTTCAGGAACTTTTATGTATTTGAAGTGAATATTATAACCATGAGAGAAAGAAATTGTATTACCAGGTTTTACATAAGGAGCAATTGATTTTTCATAAACATCAGCTTGTATTTCATCAGGCAATAATATGTGAATTATATCTGCTTCTTTAGCAGCATCTTCAATAGTTTTAACATTCATCCCATCGTCTTTAGCTTTTTTCCAGGAAGCTCCTCCTTCACGTAAACCAACAATAACTTTTAATCCACTATCGGACATATTTTGTGATTGGCCCATTCCTTGGCTACCATAACCTATAACAGCTACAGTCTTATTAGCTAAAGCTTTAACATCGACATCTTTATCATAATACATTTTCATTTGAAATTCTCCTAATAACAATAAATCAGACAATAATAATCAAATTGAATTAAAAATAATATTAATCAATTTATAATATTTTATTATATTATACTATTGTGTAGAAATTTATCACATCATAATTATAATTTTTTTATCATATATAATTAACCATGTTATAATTTAACTATATAAATGATGAGTTATTAAAATAATAATATGAAATTATAATAATATGAAATTATAATAATATGAAATTATAATATGTAGATTATAATATATAGAATTATAATTTTAATTAATTGTAAAATTTTTTATTTTTATAAATTTAAAAATGAATCGCTATTTGATTTTAAAAATTTTCGTTTTTTTTTATATAGTAGTTCTATTTATAAATCTATTGTATCATAATTTTTGATTAATATATTTCTGATTATTAAATATTTCATATTATTATCTTTATATTTTTATCAATTTTAATATTATTTTAATATTATTATATAAGATTATTATATAAGATTATAATTGATTATATAATTGTTTTTATCTTTTTTTAGATATATGAATGTTCTAATCTTACGAATATTTGATTTATTCTATTAATATTATAAAATTTATAATTAGTTAATTCTAATTAAAATATTTATAACTTATGTTAATTATTAAAGAGCATTATTGTTTTTTAATTAATATATTAATGTATTAATGAGTATTTTATCTTTAAAATAAATTTTATTAGTTAGTAATAGTTAATAAAATTAAAATAATAAAAAATGATTTGATAAATAATATAATTAAATATTATACCGATTTAAAAATTAGAAAATTGAAATGATTTTTTTTGAATAAATAAGGAAATTAAAGTGAAATTAATGAATAATGAAAGCGAAAAAGCTAATGAAAATAATAATGATAATATATCCATAGTAACAGGAGATCCAAAAAGGGCTATAAGAAAATTATCATGGCCCATAATGGTTTCGATGCTTGTTACATTTGCATATAATTTAGCAGATACTATATGGGTAGCTGGACTCGGAACAGACTCTTTAGCAGCTTTAGGATTTTTCATGCCAATATTTTTAATAATAATTGGCCTTGGAAATGGTATTGGAGCAGGAGCTAATTCTTTAATCGCTAGATCTATTGGTGCTAAAAATAAAAAAAAAGCCGATAATACTGCTATTCATGGCCTTATAATAACTTTAGTCATATCTATTATTGCACCTATAATACTAATATTCTTTTTAAATGATATTCTTATTTTAATGGGTGCAGCATCAGTAGCTAGTCTAACAGCAGAATATGCGAGGATAATATTAGCAGGGCTAATTGTTTTATTATTCTCATCAGTTGGAGCTAGTATTCTTCGATCCGAAGGAGATGTAAATAGGGCAATGAATGTTATGATTATAACTGCTGTTTTAAATATAGTAATTGACCCAATTTTCATATACATTCTTAATCTAGGATTAGCTGGTGCAGCTTATGCAACATTACTTTCATCATTTATATCTTCATTCATAATATTCTATTGGCTAATAATAAAAAAAGATACTTATTTAACTCTATCAAAAGAAAGATTTAGTTTCGACTTTGGAATTATTAAAGAAATAATTTCAATAGCTATTCCAGCAACATCAGAAATAATAATATTCTCAATTGTTTCACTTGTTATAAATTTTATGCTATCATATATTACTGGGCCATTAGGAGTTGCAGTTTATACAGCAGGTTGGAGAATAGTAAATTTAGCTATGATTCCACATATGGGACTAGGTACTGCAACTTTAACAGTTATTGGGGCCGCATATGGTGCAAGGAAGTTTAAAAAATTAATAACAACATATAATTATTCAGTGAAGTTAGGATTATCTATTTCAATAGTTACTAGTATTATAATATTTGTATTTGCTCCACAAATAGCAATGATATTCAGTTATTCAGAAACAAATTTAATACCTTCTATTGTAGAGTTTTTGAGAATATTATGTGTATTCTGTATAGCCCTTCCATTAGGAATAATTTCATCTTCTACATTCCAAGGGCTTGGAAAAGCATTTATTTCATTAACTCTTACTATTCAAAGAGCATTAGTATTTGAAATTATTTTTATGTATTTATTTGCATTTGTATGGAACATGGGAGTCATAGGTATTTGGTGGGGTCTTTCTTTAGGAGGATTAGTAGGTTATTTAGTTAGTTATATATATACTAAAATTTACCTTAGAGAGATTAAAAAAGTTTATATAGATTAGCTATCCTCCTTATTTTATATAGATTAAATATCCTCCTTAGCTTATATAGATTAAATATCCTCCTTAGATTATATAGATTAAATATCCTCCTTAGATTATATAGATTAAATATACTCTTTAATAAATATAAAAATGCTAAAATAACTTTCAAAACTATTTAAAAAAGTAATATAAAATATACTAAAAAATAAAATAAAAAAAAGTATAAACACTAAATAATTCAAGAAAGAAAGAGTTTTATTAAATATAATAAAATTTTATTTTATTATAAAATTTTTTAAAATAAAAATCACTAGAAATAAAAACTAAAAAGTTAAAAATTAAAAAGTTAAAAATTTTAAAGAGTAAAAATTTAAAATAAATAAAAAACAATCATTCCACAAACAGTTTATAAAAATCAGATATTTAATAAAATCATTTTATTTAATAAAAATGATTAATCAAACCATTTAGATAAATAATCCAAATTTGAAGTGAAATCCATAGAAAGTGGTGTTAATGTGGGAACTTTAAGGGTTTTAAGAGCATAACCATCAGTACCTTCAACATCGCCATTAAATGGAGTTCCATCAATCCAATAATAAGGTTTTCCACGAGGATCAAAACGCATTTCGATATGAGGATTATACATTCTATCTCCTAAAGAAGTTATAGCTATTTTTTCACTACTTGGATTTGAAGGAATATTTAAGTTTAGTAAATCAACACCTTCAGGTAATCCTTTATCTATGACATTTTTAGCTACCTTATTTAAAATTTTTTTTGCAAAAGAGTAGTCAATATCAACATGACCATCCTCAAATTTAATATCTCCCCTAGATACCTGAAGAGAAACAGCAATAGTTGGAATGCCATAAGAAGCAGCTTCCATAGCTGCACCCATAGTTCCAGAAGTTGTAAGTTCGCCTTTTCCAATATTTTCCCCAGTGTTAATTCCAGAAATGGCTAAAGTAGGAGGTTCTTCCATTAATTCGAAGATCCCTAAAGTGACAGCATCAGTTGGAGTTCCAGAAACAGAAAATCCCCGACTACCATCTTTTAATTGTACTCCACTTATTCTTAAAGGTTCGAAGAGAGTTAAAGCTCTTCCAATTCCACTTTGTTGAGAAGAAGGGGCCACAACAGTAACATGCCCTAATTCATCAACTGCTTCTTTAGCAGCTAAAATCCCAGAGGAGTTAATTCCATCATCATTACTAATTAAAATTTTCATGGTAGTATGTTGTAGTTTATTATTAAAGTAATTTTAGTATTTTTATTTAGTATTTTTATTTATTATTTTTAATTTATTATTTTTAATTTAGTATTTTTTCTTTAGTATTTTTTATTTGATAATTTTAATATAAAATACCCAAATGGGGGGGAAAATTACTATATTAATATACTAAATAAAACTGAAAATCTGGTAAAATAAGAGTAAAATTTTTAAAGTAATATATTCTATTTAATAAAGAATTAAAAAAAATAAAATAGGTAAAGTAAAAATAAAAACTAAAATATAAAAACTAAAATATAAAAAATAAAAAATAGATAAAATTAATAAAAAATAAAAAGATTGGAAATAATTATAGAATGCTTTCACGAGCAATAGCTGTTGGGCCAGTTCTAACAATTTTTTTAATCCCAAAATTGGTCAATAGAGAAATTAAAGCATTTATTTTATTTGGGTCACCAGTAATCTCAATCGTTATGGTTGAAGGACCAATATCAATAATTTTTCCTCTAAAAATATTAGCATGCTGAATAATTTCAGATCTTGTTTGTTCATTAGTAGTTTTAACTTTTATAAGTGCTAATTCTCTTTTTACAGAATTGTCGGGATCTAAATCAACAACTTTAACAACATCAATCAATTTATTTAGTTGTTTTGTAATTTGCTCTAGGACTTTTTCATCACCTTTAGAAATTATAACCATAGCTGCCAAACCCTCAGTTTCAGATTGGCCAACAGTTATACTTTCAATATTAAAACCCCTTCTTGTAAAAAGACTTGATACTTTTTGAAGGACCCCAGGTTTATTTTCTACTAATGTACTGATTACATGGCTTTTTAGTTCATTTGTTTGTTTTTTAGAATCCATCTAATCACCACCCCTTTTGTTAGCTATAGTATCGTTTGTATCACTATTGCCCCCATTAATACCAGTGATATCATTTTCAATTTTATATTCACCAAGTATATCAGTAATTCCACATCCTGGTGGAACCATAGGCAATTCTTCATTTTTATCGATTACAATATCTAATAATATAGCTTCTCCATCTTTTTTCGCTGCCCTTATAGCTTTCTCTGTTTCGCCAACTTCAGTAATTCTTTCTGCATTTACACCAAATGACTCAGAAAGCTTTAAAAAGTCAGGAGTTTGACCAAGATCCGTGTGTGAAAGTCTCTTTTCATAAAAAAGATTTTGCCATTG
Source organism: uncultured Methanobrevibacter sp. (assembly GCF_937881195.1). Lineage (GTDB taxonomy): Archaea > Methanobacteriota > Methanobacteria > Methanobacteriales > Methanobacteriaceae > Methanobinarius. Next base: position 6,197 of record NZ_CALGFC010000073.1, on the reverse strand, counting down.
ATAAACCATTCCAAGTTTTCTATTGTTGAATAAACAGATAATAAGAGGAATATCATATTCTTTAACAGTAGCTAAATCTTGACATACCATTAAAAATCCTCCATCACCAGTAACAGCTAAAACATCATTTTCGGGCATAGCCACTTTAGCTCCAATAGCAGAAGGGAATCCAAATCCCATTGTTCCAAGCCCTCCAGAACTTATGAATTTTCTTGGTTTTATAGTATCAAAAAAGTGAGCTGCCCACATTTGATGCTGACCAACATCTGTTGTGATAATTGAATCTTCATCTAATGCATGACTTATCTCCTTTATAATTTGCTGGGGCTTAAGAGGAGTTTCATTATAAGTTAACCGAGGAATACAGCTCTTTTTAAATAATAATGTATCATTATACCATTCAATTGAATTTTGATTAATTTTTTTAATATCTAAAGTCTTTATATCAGTTATTAGCTTGATTAAGATATTTTTAGCATCTCCAACAATAGGAACATCAACTTCAACATTTTTTCCAATTTCTGCAGGATCAATATCAATATGAATGACTTTTGAGTTTCTTGCAAATTCTTCTATACTTCCAGTAGTTCTATCTGAAAATCTACAACCAATAGCTATTATACAATCACTTTCATCGAGAGATAAATTAGCAACTTTTCTACCATGCATTCCTAACATTCCGAGATATGCATCATTATCTTCAGGAAAAGATCCTTTTCCAAGAAGTGTTGTGGTTACAGGAGCTTGTATAAGTTCTGAAAATTCTTTTAATTCTTTTGAAGCTCCAGAGATTATTACTCCTCCACCAGCTAATATTATTGGTTTAGAAGAGTTAGCTATTATTTTTGAAGCTTTTTTAATTTGCCTTGGATTTCCTTTAATAGTAGGACTATATCCTGGAGTATCCAGAGTCAATTCAGAAAAATTATCAATATTAGAGAAATAATCACTTAAATCCTGTTCTTGAACATTTTTTGGAACATCAATGACAATAGGGCCAGGACGTCCAGTTTTAGCTAGTTCAAAACTTGAATTGATCATAGCAGGTATTTCATCAGGATTTTTAGGCTGAAATGCGTGTTTTGTTATAGGCATAGCTATACCTAGCATATCAACTTCTTGAAACGCATCATTTCCAATTAAATGAGTCGGAACTTGGCCAGTAATCGCTACAAAAGGAGATGAATCCATATATGCAGTCGCGATTCCAGTTACAAGATTAGTAGCTCCAGGTCCAGAAGTAGCTATACAAACTCCAACTTTTCCACTAGCTCTTGCAAATCCATCTGCAGCATGAGATGCTGATTGTTCGTGTCTCACCAACACATGATTTAAATCAGAATTATAAATCATGTCATATAAAGGAAGTACTTGACCTCCTGGATATCCGAAGACTGTGTCTGCACCTTGTTCAATAAGAGCTTTGATTATAGCTTCTCCACCTTTCATTTCAACACCTAAATTTCTAAATTTTTAACTTTTATATCTGCTTTTAAATTTTTTATATCAATTCAATTTATTTAATCACATTTTTGATTTCTTTATCATTGATAAATTTTCTTTCTACTACCTATTACTATATTATTTTCATATTCTATTATAATTCTATTAGAATATCTTATTTTCATATTCTATTTTATCGCATATTTATCCTTATTGAATCAAAGGAATTATTTAAAATAGTTAAACAAGTTAATAAGTGATAAATTAAAATATTGATTATTAAATTATTCAAAATAGACCTAAAAATTTTAAAAATGTAATCAAAAGATCCATTAAAACTTTTAAAAATATCTAAAAAATGTTAATTATATAAATGATATATATAAAATTTTTAATTATGTTTATAAATAACATATAAAATACATAAAGAACTATTTAAAAAGATTTAATAAAATATTACAATAAAATTACTAATAAACTGTATAATAAAATTGTATAATAAAATATTCTATATATTCATATTTATAATTATTTATCATTACATTATATATTAATATATTTTTATATATGATTTTAGAATATAAATAAGTTAATTTAAATGAAATTAATAAATTAAAAAAATAAAATTAGTAGATTAAAACTATAAGATTAGTAGACTAAAACTTAAGATTAGTAGACTAAAACTATGTTTAAATATATGATAAAATTTATAATATTAGTATAATTTATTTTATAAAAAATATTATAATTTATTATAATGTGCAAAAAAATAAATATAACCTTATTATAACAAATTAAATCTTATATTATCCAACATATTATCATAAAATATAAAATATACTACATATTATAAATAAAAATTACTTATAAATAGTTAATAAATAAAATTAATTATAAAAAATTACTAAATAAAATAGTTAATAAATAAAATTAATTATTAAATATTACTAATAAATCTAATAATTTAATAAATCTAATAATTTAATAAATCTAATAATTTAATAAATCTAATAATTTAAAACAAGGAATATATAATATAAATAATTTTGGAGAGTTTTGTAATGAAAATTTTAGTTGTTGGTACTGGAGCTAGAGAAAACGCTATTTGTGAATCGTTGAAAGATGATTGTGAATTATATTCTTATATGTCTAATAAAAATCCTGGGATAGCTAAAATAGCTGAATTTAAACAGGGCAATGAAGGAGATATTGAAGCTGTATCTAAATATGCAATGGAAAATAATATTGAAATTGCAGTTATAGGGCCAGAAGCTCCTCTTGGAAAAGGCATTGTAAATGAATTAGAGAAAAATGGGATTAAATGTGTTGGACCTAACATTGAAGCAGCTAAAATTGAAACAGACAAATCATTTATGAGAAACTTATTTGAAAATTATAATATTGAAGGATCCCTTATTTATAAAGTATTTGATAATTACGAAGATATAGAAAAATTCCTTGATGATTTTGATAGAGATGCGGTAATAAAACCAGTTGGTTTAACTGGAGGAAAAGGAGTAAAAATTGTTGGTGAGCATCTTAAAGATAATCAAGAAGCAAAAGAATATGCAAAAGAGGTTATGGATACTAAAATGGGAGGTTTTCCTCAAGTAATTATTGAAGAAAAACTTGTTGGAGAAGAATTTACAATTCAAGCATTTTCAGATGGGAAGAACCTTGCACCAATGCCAGCAGCACAGGACCACCCATATGCTTTTGAAGGTGGAAAAGGGCCAATAACTGGAGGAATGGGATCATATTCTAATAAAGATGGATTACTTCCGTTTTTATCAGAAGAAGACTATGGAAAAGCAGTCGAAATAATGGAAAAAACAATAAAGGCAATAGCTAAAGAAGCTAGTCCTTATAAAGGAATTCTTTATGGTCAGTTTATGCTTACCTCTGATGGACCACGTTTAATTGAATATAATGCAAGATTTGGTGATCCTGAAGCTATGAATGTCCTACCTTTAATGAAAACTCCAATGATAGAAGTTTGCAAATCTATAGTTGATGGAAATCTTGGAAATGTTGAATTTGAACCTTATTCCTCAGTTTGTAAATACATAGTTCCTGATGGTTATCCAGAAACTAAATATGCAAATGAAGAAATAATCGTAGACGAAGCAAAAATTGAATCAATTGGAGCAAAAGTTTATTATGCTGCAGTTAATCAAAAAGAGGATGGGAAAGTTTATACTTCCTCTTCAAGGGCAATTGGAGTTGTTGGAATTGCTGATTCAATTGAAGAAAGTGAAAAAATTGCTGAAGAAGCATGTGAATATGTAAAAGGAAATTTATACCATAGAAAGGATATTGGAAAAGAATCATTGATTCAACAGAGAATAGAACATATGAAGGAAATTCGTGGATAAAAATCGATTTTTTAGAAATTTTGATTGGTAATAAAAGTTTTTGAATGTCTAAATTAAAATTATAATTATTATAATATTATTAATTTAAAACTAATTATTATAATAATTTTATACTATTACATTAAATATTAAAAGAAACATATAAGATAATTTAAAAAATCAATTAAAATTTATAATAAAATAATAAAAAGAAATAATAAAATAATAAAAAGACAATTAATAGATTGTCAATAACACCATTAGGTGGATAAAATGAGAAGTCTCTTATCAATTTGTGACATAAAAGATGAAATTCCTGAAATATTAGAATTGGCTACAAAATTTAAAGAGGGAAAAATTACTGAACAGCCTCTTGAAAACAAAACATTAGCTATGATATTCCAAAAATCTTCTACTAGAACAAGAGTTTCTTTTGAAGTTGGAATGAATGAGCTAGGCGGTAATGCTATCTTCCTATCTAATAATGACATACAGATGGGTAGAGGAGAGCCAATTTCAGATACTGCAAAAGTTTTAAGTAGATATGTAGATGGGATTATGATAAGAGCTGTTGAACATGAAGATGTTCTAGAATTTTCAAAAGAATCAGATGTTCCAATAATAAGTGGACTTACAAATCTTGAACACCCATGCCAAGCTCTCGCAGATATTTTAACTGTTAAAGAATATTTTGGAGATTTTAACGGTAAATTTACATATGTGGGGGATGGAAACAATGTTTGTAATTCTTTACTTCTAATATGTGCATGTATTGGTATGAATATAGCGGTAGCTTGCCCAGAAGGCTATGAACCAAACGAAGATATTATTAAAAAAGCAAATGAAATAGCTAAAAGAAATAATTCTTATATTGTAATTACAAGTGATGTTGAAGTTGCTGTAAAAAATTCTAATGTAATATACACTGATGTTTGGGTCAGTATGGGCGATGAAAAAGAACAGGGAAAAAGAAAAAAAGCTCTGAAAAAATACCAAGTTAATCAAAAACTCATGGAATTAGCAAATGAAGATGCAATATTTATGCATTGTTTACCTGCTATCAGAGGAGAAGAAGTAAGTGGTGAAGTCATTGATGGGCCACAATCTGCAGTAATCAACCAAGCAGAAAACAGACTACATGCTCAAAAAGCTGTTCTTTACTATTTTTTAAAATAAAATTAATAAAAAATGAATTAATAAAAATAGAATAAATAAAAATAATATTTATTTTTAAAATTATTTATAAATAAAGTTAGTTTTCTACTATTTTTTAATTTTCTCATTTTTAGAAATCTTCTAATTAAAATAATAGTATTATATTAAGTAACTAATTTTTTAAATAACATATCCCATTATTTTTTTATATATTAACAAAAATAAATCAATTGACATTATATTAAAATAATATATAAAAAAATAAAAAAATAAAACCCTTAAAAAAGTAAAAAATTGATTTAAGAGTTTTTAACAAATTGTTTAATATTTTTTTAACTTGTTGCTTTTCTTTTTATTGGTCTGTAGACTTTTAGTTTTAGTTTAAAGGTATTTCCAGATTTTAAACTAACTTTGAATTTTAGCTTATTGTTTCCATATCTGTATTTAATGTTTTTGTTGTAAACTTTCCATAATTTATATTTAAAGTTTTTATAAATTACTTTTCCACTTACAATCTGTGAGCCAGAAGCACCTATGTTTTTAAAAGTCAACCATTTCATATAAACAATGTTTTTATGTCTAACAACCCTACTGTTAGTTCTTTTAATAAGCTTAATATTTGGCTTAACAGAACCATTAGAAGGATTATCACCAGTTGCTACACTAAAGATTGTACTATTAGTAAAACCAATATGACTAGCATTACCTGTCCAACTAACAACAACATTCAATCTTCCAGAAATTGTTGGAGTATAATTTAAGCTCCATGCACCAACACTATCGGTTGTTACCGTATAATTTCGACCATTAACAGTTACTGTTAATTGAACATTAGCTATTGGCCTACCATTAACATCAGTAGCAACACCACGTATAATAGAACTTTGGAATGCCTTACCGCTAGGGACAATAATAGTAGAATTAGTAGAAGCATTAACAACACTAAAAATTGTACTATTAGTAAAACCAGTATGAGTACCATTACCAGCCCAAGACACCACAACATTCAAATTACCAGAACTTGTCGGAGTATAATTCAAACTCCAACCACCAGAACTATTAGTTGTAACAATCTGAGTTGAACCACCAATAACAACAGTTAAACTAACACCAACTAAAGCATTACCATTAGCATCAACCGCAACACCACTAATAGTAGCCTGCTGACCTACACGACCACCAGGAACAACAATAGTAGAATTAGTAGAAGCATTAACAACACTAAAAATTGTACTATTAGTAAAA
>NZ_CALGFC010000072.1 GCF_937881195.1 uncultured Methanobrevibacter sp. | reverse complement strand
ACTAATACTAATACTAATACTAATACTAATACTAATACTAATACTAATACTAATGATAATTCTCTATCGGATGATTTTCAAGATAATTTGTTTGGGGACGATGTTTTAGATATTAATGATTATAAACTCATTGTTAAACCTCTTTATGGGGTGGATTGTCAAAATATGGTTATTATTTCTGAAATTGAAGATATAAAAAATATAAAAAAAGCATTTCCTAACAAAACAGAAGTTTTAGTACAAGAATTTATTCAGGGGATTAATCTTAGTGTTAGTTTAATTTCTGATGGTAAAAATGCTATTCCAATTAGCTTGAATAAACAATATATAACTATAAATAAAGAAAATCAATCTTATATTGGTGGAGAACTCCCCTATAATCATCCAAAGTTTGAATTAGCTTTTAAAATAGCTACAAAAGCTGTTGAATCCATTGGAGGTATTAAAGGATTTGTTGGGGTTGATTTAATTATAAAAAATGATTTCATAAAAAGAGATAATTTTATAAAAGAAGCAGATAATCATATAAAAGGAAAAGATTATATTAAAAAAGATGATTATTTTGATAATGAGTCTATCTACTTTTTAGAAATTAATTCTAGATTTACTACTCCTTATGTTGGACTTAGTAAAATAGCTAAATTTAATATTGGGGAATTAATAATTAATTTATTAGATAAAAAATTAAAAATTAGTGAGATATCTAAAGATAATACTCAATATAAAAAATATATTGGGTCTAATAAGTTTGATAAAACGGTTAGATTTAAAAAACAGGGAAATGAATTAAATATTAAAATTTTATAGGATTTATATAAACTATTTTTAGTTTATATTATTATTAACTTTATTATAAGATAATAATCTCTATTAACTTTTATTATGTGTAATAATTTTTATTAACTTTTATTATAATATAATAATATTTATTGATTTTTATTATATTAATTTATTAAACGGAGGACATTATATGAAGATAGCTGGTTTCGATATTGGTGGTGCAAATACTGACTTGGCTATAGTTGACTTTATAGAAGGAACTAATAAAATCAAAAATATAGCTTGTGATTTTAAATATCTTCCAATGTGGAGTAAAAATGATGATTTAGGGGATACATTAATTGAATTAATCCAAAATATTGGAGATATTAATTCTATTGATTGTATTGGTATATCTATGACTGCAGAACTAGTTGATGCATATGAAACTAAAAAAGAAGGAGTTTTGGATATAGTTAATAAATCAAAAGAAATTTTCAATGAAAATTCTTCAAAAGATATTCCAATAGTTTTTATAGGCACTAATAAAGTTCTTTCGTTAGAAGAAGTAAAATCAAATTCTTCTCAGATAGCTGCGGCTAATTGGATAGCTACTGCAGAAATAGCTGCTCAAATAAGTCCTAATTGTATTTTTATTGATACGGGGAGTACAACTACGGATATTATTCCTATTAAAAATGGTAATGAATGTGCCAAAGGTAGATCTGATTTTGAAAGATTGGGTACTAAAGAGTTAGTATATACTGGAACTCTTAGGACTAATTTAGCTAGTTTTTTGAACACAGTTTCATTTAAAAATAAGGATTATAATGTTGCTTCTGAACTTTTTGCTATTACTGCAGATGTTTATAATGTCTTAGATAAAATTACTATTGAAGATTATGTTTGTGATACCTGTGATGGTGCTGGAAAATCTAAGGAAGAATCTGCAAGAAGAATTTCAAGAGTATTATGTGCTGATTTAGATATTCTTTCTTTTGAGGACATTATCGACATTTCTATTGATATTCATCAGAATCAAGTTAATCAGATTGCTAGGTCCTTAGAAGAAGTTGTTAATAGAGAAAATCTTGATTTAATTGTCACTACTGGCCTTGGAAAAGATATACTGGCTAAGGAAGCTGCAAAGAAATTGAAACTAGAAGTAAAGTCTATGGATGAAACATTGACTGATGAAGAATGTGTTGTTGCTCCTGCAATTGGAACTGCTATAATGGCAAACAAATATTTAAATAGCTTAAATTCTTAATATTTTAAAATATGCTTTATATTTTATATACATTCAAATTTTTTTAATGGAGATATGATGAAAAAAAGACATATAACTCTTATTATAATTTTACTTTTAGTAATAATTAGTGTAGGAATATATCTATTTGCAAACCTTTCTCAAAGTGAAGTTATTGGTTCCAATGATTTGGGATATGTTACAAAATATACTTACTCACATTATGGAGAATCGAATCATACTATTGCTATTGTTTCAGGTATGCATTCTCGTGAAAAACTTTCTGCTGGAGTTTTACCTGTTGCAGTAAAATTTTATGCTCTTTTTAATAAGGTAGATATAGTAAACTATGAAGTAACAGTTTTAGATAATCCTGATGATTTTAATATTGGGCGAAGCAATGGTGAATCTTTAGTTCATGATTATGTTGTTAATGATGTAGCTAAAGAAAATTATGGTCTTGTTATCATTGGTCATGATCATGAAGAAGGTTATGGTGAAGGTTTTTATATAGCTACTCCGTCAATGGATTCAAAATCAGTTAGTCTAGCAGAAAAAGCAATTAAAGAACTTCCTAATTTTAATTATTACCAAAGAGATACTACTAAATCAGCTAAAAGTACTTCTATTACAAATGTGGATAATCCTATTGTGGCTACTGGGACTCCTGTTTTTGTCTATGAAATACCTGAATGGTTAGGTTTTAGAGAAGCTTTAACTCAGTCTTATGATCTTATCAAAGCTTCATTCAACAGCCTAAATTGACTAAAAAGTTCAGTATATTATTATATGATATTATATTCCTAATAATAAATATAATAATAAAAAAAATTATACATATGAATTCTTGATATTCATTTTCATAATTAATTCTTTTTTAATTTTTTTTAATTTTTTTTAATTCTGATTTTTAATCTATTATCATCTCTGTGTTTAATTTATTATTTTTGTTATTTATTGTTATTCTATATTTTAAATACTATTTTAACAATCATTTTTCTTTTTAATTTAAAAATTAGTTTAATTATTGTCTTATTTAAATATTAATTTATAATTATCAAAATAAAAATATAAAGTACATGGAATAATATGTGCAAGAAGATAAAAATAAGGTTAATAATTAAAAAACTAATACCAAACGTCTTTCATTCCAATGAGATATGCAATCATATTTGAAATTAGATGTATTATTAATGTTAAAACTGCAATTATTATAACTGTTTCTATACTTATGGTTGTGTATAAAGATGCTAAAATTAAAGCTCCTGCAATAAAATCTAATTGGTCTAAAATAGGTGCTGGTTTTCCTCTTCCTATTCCAATTCTTCTTTTTATGAAACTGCCTGCAGCATCACCTAATAATGCACCAAAACTTAATAAAAATCCGATTATGATTCCATAAACAGGATCCCAAATTAAAATTCCTTCTATAGCTCCTACTAGAGTTCCAGTAATAGTTCCAAAAATGAGTCCTTTCCAAGTAACTCCATCTCCAATAATTCTCCTACCATCAATGAAACTTCTCCCAAAATCTACGGGGGTGGTTCCTCCAAATGCAAGACCGCTAAGGTTTGCAATATATGCAGGCATTATAAAATATACTGCACTCAGACAGGTCATAATAAAAGCATTTATATCTGACATTATTTTCCTCTAGTTTTTAAATAATACATTAGCTTATCTCATATTATTTTTTTTAATTTATAAAGTTACTTATTTTCTTTGATTATAGTATTACTCTTTTAATTTTTTAAGTTTTCAATTAAATTTTTTAATCTTTATTTATTTTTTATAAAATCATATTTTATAATTACTATTGTGTATTTTTTAATGGAATTTTTTATTTAATAAATTCTAAAATTTAATTTATTTTATAATTATTATTACTTTTATTAAATTTTATAATATTTTTCTACTTTTTATAAAATTTAATTTAGGCATTCCTCTTTTTTGAATTATTATCTATTTTAAAATCGCTGTTTTCATTGGAATATTGATTAAATATTACTTTATTTAATCTTTTATCCTATTTCTTATTTTTTATTTGTTTAATATTTTATTTTACTATTTTTACTAAATTTTCTTATCTAATGTAAATATATAAATATAATACTTAAATATAAATATAATATCATAGAAAATAATAAGATAATAATTGAATTGGGTGAATAAAAATAATTTTAGATAATTAATAGAATATGGTGTTAATCTAGAACTATAATACGATGTTTAATAATATATTAGTTTTAATTAATAATTTTAATTATTAATTCATAGTTTTAATATAATCAATTAATTATTAATTCAAACTATTTGATTTATAATGAATTATTATAGTTGATAATCCTAATTATCAATAAGTTTTATTAATAATGATAATCTAATTAATCAATTTGGTTATTATTTAAAATCATCAATTACTTTTAATTGCTAATAATTATTGTGGGAAATAGTTGATATTTATATAATTAAATTTAAAATTTAATCATGATTGTTTAAAACGATAGGTGATCATTTTGGTGTTTATTAAGAAAACAATGAGTTTATGCCCAACTTGCTTTAAACCAGTTGAAGCTGAAGTTTATGAAGAAGATGGGAAGATTTGGATAAAAAAGGAGTGTCCAGAACATGGTAGTTTTAATAATACTTACTGGACTAATGCGGAGTTATATAAACGAGTTGACGGTTATAAATCATCTGTTAAGCAAATAAATAACCCTCAAGTTAATTTAAATCTAAGCAATGAAGGGATGGGATGTCCTAATAATTGTGGAATTTGTAGCGATCATGAGACTGCTACTGTACTGGGTCTAATTGATGTTACAAATAGGTGTAATCTCACATGCCCTGTCTGTTTTGCTAATGCTGCAGTTTCTAAAAAACTTTATGAACCTACGTTTGAAGAAATACGTCAAATGTTAAAAAATTTGAGGGGATTGGATCCAAATCCTACTCCTGCTATTCAATATGCAGGTGGAGAACCTACTGTTAGAAAAGATATAGTAGAACTTGTTAAACTAGCTAAAGAAGAAGGTTTTTCCCATACTCAGATAGCTACTAATGGATTAAGATTAGCAAGAAAAGAATCTTTAGCTAAAGAATTAGCTGATGCGGGCTTAAATACCATTTATCTTCAATTTGATGGGGTTACTGAGGAACCTTATATTTACAACAGAGGTAAGAATATTCTTCCTCAGAAAATCCAAGCTATCGAAAATTGTAGAAAAGCAGGCCTTGGAATTGTTTTAGTTCCTACTTTAGTTAAAGGTATTAATGATGATCAAGTTGGAGATATAATTCAATTTGCTATTAATAATATTGATATTGTTCATGGGGTTAATTTCCAACCAGTATCTTTTGCAGGCAGAACTCCTCAAGATCAAGTTGAAGAACAGAGAATAACTATTCCTGATTTTGTTAAACTAACTTCTGAACAAACAGATAATCAGATTAAAGAAGAAGATTTTTATCCTCCTTCTTCAGTAGAACCTATATCTAGATTTATTGGTGCTTTAGAAGGTGAAGAACCATCTGTAACCTTAAATTGTCATCAACATTGTGGTATAGCAACTTATATTTTTGTTGATAATGATAAGTCTATTGTTCCAGTTACCGATTTTATTGATGTTGATAGGTTTTTAGAATTTTTAGATGAAAATGCTCAAAAAATAGAAGAGGGTGGTTTTGCTATAAAACCAAGAGTTTTAGCTAAAGCTACAAGGGAGATTCCAAGGGTTTTAGATAGAAGTAAAGCTCCAGATTCTTTGGATATATCTAAAATATTAGTAAATGTATTTAAAGATCGTTCTTATGAAGCTTTAGGTGATTTCCATCATAATTCACTACTAATTTCTTGTATGCATTTTATGGATCCATTCAATTTTGATGAAGATAGGGTTAAAAAATGTGTAATACATTATGCGGTTCCTGATGGTCGTATAATACCTTTCTGTACAATGAATTCTATGTATAGGCAGGAAATAGAAGACGAATTTTCAGTTCCATTTAAAAAAGAATAATAATTGAAAACTAATTTAATTTAGTTTTTATTTTTCTATTTTTTCATTATATTATCTATTTTTGTTTATTTTTTATTTTATTTCTTATTTTCATTTTATTTTTCTATTTTTGTTTATTTTTTATTTTATTTCTTATTTTCATTTTATTTTTCTATTTTTATTCTATTTTTTATTTTATTTTTCTATTTTTTATTCTGCTATTATTTCTCATTTTTAGTATAAATTTTAATTTCTATACTTATTTTAATGATTAATCTAGAATTAAATATAAAAATTAATATATTATAATGTGATATATGTTTACTAGATTTTATTTATAATTCTAGAATTTTTATTTATTGGATTTATAATTAATTTTATTAATGATTATATTTTGTTAATGATTATTGAAACAATTTAAAGGAGTTATTATATGCTTATTAAAACACCCTCTAGATTACACATGACTTTAATAGATTTAAATGGGTCATATGGTCGAGCGGATGGTGGTATTGGATTAACAATAAATAAACCTAATTTTACATTGAAGTGTGAAAGTTCAGATAGAGGAATCTCCATTGATTTTAATGAAAAAATTACTGATAATGAAATAAGAAAAGAAGCTATTAAAAAGATTCAGAGCTCTGCTGAAAAAGTAATTTCTAATTTTAATTTTGATGAAGGGTTCCATTTTACTGTTGAAGAAGCTTATCCTCCTCATTCAGGATTAGGGTCTGGAACACAAATGTCTTTAGCTACAGCAAAACTTATTTGTGAATTTAATGAAAAAAAAGTCGATAGTATTCATCTAGGTAGTATTCTTGGAAGAGGTGGAAGTTCTGGAATTGGGATGGGTGCTTTTGATTTTGGAGGTTTTATTGTAGATGGAGGGCATGATTTAAATGATAAAGGAGGTTCTGTTCTACCTTCTTCAATTAATCCAGCTAAACCTCCTCAATTAATTGGTAGATATGACTTTCCTGAGGAATGGGAAATAGTTGTAGCAATATGTAATGCAGATACAACTGTTACTGGTATGAAAGAAGACGATATTTTTGAGAAGTATTGTCCTGTTCCAAAAAATGATGTTGAACAGCTATCTCATATAATATTCATGAATCTTATACCTTTTTTATTAGAAAAAAATATTGAATCTGTTGGCGACTCAATTAATAGAATTCAAAAACTTGGTTTCAAGAATGTAGAAGTTTCAAGACAATCTCAGAATGTTAAGGATTTAATGGATAATATGAAACAATTTGGGGCTTATGGTGTAGGCATGAGTTCATTTGGCCCAGCAATTTATGGATTAATCGATAAAAAGAATCAAGATGTTTTTAAAGCAACTAAAGATTATATTGGGAATGACGGTATTGTATTTAAAACAAAAGCTCAAAATCATGGTTTTGAAATTGAAAAATAATTTTAATTAATTTTTTAATAAATAATTTGATATTTTTTATTTCATTTTTTATATTGTATTGATTATTTTTGAGTATTTTTTAGAATTATTATCGTTAGCTATATAAAACATTACTTACATTAAATAACTTGTAATTTATACTGATAGATTAATATTCTAATGCATTATTATATTATAATGCAATTTTATATTTTATATAACTAATTTTTAAATAGATTAATTATATAATGAAATTATTATTATAAAATTATTATAAAATTATTTAAAATTATTTATTATACAATTAATACTATTATGATTAATATATTTTTAAGATAATATATTTCTAAATTAAATTCTTGAGAATATAAAATTTTAATCATATTAATTAAATAATTTATTTTTATTGAATAACTTGTTGATAAAATGGATGAAATAAAAGGAAAAGTTTGGAAATTTGGGGATAATATTGATACTGATGTTATCATCCCTGGAAGATATTTAAGAACATTTAACCCTAAAGATTTGGCAAAACATGTCATGGCTGGTGAAAGAGAGGATTTTGCTTCTAATGTTAAATCTGGAGATATAATATTAGCTGATGATAATTTTGGTTGTGGTTCTTCAAGAGAACAGGCCCCATTAGCTATTAAAACTGCGGGAATTTCAGCAATAATAGCTAAATCTTTTGCTAGAATTTTTTATAGGAATGCTATTAACATAGGTCTTCCAGTCATTAAAGCAGATATAGATGCTAAAGAAGGAGATATAATTTCTTTGGACTTGAAAAAAGGGATTGTCATTAATGAATCTTCTGAAAAATCATTTAAGATTGAACCATTTAAAGAGTTCATGTTGAATATTCTTAATAATGGTGGTCTTGTAAATCATTATCTAAATCAAAAAGAGTAAAGATCACTATTTAACAAATATTTATTATTAATATTTATTTTAAGTTCTATTGCTTGATATTAGCTAATAATTATTTTCTATTTATTTTCAATAATTATTTTCTATCTATTTTAAATTATTCTTTTAGGATTTTTTATATATTTTTAATAAAACTTATTTTTGTTAATAATGTTTATATTCAATGAAATATTTATTTAATAAATTGTTTTTAATAAAATTTTAATATTTTTCGATAATATTAATATTAAAATAAATTGCACTTTTAAAATATTATTTTTTGAAATATTTATTATTATGTTAATCTTAAATATATTAATACATTAATAATATATAATAAAACTACTAAAAATTAAAAGGAATATAATAAAAATAAATATATCAATAATTATTTTAAATTTTATTAATTCTTGAATATGTATATTTAAGTTTCAAGAGGTATTAAAAATGGAATGTCCTATTTGTGGGTCGGAAAACATCGATATGTTAAAATCAAAGAAAATTTCATCAAAAAGTAAAGAAATCAATGAATTATTATTAAAATGTAATGATTGTGAGTCTGTATTTAAAGATAAAATTACAGAAAGTAAACCTTTATCAATTAGGCTTATCATAAGTGAATATGAAAGCTCAAAAAAGACTTCTATTGATATTTATCCTGATGAAGTATTATCAAAAGATAATATTCTCCTATCTGATATGGGTGAGGTTGAAATTACTTCTCTTGAAACAAAAGATGGAAGAAGAATCGAAAGTTCAATTGCGAAAGATGTTTCTACTATTTGGGCAAGTTCAATTGAAATTCCTTCAAGATTTGGAGTTTCTGTAGACTTAACAGGTAATGTTGATTCATTTAAAGTAGAAGTAGATAGGGAATCTGAGTTTGCTACAGATGATTTTGTTAAAATAGCTGAGTACATAATTCGTATAAATGTTATTAAGACAATTGAAAGAAAGACAAGAAAAGGATATGCTAAAGCAAGGGTTATTAAAAGAATTTATGGAAAGCCAGTTAAATTTAGGAATTATGATTATGATTTAACTGATAAAATTGTTTCAAGAAAAATAACTGATAAGAAAATTAAATAAATCTATTTATAATTTATTATTATTTCTTTATTTATTTAAGAATAGATTTCTTTATAGTTATAATATTATTATTAAAATATTATTATTAAAATATTCTTATTAAAATATTCTTATTAAAATATATTTTTTTATGAGGATTATTAATTATTTAATTGTATTAAACTTCTTCTAATTTTATTATATTTTTCTATTTTTTAATTTTTTATATGGATATATAATAAGAATTTGATAAAATTTGTTTTTTATATAAAATTTTGTAATAAATATTAGACTAATGTAAATTTAAAATTAATTATCTTATTATTTGATATTTTAGAGGATAAAATGGTAGTTTCAAAGGTTTTTATAGATACTTTTGGTTGTACATTTAATCAAGCAGATTCTCAAATAATGGCAGGGAATTTGGTTGAAAATGATTTTGAAATTGTAAATTCTATTGATGATGCTGATGTAGCTATTATCAATACATGTTATGTAAAGCAGCCTACTGAAAATAAAGTAACTAATAGGATACAAAAGTTAAAAGATCAATTTCCCGAGCTAAAAGTCATTGTTAGTGGGTGTATGGTTGAAATTGACCCAAAAAAATTGAATAAAATAGCTCCAGATACTTCATGGATTGGGCCTCATCAACTTAATAAAACTACTAATGTAGTAAAAGCTACATTAAATGGGGAAATAAGTAGGGAGTGTGGGTTTTCTAAAGATACTAAGGTAGGTATTCCAAAAATCCGTTTTGATGAACTTATTCATATAATTCAGATTTGTGAGGGTTGTTTAGGGGCTTGTAGCTATTGTTGTACTAGATTTGCTAGAGGTACTTTAAATAGTTACTCTATTTCTGAAATTAAAAAGGAAGCTAAAGGTGCTTTATTAGATGGTTGTGTTGAAATTCAACTAACTGCTCAAGACACTGCTGCTTTTGGAAAAGATACTAATGAAAAATTATCTAATTTAATTAAAGAAGTATCTGGTCTTGTTAATGATCCTGAAATTAATAATGATTTTAGAATTCGTGTAGGAATGATGCATCCTAATAACATTGGGGATGATTTAGATAGTTTAATTGAGGCTTTTAAACATCCTAATGTATATAAATTTATCCATATTCCTATACAATCGGGCAGTGATTCTGTATTAGTGGATATGAGAAGAGGCCACACTGTTAAAGAATATATTAAAATTGTTAATCGTTTTAAAAATGAAATTCCTAATTTAACTATAGCTACAGATATAATTGTAGGTTATCCTACTGAAAAAGAGGAAGATTTTAAAAAAACCGCTGAAATTTTAAGAGAATTAAAACCCGGGCTTATTCATCTTTCAAAGTATCGTCATAGGGAAGGTGCTCCGTCATCTGTTCTTGATGAAATTCCTCATGAAGTAATGAAAAAACGTTCAAAATATCTTACAGATATTAAATCAGAAATCACTGAATACGAAAATAAAGAATTGGTGGGATCTATACAAAAAGTACTTGTTGTAGAAAAAGGTTCTAAAGGTGGTTTCATAGCTAAAACTGATTCATATGTTCCTGTTGTTATTGAAGATGTTGAAATTGGCAAATTTGTGGATGTTAAAATTTATGAAGCCACTAGTACTTATTTAAAAGGAGTTAAATTATAATAAAACATTTTTTGTTTCTGATATTTATGATATAATTTAATATAAATCTCTAAATTTAATATTTTTATAAATTTATTTCATTATATCTTCTTTATTTTAAATATATTTTAATATATTTTAATATATTTTATTATAATTTTTAACATTTATTTTTTTTAATATGAATTTTATTATACCATTTTTATTTATAATTCAGTTCTATTTATAATTCAGTTTTATTTATAATTCATTTTTGTTTAGACTTCTTTTATGTTTTCATACAATGTATCTCGAATTGCTGGTGTTCTTCCAATATCTTTTATAATTGATTTTAGATTTTCTATTTCAGTACTAACTCCATATGATGCTCCAGCGGATTTAGAAATATTTTCTTCTCCAAGAGTTCCTCCCATATCATTAGCTCCAGCTAATAGGCATGTTTGAGCAAATTTAAATCCTAATTTTACCCATGAAACCTGAATATTTGGTATTAAGTCTCTAAACATTAATCTAGATATTGCATAAACTTTAAGATCCTCTACACCTGTTGCACCAGGACTAGCTTTTCCCCTTTGGTATATTGGGGTATTTTCATGCATAAAGGTAAGTGGAACAAATTCAGTAAATCCATGTGTTTCTTTTTGTATATTCCTAAGTATTTCCATGTGTTTTACTCTGTCTTCAAGTGTTTCTACATGGCCATACATCATAGTACAAGTACTTCTAATACCATTTCTATGTGCAGTTTTTACAACATCTTCCCACTCAGCTACACTTAGTTTTCCATTACATATTACTTTTCTAACATCATCATCTAATATTTCTGCTGCTGTCCCAGTTATGGTTCCAAGTCCTGCTTTTTTAAGCATTTTGATTGTTTCATCTACTGAAAGTTCAGCTTGTTTTGATCCATAATATATTTCCATAGGTGAAAATGCATGTAGATGAACATCAGGGCATTCTGATTTAACATTTTTCACAATATCCTCATAAAAATAAGCATCTACATTTTCATGCAACCCTCCCTGGATACATAGTTCTGTTGCACCATTCTTATGAACTTCTTTAGCTATATCTACAATTTCATCAATACTCATAAAGAAAGAATCATCTTCTCCATCATTTTTCTTAAATGCACAGAATCCACATGTACCAGAACATATATTTGTAAAATTTATATTCCAATTATTAATAAATGTCACATTATTTCCAACAATTTCATCTCTTACTAAATCTGCAGTAGCTATTAAACCATTAATGTCATGCCCCTTCACATTCATCAAGTATAATGCATCATCATAAGATAAAGGCTCATCAATACTTTTTTCTAAAATTTTTTTGGTTTTTTCACTTATATTTAGCATATCATCAGTTCCACTTTTATAAGAATTGTATTATGACTTTTTATATTTCTATTTGACTTTTTATATTTCTATTTGACTTTTTATATTTCTATTTGATTACTTTATTAATAATATTTTATATTTATTAAAATTTTATATTTATTTCTTCTTTATTTTTCATAATTTTATTTTAAATTAATTAACTTTATCTTTTTTGTTAATTTCAAATAACTTTTTTATTTTTACAATATTCATTGATTTTAAATAGTTTTTTTGTTTTAAATAGTTTTATTTAATCTTTAAATTCTATTTTAAATTTATTCTATTTTGGCATGTTAATTTTTATTGTTTAAATAATTTTTTAAAATTATTAACAATCTATTACTCCTTTTTTAGTCTTTTAATATTATTTTAATCTTTTTTGTTTGAAATTAATAATTATTGTTAAATTTTTCTTATTATTTTTTGTTCTTTATATTAACTATTTTTTTTATCTTAGTTTATTACATCTTTAGTTTTTGGATTTTAGGATTTTTATTTTTTTATTGTATAATCCTAAATTAAAAATGATTAATTTTATAATATTATCTAATATTAATGACTTATAACCGATAGATTTATATAGTAAGTAGTACAACTTTAAATTGGAGGTGAAAATATGAGTGAATTACCAATCGCACCTGTAGGTCGTATATTAAAAAATGCCGGTGCTCAAAGAATTAGTGATGACGCAAAAATTGCATTAGCAGAAGCACTAGAAGAACAAGGTGAAGCTTTAGCTAAAAGTGCTGTTAGCTACGCTCGCCATGCCGGTAGGAAAACTGTGAAAGCTGAAGATATTAAATTAGCTATCAAATAAGGAAGTTTTTTGCTATTGGCCGATTTTGGCCAATTTATTTTTTTATTATACGGTTTTAACTATCTAATTTTAAATTTAATTTATATTAAAATTTTATTTTAAAATTTTATTTATTATTAATTATATAAAAATTTAATTTATAATACTTTAATTTATAAAAATTTAAATATTTCATTGTAAATATTTATAAATACTATTTGTATTTTTTTATAGAGTGTACCACTTTATAACCACCATTCTGTAACCTATATTAGAAAGGATTATCTAAAATTTCATCGAAATTTGATTTTTTGCTGTTTAGCAAACTTATAAAAATCTTTCAAGCGAAAATTTCAAAATGTAAAAAATAAACTTTTTCATATTATTGATAAAATATCGCAAAAAAATAGAAAAGGTTATATATGAATTAAACTAAATCTTAGAAAGGTATAGGGCCGGTGGTCTAGGGGTATGATACCTCCTTGACATGGAGGTGATCGTGAGTTCGAATCTCGCTCGGCCCATTTGCCGTGGTAGTTCAGTTGGGAGAACGCTAGACTGAAGATCTAGATGTCGCTGGTTCAAGTCCGGCCCACGGCACTTACTATTTTTACTTATTTTTTAATATAATTTGTTTTTTGGATTATTTTTATATTTGCACTGTTTTTATAAGTTTATATGATCAATATTAATCTTATTTTATATTTATAATATTTATATCCTAAAAAATTCTTTTAATTCCTTTAATTTTAATGAATTTACTACCAAAAAATCTATTTTATATACTTTCAATATTTTTTTTATACTATGAGAAATAAATATATACTTTATGGTTAATAACTTATAAAATTCATTAAAGGTTGCATATTTATGAGAATTTGGTCTATTCATCCAAAGTATTTAGATAGTAAAGGACTTGTAGCTTTGTGGAGAGAAACATTACTAGCAAAAAATGTTCTTGAAGGTAAGACAAAAGGTTATCTTAATCATCCCCAGCTTGAAAGGTTTAAACTTGTAAATAATCCTCAAGATGCAATAAATCAATATCTAACTTCCGTTTTTGAAGAATCTATAATTAGAGGATATAATTTTGACAGAAAAAGAATTAATTGGAGTTTTTCATCTATAATACTATCTGTAACAAATGGACAAATGGAATATGAAAGATCTCATCTACTTAAAAAATTAAAAACTCGTGACAACTTAAGATTTGAAGAACTGAATAAGAAAAAAGAATTTGTTCCTCATCCTATGTTTAAGGTCATAAAAGGCGAGATTGAAAACTGGGAAGTTGTAAAGTAGAGAGAATTTTTACTGAATAAACTTAAAAGTTAAAAATTGAAAAAAGATTTTTATTAAATATGGAAAATAATTAAATATGGAAAATAGTAAAAATAAAAGATTAATATTATTATGTAAAATTAAAAATAAAAAAATTAAATATTAAATATTGATATAATCATATAAAAATAAAAATAATAATTAAATGGAAATTTTAGATTATTAAAAATTATTGTTTTTGATTTTTATTCAAATTTTACGAAATAACCTCTAATAATACATCCGTCATCGGATAAAGTTTGATTATCTATTTCACAATCAAATATCATTCTCCCATTATTTAATTTCACATCAAATTTTCCAAGTTTTTTAATTTTATCAAAATCATTTTTATCATCTAATTTTGCTGTAAAAAATTTCCCTTTTACTACTATATCAGATAAATTGTAGTTATTCATTAAATCTATTACTTTTCCTTTACCTACTTTGTCACTCATATTTTCACCAATTTATATAGTATGATATAATATTATTATTTGTTTTAAGTAGTATAATAATTTATCAGATATTAATTTATTTTGTTAATATTTTACTACTTAGTTTGATTTTGAAATTATTTTTATAAATTCTTTTTAATTTAATTCATATTTTTTGCATTGTTTTAATAAAATTATAAAATTAAATATTTAATAGAATGTTAGTTTATAAAATAAAAATAATCTTCTAAAAATATGTATAAAATTAAGAAATATAATTATTAAAAATTTCTTTAAGGAGAAGAATTATTCAAAATTTCTTTAATTAGAAAAATTATTAAAAATTTATTTTTGGAGGGAATTATTAGAAATTTTTTAAGTATATTTAAAATTTTTTAAGGAGAGCTATTAGAAATTTAATTAATAGGGTATTGGAAGGCATATTATTATAATTTAGTATGAAAATCAGTAAATA
Source organism: uncultured Methanobrevibacter sp. (assembly GCF_937881195.1). Lineage (GTDB taxonomy): Archaea > Methanobacteriota > Methanobacteria > Methanobacteriales > Methanobacteriaceae > Methanobinarius. Next base: position 37,490 of record NZ_CALGFC010000072.1, on the reverse strand, counting down.
AACAATTAAAATATATTAAAATATATTAAAATTATTAATTAAATTAATTTAATAGTATTTAAATAGTATTTATTTAGTTCTTTTTATCTTAATTCCATTATCAAAATCTTTTTCTTGATTAATATCTAACCTCAAAGATTCTCTTTCTAAAAGGTAATTTTCCCAAATATTATTCAATTTTTCCCGAAAATCTTCGTATTCATTTATTTCACTAGTTCTATTAATCTCATCTAATTGATTAATAAGAGGTATTAAATCTCCCTCTATTAAATCGATTGAGGACCATTCTTCATTATCAAATATTTTTTGGTATTTAGTGAAATAAATTCTACTTGGTCCATTGAAATTTATTAAAATTTTCATTTCTAGAGAATAATTATTAAAAGTTATTAAATATTCTCTTTCTTGGTTAACCATTTTAATCACATAAAAAATATTTATTAAACTAATTATTCTTTTAATAATATTTCATTACTCTAAATATTCTTTTAATAATATTTTATTAATCTAAGAATGCTTTAATGATATTATATCGCTTAAAAATATCTATACTAATATTTTATTATATTAAAAATTTTATTATATGGATAAAAAATATAATATGTAAATATATAATATGCAAATTTTAACATGTAAATCTCAGAGATGATAATTTTTAATTTAATTGAGTTTTATAAGTAGAATATTATAATAATAAAATTATAATACTCAAAATGCTTTTTAGTATATTAATAATAATTAATTATTTCATGAAACCAGTTGGGCCATCCATGAGTTGTTTATCATAAATTCTTTTATATTCTTCTATAATTAAATCTCCAGAAGAAGTGCCAATTCTTTCAGCTCCTGAACTTATTAGTCTAATTGCAGTTTTATAATCTTTAATTCCTCCAGAAGCTTTAACTTTCATGTTTGGGGCAATTTTCCTAATTAAAACAATATTTGCTGCTTTTGGACTTTGGCTACTCATTCCAGTTGATGTTTTTATATAATCTGCTCCTGTTTCTTTGATTATTTCACTAATTTTAATAATTTCTCCATCATTTAAATATTCGGCTTCTATAATCACTTTAAGAATTTTTCCTTCAGTAACTTCTCTCACCATTTTAATTTCTTTAGAAACTATGTCATAATCTTCTGCTTTGAATGCTTGAATATTAACAACCATGTCTATTTCGTCTGCTCCAGAATTTACAGCAATTTCTGCTTCTTTTTGTTTTGATTCAGGGCTTGTAAAGCCTAAAGGAAATCCTATTACTGTAACTACTTTAATTTCAGTATCTTTTAATAATTCTTTTGCATATTCAACAAAATAAGGTGATACAACAACTGCACAAAAACCATATTCTTTAGCTTTTTTTACTAAATATTCTATGTCTTCTTTCTTTGCAAGATTATCTAAATTTGTTTGTTCAATTTTAATAGCTAATTCTTCAGAAGAATTTATTTTCATCATATTTATCACTTCTATTAAATTAATATCTAATTATTTAATTTTTTATCTATTATTTATTAAATTATATATGGATTAAATGTTACTAGAATATTTATTTTTTATTTATTAAATTTTTTTTATTTGTTATTTTTTTATAAGTAAGATATTTAATATTTTTTTATATAAGTAATATATTTAATATTTTTTTATAGCTAATAGATTAAAATAGTTTTTTGGCCATATATGGGCCTTCTATTTCATATCCGAACTTACGATAATAATTTCTGGCCCCAATACCACTAATTATTATCATTTTATCTTTATTGTTATCAATAGCTATTTCTTCCGCTTTTTTAAGTAATTTTTCCCCAAAGCCAGTATGTTGTCCAACTGTTTTTCCTTTTGAACCTATTTCTAACATATTTCCATATACGTGGAGTTCTCTAACAATTGCTGTTGATTTGGTAATTTCTTTTCTATGTGCTTTATTAGAGGGGAACCTTAATCTTAAGAATCCTGCAATTGTTTTTTCATCTTTATCTTCATAAGATAAAAAAATTTCTTTACCATCAACTGCATCATAATTTTCTTCAAACAGTTTGAAATCATCATAGTTTAATTTTAAAGTATTATTTGACTTGTTTAGCATATGGCCTAATTCTCTACATCTTATGCATTTACACTTTGATCCTTCTTCGTCTAATTTGTTATAAACAAGCTCTCCAAGATTTGATTTTTTAACTCCTGCTTCTATTAATTTTGCAGGAATATCTCTTTGTATTCGCATTGTCCTAACCCATTTTGGAAGAATTTTCTTAATTTTAACAATTAATTCTACAGCTTCTTCATCATTATAAGGATTATATTCTCCTTTTTTCCATAAGTCATATAATTTACTTCCTTTTGTCACTAGACATGGGTAAATTTTTAACATATCTGGTTTAAAATTTGAATTATTAAACAATTCTTTAAACATTTCATAATCTTCTTCAGGAGTTTTTAACAATCCTGGCATAAGATGCATAGCTACTTTAATTCCAGAATCTCTTAGTATTTTGTTTGCATCAATAACATCTTTTATAGTATGCCCTCTTTCCATTTTTTCATATATATCATCATATAATGTTTGAACCCCTAATTCTACTCTTGTAACTCCCATTTTAAGCATTCTGTCAACATCTTCTATTTTACAAAAATCAGGTCTCGTTTCAAATGTCATTCCTATACATCTGACTTTAGCATTTTCATTTGCTTTTTGAACTTCTTCAAGTAAAACATAATCATTTGGAGGATATGTCTTAACTTCATAAGAACTACCTCTAAAATCATTCATTGCTTTCAAACATTGTGAGATAAACCATTCTTGATATGATGAATCTCTTGAAGGGAATGTGCCGCCCATTATTATTAATTCTACTTTATCTATTGGATGCCCGACTGTTGATAGTTGTTTGAGTCTGTTATATGTTTGTTCATAGGGATGAAATTTAAACATTCTAGCTCTTAGTGCAGCTGGTTCTTCTCCAGTATAACTTGGAGGTGCAACATCACTTTCTGGACAATAAAAACATCTTCCATGAGGACATTCATGGGGGTGACACATAACTGCAACAATAGCAACTCCTGATATTGTTCTTGTAGGTTTTTTTCTAAGAACTTTTGAAACTATTTCTCTTTCTTCTTCTGTTGCACAATCTAATATCTCAGTATTACTCATAAATTTTGGAAGATCAAAATCTCTACAGATCTTTCTTTTAGCTATTTCTAAATCACGCCTTGTAACTATTTTTTCATTTATAATATCATTAATTATGATTCGACATGCTTTTTCCATACCTTTTCTCCTTTTTTAAGTGTTTATAAATATTTCATGTTTATATTAACTAAATTTATATTAAAATTAAAATCTTTTATGATTTATATTTTTAAATATTCATCCATTTTATTTAATTATTCATTATATTCATTTAAATTATACATTAAATTTACTAATTTAATTATTCATTAATAATATGTTTTTAATAGTATTTAAAATCTGATTTTTAAATATATATTGTTTATTTTTATCTATGATTTAATTTAATAATTTTATATTTTTATCAATAATAATTTACATTTATTAATTAAATTATCCATATTAATATTAAATATAACTATTTGGATAAATATAATTATAATTGAATATTCTAATCTAAAATAAGGACTTTTTCTACTTAAATAAGACATTTACTATTTATTTTTTTTAAAATTTAGTCTATTGTTTAATTTTGATAAGCTTTAGAAATTATAGATAATTATATATATTTTTTAATACAATATTTATTATAATTATTATATAAAAGAGGCATTTTTTATAGTAATTATTTCTATAATGTCAATGTCTTTTTTTGGAGGGATATTATGAGAATGAAAGACCTATTAGGGATGCAAGTATTGGATATAGATGCAATGGATATTGGAAAAGTTACTGATGTTGATTTTAATGAATCTAATGGTCAAATAAACAAGATAGCTATTTCTTTAAAAAAAAATATATTGTCTCATGATGAAATTTTAGTTCATTATGATAATATTAAAAGTATTGGTGACTATTTATTATTAAAAATAAATATTGATAATAAATAATTGTCATTTTTAATAAATAAAATCCTTATTTATTTATATTAAATGAATTATTGATTAATTATTGTAATTTTATTTATTTATTATTAGTTATTTTTTTATTAATAATTAATTATTTAATATCTACTATTCATTTTATCTATCATATCTTTTATTCAGATTCTAAAAGCTAATATTAGTGGGGATTATATGGAAATTAAAGATGCTAGGGGAAAAGTCATTGAATTAGGTTCTTTCATAAGATACACTAGAACTGGAACTCTTGGTAAAGTAACCGACTTAAAAATCGATGAAAAGGGTATAGGTTGGGCTAAAATGGAAGAACCCGATTTATGGTATTCTGAAAATGTATTAGAACTACTTGATGAAAAAAATATTAAAAATAAAGATTTTAAAGATAAGAAATTTAACATTGATGAATTTAAAGAAAAAGAACATGCTTTAGAAGATACTTCAATAACTTCTGGTGGTGCTGAAGGAGGAGGTTAGTCTAATCAATATCTGAATATAATTTTTAAATAATATTCTTTAATGATATTTTTTTGACTTATTTAATTTTCAACATTCATATTTATTTTGGAATGATTTTTTATCTTTAATCAGTTTTTATTCTTTAAATGGTATTTTATAGTTAAGTTAAAAATCATTCCTATTAGTATTTATATGTAATATTTATATAATATACTATATACTATTTTATATAGTATCGTTATATGCTATTTTATGTAGTATTTTTATGTTGGGTAATATCTTATCAATAATTTTTATACTAAACAGTATTTTTAGATATTTTTATATTTAAAAGGGTGTAATAATGGAAAATAAAACGTTCATGGGAATTTTAGCTGTCATTTTCGGGATTATAGTAATTGCATTTCCTCTCCTCAGTGTTGAATTTTTTGTATTTGCTGCAGGATTAGCTGTCTGTATTCTTTCTATCTATTGGATAATCAGAGGATTACAAAATTGGGGTGAAAATAAAGCACTTTGTGTTCTTTATGTTCTGGTAGGTTTTTTCGCATTTCTTTTTGGGCTTGTATTAACTGGAAATTTCCCACTATTTTTATATACCTCTAGCTTTTTATTGTATGTAATTGGATTTTTAATGATAATATTTGGTATAGCAGGAATAATTAATAATAAAAATATTATATCGAAAGTATCTTCTTTATTATTCTTTATATTTGGGATTGTGCTTTTAATATTTGCTAATTTAATATTTAAAAATCCACTTTACTTGTCAATTATTATTGGAATAGCTTTAATATTTGAAGGTATCTCCTTAACTCTAGAATCAAAAGATAAAAAACAAGATACTAAATAAAAATTATAATCCTTCAATTTTTTATATTATATTTAATATTTTATTTTTATAAAATATTTTATTATTTTTAATATTTTTTATTTAATATTTTTTAATATTTTTTAATATTTTTTATTTAATATTTTTTAATATTTTTTAATATTTTTTTTGGTGTGGTTTTATTTTTTATTGTAGGATTTAATATTTTATTTTTCATTTTTCTTATTTTCATGTTTATAATAACATTTGTTGTTTATCATTCATGGTTTTTTTGATTTATTTTTTCTTTAGGGACATTTTTTAATGGAAACATTTATTAAGAAGGATAAATATAAAATTATATATATTATTTGTTTAATAGAGGGGATTAATATATAAATATATTTTATAAATATTGATTATATTAATGAAGGTGTTTATATGGAGAATAAAAATATTGTAGGAATCTTAGCGATTATTTTGGGTCTTATTATAATGATTTTCCCATTCATGAGTCAGTTTGTTTTATCTATTATAGCTGGAATCGGGATTTTAATCTTAGGTATTTATTATATCATTCTTGGATCAAATGTATGGTCTATAAGTAAAGGAAGTTCAATTGCCCATATCATTTTGGGTATTTTTGGTATTATTGCAGGAATAATTCTTTTAGGAGATATATTATTATTCGATCTTTTAATAGGCTTATACTTATACATAGTAGGTATAATGTTATTATTAGCTGGGTTCATTGGTTTATTAACAAGAAGCATAATGATGACAAAAGCTTCCGCTGCTTTAATGGCTATTTTAGGTATAATTACTATTATCTTAGGATATTTCGCATTACTAAGCCCAATATATGTATCTATAATTTTAGGAATCAGTTTAGTAATTGATGGAATAGCTATTGCTATGGGAAACTTTGATCAACCTAAAGAATGATTATAACTAACAAAAAATATTAATTATTTTAATTACAAATTTTGTTTATTTTAATATTTGTCCTCTCTTTTTTATTATTTATATGTTATAATAGTTTATTTTCTTCTTGATTAGTTTTTAATTGTTAATTTTTATTTTTTTAATTACTAAATATTTTTTATTTCATAAGGTATCGATTTTCATCGATTTATTCATTTTAAAAATTTTTTGGCAATGGAAGTTAAATATCAAAAATTTTAAATATTAATAAAGACATATTTATATTGTTAATATGAACAGTCCTAAGTTAAGATAATTGTTGATATTAATTGTTTAATGATAAATTTAAATTTATATATTTAGATGTCTATTATGGATTATTAATGAGTTATATTGTTAATGGGTATTATATTAAGATTAGTTGATTTAAAATTAGTATCATTTTAAATATATTTTTAAAATATTAATGCTAATTTATTCCTAATTTTAGTTGAGTATTCAGAACAATAGGAGGATTTTAAAATGTTAAAAGTAGAAGTATTCACATCCCCAAGTTGTCCTTATTGTCCAATGGCTGAACAAGTTGTAGATGAAGCAAAAAAAGAAATTGGAGATGAAATGGAAGTAGAAGTTATTAATATAATGACTGATAGACAAAGAGCTGTTGATTATGGTATAATGGCAGTTCCAGCTATAGCTATTAATGGTGTTGTTGAATTTGTAGGAGCACCAAGTAAAAATGAATTAATGGCTAAATTAAAATAATAGTTTTATAATTACTTATTTTTCTCTTTTTTTTTATTATTTTAAATATTTTTTAATATTTTCTTTTTTTTAAGTTATTAATGATTAATATCTATTTTTTATTCTTTTATAGTACTATTTATCTTTATACTCTTCATCATGTTTTACTTTTAACTAAACTATATTTTTATAGATAAAATAATGTTTTAACGACTATTTTTAATTAAATTAATAATTTCAATTATTTTAAATAATATTATTAATTAATATAATCATATATAAATAGAAATTAAGTATAGGAAAATAATATAAGGCATAATTAAAATCATAATTAAAAAATAATTAAAAATTTTATTATTATATTTTATATTATTAAAGTAGACTATTTTTCAATTTATATTATAATTTATATAATCTATATTTTTATATTATTAAATTAATATTTTAAAATTAATTTTAACCACTATATAATATTATATATTAATTATAATAATAGTTTAATTAGCTTAAACTTAAAAATAAATAATATTAAAAAAATTAAAATAGTAGATGTTGATTATGAATAATTATCAAACTAATGAATCAAATGTTGATTATGGTTTAACAACTGGAAGTTTAGCTACAGCCACATCTTTAGCCTCTCTTAAAAAAATTATAAATCCTGAAATGGATATTTGTTCTGTTAAAATAACCACTCCTTTTGATGAGTTTGATGTTGATATTGAAAATTCAGAACTTTTAGCTAAAAACAAAGCGAAATCAATTGCTATAAAATATCCTTATAATGATCCTGATGTTACTGTTAATTTAGAAATTACTTCTTCTGTTGAACTTTTAGATTTAGCTAATTTTTCCAATGAAAATTTTGATTCTAATGAAAATATTATCATTGAAGGAGGTATTGGTATAGGAACTGTTACTAAGCCTGGTCTTCAAATTTCTAAAGGAAATTCAGCTATAAATCCTGTTCCATTAAAGATGATTAAGGAAAACCTTAAACCTTTAGTTCCCAAAGATAAAATAGCTAAAATAATAATTTCAGCCCCTGAAGGCGAAAAAATAGCTAAAAAAACAATGAATCCTAAGTTAGGGATTGTTGGGGGTATATCTATTCTTGGAACTACTGGAATAGCTCGAGCCATGTCTAATAAAGCTTATAAAGATTCTCTCCTATGTCAACTGGATATAGCTAGTGCTATGATTTCTAAAGGAATTTATTCTAAAAATAGTCTTATTTTTGTTCCAGGAAACATTGGGGAGAAAATTGCTTTAAATAGTCTTAATATTAATAATAGTAACGAAAATTTTGAAAAAAATAATAAAGAAAGTATTAAAGAGCATATTAATAAATATGGGGAATATAAAGAAATATATGATAAAGGTATTAAAAAGGATCAGATTATTCAAATGGGAAATTTTCCTGGTTTCATGTTTAAAGAGTCTAAAAAAAGGGGAATTGACAATTTCATTCTTTTTGGTCATATTGGCAAACTGATTAAAATAGCTGGAGGTATATTCAATACTAAACATTCTATTGCTGACTGTCGATGTGAAATAATGGCTGCTCATGCAGGATTAATTGGTGCAAAAAAAGATACAATTAGACTAATATTTAATTCAAAAACAACTGAAGAAATGATTGATATACTTAAAAATGAAGACATTGATGTTGAGGTTCTAAATAATATTAGTTTAGCTATTAAAAAAAGATGTTTGGAAAATTTTGATATAGATGTTAAAGTGATATTGGTAGATATGGAAGGAAATTTACTAAATTCAAATATTTAATATTTAATTACTATTTAATTAACAAATATTATTAGATAACAAACTATTGTAAGATAATAACTATTATACTTTAATCAATTTATAAAATAATAAATATTATACTTTAATTAATCTATAAAATAATAAATATTATAATTTAATCAATTTATAATATAATAAATATTATACTTTAATTAATTTACAAAATAATAAATATTATAATATTATTAAATTGCTTTTTACTATAAATTACTTTTCAAAAACTAGCGAAAACTATTATTATTTATGTTAATGATATTATAAAATAAAATATTTGTAAAATATTTTTAAAATTAAAATAAAATTTTTTATTGAGGATTAAGAATGAAAATAGCAATGATTGGTCAATTTCCACCTCATATTGGAGGTGTTGGAGTACATATTAACAGTTTATCAAAAGAACTTCTTAAAAATGGAGAAGAAGTCTTTGTAATCACATATCCTCATAAAAAGATTCAAAATGAACTTAATAAGGATTATATGGATAATAATGGTATTAAAGTTATTGGAACAAGAGGAATTAATATTCCTGGCCTTAGAAGTCTGTTTTATGTCCTATTTGGTACTTTCAATTTAATTAAAATTGTCCGTAAGTATGATATTGATATTATCCATGGACATTATCTTTATCCTGCAGGTTTGATAGCTGTTTTAGGAGGTTTATTCACTAAAAAGAAAGTGTATGTAACATCTCATGGTTCCGATATGTTTTGTTTATATCCTAAACACAAATTTATGAGGCCTGTCATAAAATTTGTTCTAAAAAGAGCGGATGTAGTTTTAGCAGTTAGTGAATCATTAAAAGAGGAAATTTTAAAAACTGGAATTCCAAATATTGATAAAAAAGTTCATTTAAATTGGAATACTGTTAATATAAATGAATTTAAGATAGCTGATGATGATTCAAGATATAATTTTAAAAATGAACTTAATATTCCTGAAAAAAAACCAATTATTCTTTTTGTAGGTAATGTTATTAAAAGAAAAAATGTAGCAACTATTATAGATGCAAAAAAACAATTGGATTCTGATTGTGTATTAGTTGTGGTTGGTGATGGTCCTCTTTTAAGCAGTTTAAAAGAAAAAGTTGATTTAGAGAAAATTGATGATGTTATATTTACTGGTGCTAGAAGTGATATAGCTAATGTTATTCAAAGCTCAAGTCTTTTAATACTCCCTTCTTATTCAGAAAGTTTTGGTTTAGTTTTAATTGAAGCTTTAGCATGTGGCAAACCTGTGATTGGGAGTAATGTTGGAGGAATAAAAGAAATTATAACTAAAGATGTAGGTTTGCTTGTTGAACCTACTGATTCTAAAGGTTTAGCTAATGCAATTGATTCAATATTATCTAATACTGAACTAAGGGAAAAATTTCAATCTAATGCAAGAAATAGGGCTATTGATTTTTCGGAAGTTGATATTCCATATTATAAATAATAAATTGATGGAATTTAATTATATTAAAAAATGATTTCATTAAAAACAATCAATTTAATAATAGTTAAATTTAAGATAATTATTTTAATAATATTTAGATTTAATAATATTTAGATTTAATTTAACAATATTTAGATTTAGTTTAAAATTATTTAGATTTAATTTAACAATGTTTAGATTTAGTTTAAAATTATTTAGATTTAATTTAACAATATTTAGATTTAACATAAAATTTTTAATGTTGAAATAATTAATTATTTAAGATTATAATCTAATTCATATAATATTAAGGATTAGATACTAGATTATATTTGTAGGAGTTAATAAAATGTCAAATGAAGAATTTACACATTTAACTGAAAATGGAGTTCATATGGTAGAGGTTGGTGAAAAAGACCACCAAATAAGAAAAGCAATAGCTACTGGGAAAATAAAACTTCAAAGAAATACAATAGCTATGATTGAAAATGAGGAAATTAAAAAGGGTAATGTATTAACTACTGCTCAAATAGCTGCTATACAAGGTGTTAAAAATACTGCTTCAATGATTCCTCTTTGTCATCCTCTAAATATCACTGGTATAGAAGTGGATTTTGAAGTTAATAATGATGAAATTATATGTATTGTATGTGTAAATTCTCTTGGTCAGACTGGTGTTGAAATGGAAGCAATTACTGGAGTTAGTATTGGTCTTTTAACTATATGGGATATGGTTAAAGCTGTTGAAAAAGATAAAAATGGCCAATATCCAAATACTGCAATCACTGACATTTATGTGATAAAAAAAGAAAAAATATAATATTAAAAATAGTTGAATATATAAATAATTTATCTAATTAACTATATTGAAACTTTGTTTAATGAATTATTTAATTGTAAAATTCTTCAATCGAATATATTTAAATTTTATTTTATATAAAGATGGATTAATATGGAAACTTTACCTAAAGAAATTAAAAAAATCATCAATGAGTGTTATCCTTATATTAAAGAATTTAACCCAGCTCAAAAACATGTTATTGACTCTGGATATTTGGAAAATAAAGAGAACTATGTGATAGCTATTCCCACAGCTAGTGGGAAAACTGTTTTAGGAGTAATGGCAGCATTAAAATCTATACTCAATGGTGGTAAAGCTGTTTATGCTGCACCCTTAATTTCAATTCAAAATGAAAAAGTTAAAGAATTTAAAAAATTTGAAGATCATGGAATAAAAGTAGGAAAACATCCAGGAGCTTCTGATTTATCTATAATGGTTTTTGAATCTTTCGATGCATTGACTCGTTTTTCATGGGATACACTTCGGGATGTAGATACTTTAATTCTTGATGAGTTTCATATGATTGGTGAGTATTCTAGAGGACCAACTCTAGAATGTGCGATTACAAGGGCTAGAATAATTAATCCAAATCTTAGAATTGTTGCATTATCTGCCACATTACAAAATATGGGGGAAATTGAAGGATGGTTAGATGCTAAAATAGTTGAACATGACTATCGACCAGTACCCTTGAAAAAAGAAGTCTTAAATACTGAAATGTTTAATACGAGTAATAAAAATGAGGTAGTTGTTAAAATTGTCGAAAAGGCAATTGAAGATAATTCTCAAGCTTTGAGTTTTGTTTCAACTAGATTATTTACAGAAAGCTTAGCAAATTATGTTTCAGGTAAAATAAAAAGGAAAATAACAAAAGATCAAAAGAAGAGATTTAAAGAAGTGGCGGAATCTATTTTGGAGGTTCCAAAAAAGAAAGGATCAAGACCAACATCCACTTGTCTTAAATTAGCTGAATCTGCTGAAAATGGGGCTGCTTTCCATCACGCAGGTCTTTTCAATGAACAAAAAGAGATTATAGAAGAAGAATTCAGGGCAGGTAATCTCCTGATGATTGCAGCTACTCCTAGTTTAATGTATGGTGTAAATTTGCCTTCAAGGTCTGTAATTATAAGGGACTATACTCGATGGACTTCTCAAGGACCGCAAGCTATTCCTGTTTTTGACTATGAACAAATGTCTGGAAGAGCTGGAAGGCCTCAATATGATGATGAAGGATTTTCATATTTAATAGCTAAATCATTAGATGAGGCATATGATTTACAAGAAAGGTATGTTAATGGGGATGTTGAAACTACTAATTCTAAACTAATTGAAAATAAGGATGCTATATATAAACAAATTATAGCTCAAATTGCTTCAAATTTATCAAAAACTCCTGAAGAAATACAGGATTTTTTCAAAATGACATTTTATGGTTATCAAATGAATAATAATGATTCAATGGCTCTTTTTGCTGATGAATCATTAAAATTTGAAATAGAGTCTGCATTAGAATTCTTACTCAAAAATGGGATTATACAAGCTACTCCTAGTGGATTAAATGCTACTCCTTTTGGAAATATAATAGCTAAATCAAACTATGCTGTTGAAACTGCTGTTAAACTGAAAGAATATGCATTACAAGTTGAAGAAATCGATTTAAATCAACTCATTTATCATCTTTCTTCTACTCCTGATTTGCCATTGATTTCTTTTAAAAGTAGAAAAAGTAAAGAACCTGTAAGAGAAATGATGGCTGAAAAGGGATTATTTGCAGTCAATATTGGAAATCCTGAAGCTACAACTGTTGCTCTAATTGAATGGATTAATGAAAGAAATGAGTATGAAATTGAGAATGCTTACAATGTTTATTCGGCATCTACACGCCGTTCTGCTTATGAAGCTTCACTTCTTGTTAAATTCCTTAAAAATATTTTTGAAGCTATAGGAAAATATAATCATTCTAAGGATTTAGATTATATCTCTGCAAGACTTTATTATGGTGTAAAAGAAGAATTAATTTCTCTTGTTATTGGAGTTAAACGTCTTGGAAGAAAAAGAGCTAGGGCATTAGTAAATACTTTTGGCGAAGACTTAAGGCCTTATTCTGAAAAACAATTTCAAAAAGTAGAAGGTATAGGTCCAAAGTTAGCTGAAAAAATAAAAATTTTTTCAGAAAATTATAATGTTTGATTAGTAAATTAATGACTGATTATTTTTATAATTTTTAATTAGGGTATTAACTTTTTAATTATGGTATTAATATAGGATTATTTTTATAGGAGTTATTCTATAAAAAATCCTCTTAATTTATTAAATAATAAATTAATCCATTAAATAATATATAATTTAGCTAATAAAAGGATATGAAACAATGATAGATGAAAAAAAGATTTTGATTGAAAATCTTTTAAAAAATGGCTATATACAATCAGAAAAAGTTAAAAAAGCTATGGAGACAGTTGAAAGAGAAGAATTTATCCCAAAAAACATGAAAAAATATGCTTATTTGGATCGGCCATTACCTTTATCTAAAGGTCAAACCATTTCAGCACCTCATATGGTAGCATTTATTTGTGAAAAATTGGAAATTAAGGATGGAATGAATATTTTGGAAATTGGAACTGGATTTGGATATAATGCAGCTGTTATTTCTGAAGTTATGAATAAAAAGGGGCATGTTTATAGTATAGAACGAATAGAATCTCTTGCTAAAACTGCAATTAATAATCTTAAAAGAAATGGATATGAAAAGAGTGTTGATGTAATTATTGGAGATGGTACTTTAGGTTATGAAAAAGGAGGGCCTTATGATAGGATTTATGGAACTGCGGGAAATCCATATGTTCCTGAATCCTTAAAGAAACAACTTAAAGTTGGGGGTAGATTATTAATCCCCATTGGAGATAAGTCTGATTTTCAAGACCTTATTTGTATCTTTAAAGAATCTGAAAATAAATTTATAGAAAAATCATTAGGAGAAGTTGTTTTTGTTCCAATGATTGGTAAATATGGTTGGTCTGAGAAATAATTATGTATTTTATAATAAAAATAATAATATTATTTGATTATTAAATAAATTATAATATTATTGATAAATAGAATATTTAAAAGAAATTAATTATTATATTATAAAAGAAAATATTATTTAATTAAAAATTAAAATAAAAAATTAAAATTAGAGATATAATTCTTCAATTAGAGATGTAAATCTATTATTACTATTATTATTATTATTATTATTTAATATAATTTGAATATTTTATTTTTTATTAACTCATATTTTATAATATATTTGAATTTTTTTCATATTTTTCTACTTTTCATTCTTCTTAATAGTTCTTAAACCTCTTTTTATTATTTGTTTTGTTTCTTTTGTAGGGGATTCATTTATCCATTCTTCACAAATATCTTTAACCCATTGAGTTTTAGACTTACTTGCATCATTTAACCAATTACCTACACTATTTTGAACATAAACTTCTTCATCTGATTTTAAGGGTTCTAATATAGGTAGTCCTAATTCTGGGTTTTCTTTTAATTCTTTTATATGTTTTGTCCATACACCACGAGGTCTTGTTGATTCACTTGCAAATCTTCTAAGATTTAAATCTTTACTTTTGCTCCATTTTGATAATATATTTATTGAATCTTCTAAATTATTTGATATTGTTTCTCGCATTGCCATCCAAGCATTTTCACGAACACCAAAATGACTATCACTAACAAATTGTTTTATACATTCAAATTTTTCACTTGTAGTTTTTTCATCGTCAAATCCAATTATATTTGTTGCCCATGATCTTACAGTATCTGATTCATGATTAACAAGTAACTTAAATGTTCTAGTATCATTATTTTCTTTTAATTCTATTAGTAAACTTTTTCCAATAGTAGAAGTGAGTTTGGTGTATGTTTTTTTATTCAAATCCTCAATTGATTTTTTACATTTAATGATGTATTTTTCAGAACCCATATCTATTAAAACATTTTCTAGTAATTTTTCCTGGTCAATGACTAATCCTTCTACTAGATTTACTGTTGAAATTTTTCCCTCATTTAAAAGGTTTTTAACTTCCTTTGGAACTTCTTTTCTATTTTTAGCTCCTTTCCTATTTTCTATTTTCATATGTTTCCTATTTAAAATATATTTTGATATTTGTTAATATTAATAAGAATATTTCAATTAGCTAATTTTTAAAGTTAGACAAATCTTAAATCTGGCTAATTTCTAAAGTTAGCTAATTTCTAAACTTAGATGATTCTAAATTTAACTAATTTTTATTTTTGAGGTAATTTATTTTAAAACAATTTAAATTTATTAAATACCTAGAAATCCAAATCCTGTGCCATAATCTATAACATTATAATAACTCATATTGGACTTGTTTGCAGCTAAATCAATAGCATAATCTTTTCCACCTAGACGATCAACTAAACTAATATTAAGTCCTTGTTGGCCAGTATAAGGCCTTCCTTCAGCTATTTTTTTTACATAATCTACACTTAAATGCCTGTTTTGAGCTACAACTTTTATAAAATAGTCATATTGTTCATCAATCATTGTCTGGAGCATATTTTTTTCTTCACTTGTTAAATTTCTATAATCTGCTCCCATGTCTTTATATTTTCCACCAGTAATAGAATAGATATCTATGCCTTGTTTATTATAATATTCAGATAAATCACTTAGTGTTAATATTACTCCTATACTTCCAACCCATGAAGAAGGACTAGCAACAATTTCATCAGCTCCACTAGCTACCATATAAGCAGCTGAAGCACCAGTATCACTTATTCTAGCAATAACTGGCTTTTTAGAGCTATTAACTTTTTCAAGCATTTCCTCTCCAGCAACAGGACTCCCTCCTGGACTGTTAATATCGAGAACTATTGCTCCTACACTTGGGTCATTGTTAGCTTCATCCATCATTTTACTAAATACATCAGGATTAGCTACAGTTAAATTCTCACTACTTGCACCATAACCAATTTCACCAACAACGGGTATGACTGCTACAGTATTAGGTCCAGTAACCATTGAAACTAATGGAATAAACATTAAAATAGCTATTACTATAGCTACTATACCAAATCCGCCTAATATTCCTAATGTGAAATATTTTGTCTTTTTTTCCATTTTATCACATATTTATATATTATATCTAAATAATTTTGATATAAGTAAATAATTTATATTAATATCGATATTCAAAAGTAAATAATTTGTTATTAATATCAATATTTAATTTGTACTTTTATATTTGGATACTAAATTAAAATTAAGATTATACTTTTATATTTAGATACTAAATCAATATTTTGTCTATAATTATATATTCATTTAATTATATAAATTTTTCTTGAAAAATAATACCTATTTTATTATTTTTCTATATTTTTCTATATTTTTCTTTAGTTTTTGTGTGGTTAAAAGGAGTTTTACATATTTAAATGAATTTAAATGTAATCGAAATGGGTTTATAATATTTAATCAGGTTTATATACTATTAAATATTAATTATAATTAAGCAGTAAATTATTAATTCTAATGATATTTATAAATAGTAATGAATATATTTAATCAGTTATATCTTATCTTTTTTGGTGTTTTAATGAAAAAAATTGCTCGATCTCCAGGTTCTGCGACTATTGTAAATGCTATTGCGACTGGTTCAGGTTCTGCATTTGGTATTAATTTAGATATTTTGGCTGAAGTTAAAATCATTGATTCAGGGATTAAATCATCTCCGGACTTAGACATTGATACTACTCTTATGGAAATTTGTGCTCGAAATGTTTTTAATCATTATGGGATTTCATTTAATGAAGAATCAGAAAATTTAAATGGGAATGAAGGAATTATTGGTGTTGAAATTTCAACTAAATCCAATTTACCTCCCGCTTCTGGTCTTTCAAGTAGTAGTGCACTTTCAAATGCAGTTACTTTAGCAACTTCTGAGTTAATTTCTAATGAATTTGATAAAAAGCCGATGAATGATTTAGAAATTATTAATTTGGCTATTGATTCATCTCTTGAAGCAGGAGTAACTATTACTGGGGCATTTGATGATGCAACAGCTTCTTATTTTGGAGGAGTCACTGTTACTGATAATATAAATCGCAAAATTTTAATTAAGGAAAAAATGGATAACCATAAACTATTAATATATATGCCAAACATAGATTCAATGACTGCAAATTCTGATGTAGATAGGATGAAGCTTTTAGCTCCATTAGTTGAAATAGCATTTGAAAAAGCAAGTCAAAAAGAATATTACACTGCTTTAAACTTAAATGGAATATTGTATTCTAATGCTTTAGGTTTTGATACTAAAATAGCTATTGATGCCTTAAGTGCTGGGGCTATTGCTTCTGGACTTTCGGGAACTGGTTCTTCTTATGTAGCTATTGTTGATGATAAATCTAAAGATGATATTAAAGATATTTGGAATTCTTATGCTGATTCTGGAATAATTATTGAAACTGAGGTAGATAATCTTGGAACATCAATCATTAAATAAAGAAAGATTTAAGGACTTAGAAAGTTCAAAAGAAATTCTTAAAAGTTCCAGAGAAGAAATTGATAATATTGATTATGAATTAATAGATTTAATTCAAAAAAGAACTTCATTAGCTAAAGATATTGTTATGGCTAAAATAGCTTTAAATATGGAAATATATGATGAGTCAAGGGAAAAGCTTATCTATGAAAAAATAGTAAAAATAGCTAATGAAAAGAATTTGAATGAAAATACTAAAAATTCTATCATTGAAATTGTGAATATATTAACAAGTTTAAGTAAATCTGAACAAAAAAAGATTATCGATAAAAATTTATAGGAGGAAATATTATGGGAAATATTAGAACTTCATTTGTAAAAAGGACTTCAAAAGAACTCATTGAAATTCATCAAGGTGTTTTTACTACTGATTTTGATGAAAATAAAAAATTAGTTGCTGAAAAATCAACAGTAAGTACAAAACATTTAAGAAATAAAATAGCTGGATATATTACTAGATTAGTTAGACAACAACAAGCTGAAATGTAAGTTTGTTTTTCTATTATTATATTCTTTTATTTTTAATTCTATTTTTTATATAATTACATATAACTATTTTTTGTAAATATTTTTTTAATTAATTTTCTAATTGTATCTATTTTTTATATAATTATAATAACTATTTTTTTAATTAATTTTCTAATTGTATCTATTTTTTATATAATTATAATAACTATTTTTTTAATTATTTTTTAATTATTTATTATTATTTATTTTATAGATAATTCATATATTTTCTAATTTATATTATTTTTAATTTAGATTATATTTTATCAAAACATGATAATATTTAAATATTTTATTAATAAATAATAAATTTTATATAATAATTTTATCTATTATTATTATTATTATAATTATTATTATCTTATTATTCTTTATTATCATTATTATTGAGAATATTTTAATTTTATTTTATAATAATATGGAGGAGTTTCTATTACAAAGATTAATTTAATTTCATGGAATGTAAATGGAATTCGTGCAGTAGCAAAAAAAGGCTTTTTAGATTGGTTTTCTAGTTCTAAACCTGATATATTATGTATTCAAGAAATTAAAGCTCAAGTCGAACAACTACCTCGTAAACTAAAACACATTGATGGTTATAATAGCTATTTTAATCCTGCAGAAAGAAAGGGTTATAGTGGTGTAGCTACATATTCAACTTTAAAACCAAAAGAAACAGCTATGGATATGGGTATTGATAAATTTGATCATGAAGGGAGATTTCAAAGATTTGATTTTGATGATTTTATATTATTAAATCTATATTGGCCTAATGGTGGTATGGGGGAGGACCGCCTGCAATTTAAACTTGAGTTTTATGATACATTTTTAGACTACAGTAATAATCTACGTGATGAAGGAAATAATCTGGTGATATGTGGTGACTTAAACACTGCACACAAACCAATAGATATAGCTAGGCCTAAAGAAAACGAGAAAGTTTCAGGTTTCATGCCAATTGAACGTGAATGGATAGATAAATTTTTAGATAATGGTTATGTGGATACATTTAGAATGTTTAATGGCCAACCAGAGCAATATACTTGGTGGAGCTACCGAACAAGAGCAAGAGACCGTAATGTTGGATGGAGACTTGATTATTTCTTTGTAAATGAAGAATTTAAAGATAATGTAATTGATAGCTATATTCTTTCTGATGTAATGGGATCAGATCATTGTCCAATTGGATTGAATATTGAAATTTAGTATTCTAAAGTAATAAATAATTCGAATAATTGAAGTAAAATACATTTGTGATAATTAGGATTGATTATATGTTTGTAGCACCGAATTGGTTTGAAGGATGGTTAATACAGTTTGGAATATTTATAGTAATTCCATTAGTTGTAGCTATAATTGTAGGTTTTATAGTTAAGAAAAAGAAAGATAGTAAATTTTTTGGTATTCTTAGTGTAGGTTTAGCTTTTATAGTGGTTCTTGCAATCATGTTACCTATTGGCAGTGTATATTGGCATTATGCTTATGAGGTTCCATCTGTCCAGGAAAAAATTATCACTGTTCAAGAATGGCAACCTAAAGCAGGAATTAAATATAATAATGAAGGTATGATGGTTATAGATAATGCTGACCAATTAATGCTTATCACGACTGATAATGAGGGCTTCGTTAATGAAGAGAATTTCTTATTTAATAAATTTAATACGAGAGATGTATTTAATAAGCTTAAAATTAATGGCACATATAAAATTAAGTATTATGGTTGGAGAAATGGATTTAACAGTGGATTCCCTAATATTTTAAGTGTTGAAAAAGTTGTTAATGATAATAATACATCAAATAATAAATATGGAGATTATTTTGGTGTTAAATTTGCAAATTAATAAATTAATTAATGAATTAATAAATTAATTAATAAATTTCTTAATTTAATTTATTATTCTAAAAACAAAAAATTCATTTTTTTATAAAATTAGGAAAAATCATATTAATAAACTTTCAGATAATGTATATATTTATACTATTTATAAATATCTATCTTAATTTAATTAATAAAATTAATTTAATAATAAAGTAAAATTTTATTAATGAATAATACAAAGTTAAAAATAAAGAATATACTCAAATTATTTAGATAATGATTATTAAAGTTCAAATTGAAATTATTTGAGTATATTTTTTAATTAACTAATAACTGGGGTGATTTTATTTCCTATGTAAAAAGAATCTTAGAAGATTTAAAAGCTAAAAATCATGATCAAGTGGAATTTATTGATGCAGCAACTGAAATTTTAGAATCTATAGGTCCTGTTCTTGATGAACACCCTGAATATGAGGAAAACAATATTCTTGAGAGATTAGTTGAACCTGAAAGAATAATAATGTTTAGAGTTCCTTGGGTTGATGATAATGGAAAGATACAAGTAAATAGGGGCTTCAGAGTCCAATTTAATAGTGCAGTAGGTCCATATAAAGGTGGGCTTCGTTTCCATCCTACTGTAAACTTGTCTATTCTTAAATTTTTAGGTTTTGAACAAATTTTTAAAAATAGTCTCACTGGTATGTCAATTGGTGGAGCTAAAGGTGGAAGTGACTTTAATCCAAAGGGAAAGTCTGATGGAGAAGTTATGAGGTTCTGTCAAAGTTTCATGAGTGAACTTTTTAGATTTATAGGTCCAGATACTGATATTCCTGCAGGAGATATGGGTGTTAGTGGAAGAGAAGTAGCTTATTTATTTGGACAATATAAAAAGCTATCTACTGTCCATGTAGCTGTATTAACTGGTGCTCCAATGGAATTTGGAGGTTCTCTTGTAAGGAAAGAAGCTACTGGTTATGGTCTTATTTACATTACTGATGAAGCTTTGAGAGTTAGAAATGATTCTTTTAAAGATAAGAAGGTTGTTATTTCTGGTTCTGGAAATGTAGCTATTTATGCTGCAGAAAAAGCTGTAATGATGGGAGCTAAAGTAATAGCTATGTGTGACTCTTCTGGTTACATTCATGATGAAAATGGTTTATACATACCTTTTATAAAAGAGATTAAGGAAGTTAATCGAGGCAGAATATCTGATTATCTAAATTATTTTAAAAAAGAAGATTTAACTGCTGAATATGTTGAAAAAAGTGTTATTTGGAATGTTAAATGCGACATAGCTTTGCCTTGTGCAACTCAAAATGAATTAAGTGAAGAATCTGCAAAGATTATAGTTTCCAATGGAACAAAGTATGTAGCTGAAGGGGCAAATATGCCTTCAACACTGAAAGCTATAAATGTATTTTTAAATAGTAATCTTGTTTATCTCCCAGGTAAAGCTTCAAATGCTGGTGGAGTTGCAACAAGTGCTTTAGAGATGGCTCAACGTAGTTCAAGATTATCTTGGACATTTGAAGAGGTTGACTCTAAATTAAAAAAGATAATGGTTAATATATATAAAAATATAGATGAAGCTTCTAAAAAATATGGTGCTGAAGGTAATTATGTAGTTGGTGCTAATATTGTAGGATTTATAAAAGTAGCTAATGCAATGCTTGCTCAAGGTGTGGTTTAATTTTTTGAGTTTATAATGTTTTTAAAAAGCTTTGTTTATCTTTTTATTTAGTTTTGAGGATGATCTAGTCCTCTCAGTTTCAATATGGTCAATTTTAGTTAAATCTTTCATTTTTTTTATTAATAAATCTTCATTTTTTTAATTATTTTATTTTTTTTAATTGATTCATTGGTATTTCCTAATTTAAGTAATCTTTTAAATCTTTAATAGCTGGTCCATGAATAGAATTACCTTTGTAATCAAAAATAGAGCCGTGTTGTGGGCAGTCCCATGTTTTTTCTGCTGAATTCCAGCTAAGAGGACAACCAAAATGAGTACAATTGGCTTGAAGCACAAAAATCTTGGATTTTAAATCTTTATAGAGAGATATCCTTCTGTTGTTAATTTTAATTATCTTAACTTCATCTTTTTTTAAATTTAATAGTTCTTCATTTAATAATTTTAATTCTTCTTGGTTTAGATCTTTTTTATTGAAATTACTCATGCATTTTTTCTTTATTGATTTTTCTTTTTTAAATCTATTTGGAGAGAAAATTTTAGCATATTTATTTTCTTTATTTGATATTAAATCTTTTAAAATTATCCCTGCTAATGTTGCTTTCACTAATCCCCAGCTACTAAAACCAGTAGCTAAATAAATTCCTTTTTGAGAAGTTTCACCAATGACTGGTAATCCATCAGCAGTTCTATTATCTTGATCTGACCAAAAATATTCAATGGACTCAATGTTAAATTTTTTCTTTGTAAACTCAATTAATTTTTTGTAGTGTTCATTGGTATCTTCACCATGACCAGTTATGTGATGTTCTCCTGCAATTATCAATAAATCTTTATTATTATTATTATTATTATTATTTTGAGTTTTTCTATATGTGTGAAAGGGGTTTATATCAACAAACATAGCTTCAGGTATTTTTTCTTTAACATATACTCCTAACATGTAAGATTTAATCGGATTCATATATGAAACTGTTGAATTTGGATCGTATATTGGTGAATTTGTAGCTATGATGATATCATCACAAAAAATATTTCCTTTTTCAGTTATTATTTTATTTGTTTTTCCTTCTTCAATATTAATTGCCTTACTTTTTTCAAATATATATGATCCATTTCCAGATATAAGTTTTGCTAATCCATTGCAATATTTTTTAGGATGAAATTGGGCTTGTTTATTATATCTGATAGCTTTATTTATAATCTTATTATCAGAATCACTAATATTATTTTTTATTATCGTTGTTTTATTTTGTTCATTAATTTCTTTGAATGATTTTTCATAAGGTAATTGAAAATCATCAATTAAATCAGCATCTATATTGAGTTTTTTTATTGCATCGTACTCTTTTTCAATATCTTTAAAATTATTTTTGTCTGTAGAATAAATATATAATGGAAGTTTTTTATAATCACAATCAATTTTGTTTTCATTAATTATTTTAGATATTCTATTAAAAGCTAATATGTTACTATCTTTAAATTTCAAAGCAGTTTCAATCCCAAAATTTGATAATAATTGATTATAAATTAAATTTGAAGATATTGTCAATTTAGCTGTTGTAGATCCTGTTACATCAGAACATATTCTTTTCGATTCTATTATTGCAACTTTAAAACCTTTTTTTTTAAGCATTAAACCTGCTGTAATCCCTACTATTCCTCCTCCAATAATAGCTACATCTACTTTTATCCCATCTTTAACATGAGGGAATTTTATATTCTCCTCATTATCTAACCAAATTGAGTAATGTTTTTTCATAATAAAAATCAACACCTTTCGAAATGATTTAGTTATATATTATGTTTATAAAAGTTAATATAAATATTGTTTAATTTATCTTTTTACATGATGTTTTTCAATCATTAAATAATTATAACTTTTTTTAAATTAAATATTAATAATTGCATTTTAATATGATTTTAACTCTTTTTTTGTATGGTTTTAATTGAATTTTGAATATTTTTTATCAAATTATTCCATATTTTCTATAAATATGTCATATTTTTTATAAAGATTTATATATGATGTTTATAAATAGAATTGTAGTAAAATAATAGTTTTTAGTATTACTCTTTTCAGTTTTTCAGCTTTCAGAGTAATACTTTTTGAAATTATATTTTTTAATTATTATTTATTTCAATAAATTCATGATTATTTTCATATATGATATTTTTCATGAAAATTTTTGTATTAAACTTTAATATATGTCAAATTTTTAAAAAATTAATTTAAAATTTATAATGTGATGTAAATGAATAAAAGAAAATCGATGGTCATAATATTTTTTATAATAATAATTGCGGGAGTATCTGGCCTTCTAGCTTATGATTATTTAGTGCCAGAATATAAAGAATTTAGTGATGACAGAATTCAAGTAGAAATCCCATATGATTTCAATTTCAATTTTGATGAAAAAGACAATAGTTATATGAATAGTAGTGCATATAGCACTGATGATAATCAAGAGGGGATTATAGCTATTTCTTTAGACCCAAATTTTCAGTATGCTCAAGAGGTATATAAAAAAAGTTCTGCCGAGGAAAAAAATAGGTTATCAAAATATGCAATGAATGATTCAAAGCATAATTATAGTGGTACTATTTATAAAGTAGATCCTTCAGAAAATTTTTATGTCAATGGGTATATAATAATAGTTGATTTTCCTGAAAGGTATGGTTTTGTAGTAATAACTGCCCATGATATAAAGGATGCGATTCATATGGCTGAGACTTTTAATTTTAAATAAAAAATATTTTTTTATTTTATTTATTCTAAGATATAATAAAATCTATTTTTTAGGGATTTATTTAAAATGAATATTAATAGAGAATGAATATTAATAAAAAATGAATATTGATATTAAAGAAATATTTTTTAAATTTCAATATATTATAAAAATAAAATTAACTTTAATTTTTTTAAAATTAAATGGAAATATTTATTATGGATTATATTACTAATAATATATTATTATAGATTAGTATATATTAATCATAAAATTATCTAATGTTTATTTGAGGGATACATAGTAAATTTTATATTTTATGATTATTTTGTTAATAGATTATATTAAATTAATAAAATTTTTTTTGAATATACTTAATAAAATTTGTTAAATATCTATTTAGTGAATAAAAATATCTATTGAATGAACTATCTAATGAATAAAATATTTAATGAGGTAACTTAATGTCTAAAGTATGTAAATTAATGGTAATTACATCTATTTTTTGTTTTTTAATGTTAATATTGTTGAGTTCCGCTTCTGTTGCAGATTTCACTGTTAATTCAAACACTTCTCATGAAGATATTAATAATTGGCTTGATGATTGGGATACTGTAGATGGAAATAATTTAATTTTTAATGTTTCTAGCTATGAATTATCAGACACATTATTATTAACTAAATCTATTAATATTAAAAGTGATAAAAAAACTCAAATTAATTTTAATCAAAATAAACACATGTTTGTAGTTGCTGCAAATAAAATCAGCTTTTCTGGATTAGTTATAAATAATAATGGGCAAGGTGTTTATAAATCCCCAGTTTACACAATTTTCGCACCACTACCTGCCAAAAATGTTACAATAAAAGACACTTCCATTAATCTAAATAAAAATTATAGTATTGGGGTTAGTATTGGTGAGGGTAATCTTAATTTTATAAATTCTAATGTGAGAGGAAATGGTATATATAACTATGGGGTGTATGCTAATAATTTAAATACTAATTTTCAGAAAAGTTCCATTACTTTTAGTAAAAATTATTGTTTTGGAGTTTTTATTTTAAATAAATTAACTGGCAATTTTACAAATACTAAAATTTCTATGCAAAGTATTTCTTCTGGAATAACTTCATCTGAATGGATAGGAAATTTTGTAAGTAGTGAGATAAGTGGAAAATCTGAAGATTATGGAATATATGCTAAAAAATGGGATGGTAAAATTTCAGGATCTAAGATTATTTTAAGTGGATCCTCATCCTATGGATTTAACTCTACTAATTCAAAAGGTTCAATTTACAAAAGCACTATACATGCTAAAAAAGGAATAGCGGCAGCTGTTTCTAAATATGTTAAAGTTTCAGGATCTTCAATGATATCTAAAAGTGGCTTTCCAGGTGTTTACTATTTTGGTCCAAGGATGATTCCATTGAAAGTTTCAAGATATACCAATAGTAGATTATACACTTTTAAAATAGCCAATATCGGGGAATCAAAATCTAAAACTTCTTATTTAAAAATATCTGCAGGTAAATTTAAAAAAACTGTTAAAGTAAAAGGAATAAGTCCGGGGAAACTTATCACAGTGAAAGTAATTCTTCCTGCTACTTATTCAAGTTTTAAATATAAAAAAGTAGCTAATATGATTTTTTACAATTCTGCGGGTAAAAAAGAAGTTTCAAAGACTTTATATTTTAAATTCTAGTGTTTAAATATACTAGGATTTTTTTCAATTTTTTTAATTTAAATTTTTTTTATTTTATATATTTTAAATCTATAAAAAGTCTATAAAGTTTTTATGGACTATTAAGTTAATTTATCTAAAATTTAACTTTTTTAATATTTATAAAAATAATTTTTAATTTCTAATTTTTCTTAAAAAAGAGTATTTTAGATTAGTTTTAGTTATAGTTGGCTAATTTATTTTTATTTTCCAAATTTATAAATTATATATGAGTTTTGAATTTTTTATTTTGTTTCATACTATTAGACCATAATCCTATATTGTTTAAATCCAAGATTTGAATAGTTCTATTTAATTACTAGTTTTTTAAAATATGCCTTTTTTTCTTTTTTTAATCTTTTTTAGGAATATTTATAAACTATTAACTCTATATAATACTGTATTATATAAAAAATGGTAAAATTTAATTAAAATAATTATATAAAATCATTATATTATTATAAAAGTTTCTATGATAAAATTTACAAGTATATAATTTAATTTACTATTATATAATTTAATTCACAATTATATGGTATTTATCATGGATTTTAAAATATATATTTTATTTTAAATTTATGAATTTATAATGTTGTTTTAATTTTTTAAGATGAATTAGATATTAAATTTTATTTTAATCAAGAGGTGGAAAAATTAGATTAAATAAAACGATATTGATTATTGCTTTATTATGTGTTTTTTTCATTAGTATAAGTTCAAGCTTTGCAGAAGACACTAATACAAATATTGACCAAAACAATAATCAAAATGCTGATAGTATATATTCAGATAATATTAATAGTAGTGTTATTAATGAAAACACTAGTGAGAATTCTGATGTAAATGCTAATGCAAATTCCGATATAAGTTCTAATACTGATTCAAAAACAAATAATACTATTGTTAATAGTATTAATGATTCAAATACTACTGTAAAGATTTTTAATACAAGTTCTAATACAAATTCAAATACAGAATTTAAAGCTGCAGGTGAACTTACTAAGTTAAGTCAAAGCCAAATTTTACAAGCTTCTAAATCAATCAATAGCTACATAAGTAAATATAATAAATTACCTAATTATATAACTATTTCTGGAACTAATATATCAATGACTGAGTACATGTATTTACTTAGTGTAACTATCTACTACAAATATAATAAAAAGACAAGCCAAATATCTATTAAATACAATGTAAAAAATCCAAGTAGTCCTAGTGGAGCTACAATTAAAGGAAGTTTAACGAAAGCCCAATATTATGCTTATACTAAAAATATAATTAAATATATTAAAAATTATAACAAGGCACCTAACTATGTTACTACAAAACTTGGTAAGATACAATATCAAACTGCTATATATATGCTTAATAAAATTGTTTATTATGCTGCAGTTAAAGGATATTTGCCATCATCAGTTAGTTTAAGTGTTTCTAAGTCAAGTAGTTTAAATAAAAATTTACCTAAATATGAAAGAAGTTCTTCAAGTAATTTAGGGTCTGAAGTTACTAATTCAAATACATCTAAACCAACTACTATTTCCCAAAGTCTTATATGGGTGG
Organism: uncultured Methanobrevibacter sp.; assembly: GCF_937881195.1. Classification (GTDB taxonomy): domain Archaea; phylum Methanobacteriota; class Methanobacteria; order Methanobacteriales; family Methanobacteriaceae; genus Methanobinarius. The sequence continues at coordinate 9,837 of NZ_CALGFC010000072.1, read as the reverse complement.
CATCATCAAGTATTAAAAATTATGTTTCCTCAAATGGAAAATTACCTAACTATGTTACAATATCTGGTTATAAATATCCAATGCCTGAGTTTTTATATCTTTTATCAAAAGCTATAAACACAAGATTAGCTGGATCAACTAGTTCAATAACTGTTAAGTATAACATTAAAAATCCTTCATCTCCAAGTGGAGCTACTATTAGTAAAACATTCACAAAAGCTCAATATAATGATATGGCTAAAAGGATTGTAAATTATATAACTAATTATAATAAAGCGCCTAATTATTTAAGTTCTAATTATGGTGTAGGGAATATACAATATCAAACAGCAATATATGGGTTAGCTTGTGTAGGAAGTTATATTGCTACTAATAAGGCAATTCCAACTACATTAACTATAAAAATATCCAGTTCTAACTCATTAAATAAATATTTACCAGTTTATAATAGTTCAAGCAGTTCTAACACTAATAGTACTGCGGGTGGTATATCTACAAAGATTTTAGGGTCTAATGATAAGGGGACTGTGGAATTAATAGGTGCTTTTGGTAATACTTCTTCAAAGATAAAGATTGCTTATGTAATTGGTTTACATCCTTTGGAGTATGCTGCACATAGTGCATTATATAATGCAATAATTTCAAAAAGTAATTTAAAATATTGTTATTATATTTATAGAATAAATGTTACAAAAGATTCAACTGACTATGATAAAGGTAGGATGAATGGCCAATTACTTGCACAGGAATTTGTACTTCCTCATATTATAAATAATAGTTACAATTTAGTTATTGATGTTCATTCTAATCAGGGAACAGTTGGAGGTAATTATGAAGAAACTAACTTTATATTTGCTCCTTTAAATCATACTGCATCAAAAATAATCGCTGATTCAATAATAAGTAAAATACCTGAATTAACTTATTATTATCCTTCTTCACAAACAAGTCCACAATATTTAACTAATCCTCTTGTGCAAGCAGGAATACCTACTATATTATATGAAACTTATATGTATGAAAATTCATCTGTAACTTCTAATTTAATAAATAAATTAATTTCTACAGTGGATTCTTATAATTTTGAAAGTTCAACTACTAACTCTTCAGGAGCTATAAGTTTAAACAGTATAATAGATGCAGCATCAAGGATAAAAGCTTATGTTGATGCTAATGGTGTCCTACCAAGTTATGTAACAATAGGCACAACTCAATATTCCATGTCAAGCTTTTTATATCTATTATCTAAAGCTATTGTAAATATTAATGGTGGTTCAACTAGTGGAGTTTCTCCGATTACTGTTATTGGTCCTTCAAGTCCAACTGGGTCTAAAGTTGCAGGAACAATTAACATTGGAAATTACACTGACCTTGCATTAAGAATATCAAATTATATAATAGCTAATGGACAAGCACCAAATTATGCAAGTTCACAACTTGGAAACATACAATTTCAATCATTAATATATGAACTTTCAAAAGTATTGGCATATTTAAATGTCAATGGAGCAATGCCAAATACACTTACTATTAATACATCTAATCCTAGTACTCTTAATAGTGGATCTAGTTCTAGTAGTAATTCTACTAGTAATGCAAGTACTAATAGTAGTTTAGCTCCTTATTTAAAAGCTACAAAAAATTGTCAAGTAACTAATTCAACTATAAAATCTTTAGCTAGTCAATTAACATCTGGCCTAACAACAGATTTAGCTAAAGCAACTGCAATTTTCAACTATGTTAGGGATAAAATTTCTTACTCTTTCTATTATAATACAGTTAAAGGTGCTGTAGGAACATTAAGTGCAAAATCTGGGAACTGTGTAGATAAAACTCACTTATTAATAGCCCTTTTAAGAGCAAGTGGAATTGCTGCAAGATATGTTAATGGACAAGCAACTTTTAGTAGTGGAAATGTATATGGGCATGTATGGGCAGAAATATATATTGATGGAAAATGGGTTATTGCAGATACAACTAGTTCTGGTAATACATTAGGTAAAATTACTAATTGGAACACCAATACTGCTACAGTATATGGTAAGTATGCTGAAATAACTTTTTAAATTTTAGTTTTTAAAATTTTTTGATTATTTTACTTTATTAATAATCAAATTTTTTCAATTTTTAATTTTATTCTTTTATATGATAATAATAATTATCTACTATTTGCAATACCTTTTTTCTCTTATTTTTCTATTTCTATTATTTTTTTATTTTAAATTTTTCACATTTCTCTTTTGATTTTTAGTTGTTCATTTTTAGATTTTTAGATTTCTTTATTATATTTGGTACATTTTATTGACCAATAAATATATATTTATATTGATTGATATATAATTTAATAATATAAATTAATAAAAAATAAGGGATATTGTGTATACTAAAGAAAAACTTTCTGAAACTCTTAAGAATATGGCTCTAGAATTAGGAGCATCTAAAGTGGGGATAGCTACTAATGATTCTTTAAAAGGGGGTCCAGAATCAACAAGATTAAAAGATGCATTGAAAGGAGCTAAATCTGCTATTATTTTTGCTGTTCCACTTAATCAGGATTTAATAAATCCTTACTTATCAAAAGAAGATTTTTCACTTAATGAAGATAAAATCAGGAAAACAACATTTGCAGGAGGTATATCTTTAGAAATTGCAGGATTTTTAGATCAAATGGATTATGGAGCTATTCCAATAGCTCCTAATTTTGTATATAGAAAAGATACTCCAAATGGCATAAGGGATCGAAAACCAATAATTTCTCATAAATATTTAGCTGCAAGAGCAGGAGTTGGTTTTTTTGGACATTCTGGTCATATATTAACTAAAGATAATGGTTCTGCAATTGTTTTAAGTTCAGTTGTTACAAATGCAGAATTAATTGCTACTGACCCAATTAAAAAATCAGATAATTACTGTGATGGATGTAAATTGTGTAAAGCTGTATGTATTCCTGATTATATATCTGATGAAAAAACAAAAGTTAACATCGGAGGTTTTGATTTTGAATATCAAAATCCTAAAAGCCATTGGCGTTGTATACTTGTTTGTGGAGGTGCAACTGGTCTCCATCCTTCTAGAAAATACTCAACATGGTCACCTGGACGATTTGAAATTCCTAAAAAAGATAAAGATTTTGAAAAGTTAAGGGAAAAAGCTATGCCTTCATATGTTAAAAGAACACTTAAAGATCCTTCATTTTATCACCCAGGAGTACCAAATCATAAGATGCAATATACTTGTAGTACTTGTCAACTTGTTTGTAATCCTGATAAAAAAGTGAGAAAGGAAAGATATCTCTTGTTTAAAAATAGTGGTGTAATTATTGAAGATGAAATGGGTAATAGAAAAAAAGTATCTCCTGATTATGCAAATAGTTTCATTGAAAATATGGAAAATGATCGAAAAAAGTTATATATTGATTAAATGAATGCTAAAAATATATTTTATACAACGGATTTAAGAATATAATGAATTTAAAAAATCACTTAGTTATAAATTATTTATATTAAATATTTACTTCTATTAAATATTTTAGCTATTTATAATATTTTTTTTAGATGTATATTTTATTTTAATTTATTTTTAATTAATTTTTTCCTATTATTTGTAAAATTTACAATATATTATTGACATATTAAGCATATATTTTTTTTAGTATTGTTTTCTATCATACTTTTATAATTATTTTTTATCCTAATTTTTTAGTTATTTTTTATCCTAATTTTTTACTTATTTTCTAACTATTTTTTAGTTTCTTTTTATCTGTTTTTAGTTATTTTTAACTTATTATTCTTATTTTCTATATTTTATAAATATTTTTTTTATTAATTATTTATGGGGTATTCTAAAATTTTAATAATCTGCATCGATATGAATTATTATATATGCAATTCTTGCATTATTTTCATATAAACTTTTAATATTCATTTTTTCTCATTGATTTTATCGATATGAATAATATTAATATATTAATTGTATAAAATTTAATAAATATAGAATCTAAGTATAAATTTCTTTTTAATCTTTTCAAATTAGTTTTGATATTTTAATATTTCTGTATTTAATTTTTTTTTATTAATATTTATTTTATTATCATTTTCAAGTAATAAGATTTAAATAGGCTATTTAATATATATTATTTTTTACACATATCGATATGTATATTAATTCATATAGAATCAAAATTATAAAATATATTTTGAAAATAATTGTCTTTATGAATATTAATTCATATCATATCTGTAAATTTATTCAATATATTGAATTAAATTAATTTATTCTAATATGATTGAATAAAATTAATTGCTGAATGGGTGGTGAATACTAAATAAAAATTAGAAATTGTGATTATGTTATGAAAAAATAGAAAATTAAATATTAAATAATATATTTAAAATAGGGAAATAAGCTAAATAACTCCCTAAATAGTGAAAATAAAAAATAAATCTTTAGAATTCTGAAAATAAGATTTTTTTTTAAAATAAGAAAAATAAGATTAAATAAGGGGAAATATATAAAAATGAAAGCTAATATAAAAAGCATAACAATTATTTTAGCATTTTTATTTGTAATTATTTCTGTTCCTTCAGTTTTTGCAGAAGATCCAAGTGGTTATGATTCTTATGTTTCTGCTGATGCTCAAAGTGGAGGAAATGGTTCAATAGACAATCCATTTAATAATATCCAAGAAGCAGTAGATAAAGGAGGTTCTATATTTGTAAAAAATGGAACTTATAGTGTTTACGAGGATTCTGGTTATGAAATAACAAAATCTATTAGGATTGTTGGAGAAGACAGAAATAATGTAATTATTGATGCTGAGAATAATGGAAGAATTTTTCTAATAGACTCTGATATTGAAGTTACTTTTATAAATATAACTTTCAAAAATGGAAATAATGAGAATGATTATATTTATGATGGTGGAGGAGCTATTTATATAAGGGATGGAACTACTACTATTGATAATTGTTATTTTGATAATAATGTTGCTAATGGATATTCTACTTATGGTGGTGCCATTTATCAAGGTGGTGGAGATTTAATTCTTCGAAATAGTCATTTTATTAATAATAATGCAGAATATGGTTCTGCAGTTTCTATTAATGGTTATAGTTATTCAACATTAAATATTAGTAATTGTATTTTTGAATATAATATTGCTTCTGAGGAAGGAGGGGCAATTTATTCTGGAAGTGGTAAAACTAATATTGATAATTCTACTTTTAGACTCAATAAAGCAAAAAATGGTGGGGCCATTTATTCTTATGGTTCAACTGCTACATTGAATATAAAAAATTCGAAATTTGATTCAAATAATGCAACTTCTACTGGGGGAGCACTTGTAGTTCGTAATAGCAATATAATTTTAAATAACAATAATATGATCAATTGTAGTGCTATAACTGGCAATTATATTTATTATAATTCTGGTAAAATAGGAGTTACAAATGTATCTTTTTTAAATAATATTTCTGTTAATATTACTAAAGATAGTACTTTATTATTAAATGCTACTGTCACTGATGATATGGGAAATCCAGTTACTGGGGGAAATTTAAGTTTTATAATTGGGGGAAATACTTATTCTAGTTCTTTAAATGAAGGATTAGCCACTTATAATTTTACTTTCAATCAAACTGGAAAATATATAATCACTGGTTTATACTCTGGTTCAAATACTGTTGATTATGGATCTAATATTTTTAATGGAACAATTACTGTTAATTCTATAACTCCTACTAATATTATTTATGTTTCAAGTAGTAGAGGAAATGATGATTCAGGTAATGGTTCTGAAGAAAATCCTTACGCTACAATAACAAAAGCATTAACTCAAAATACTGCTCTAGGCGGTAATTACACTGTAATTATTGAGGAAGGTTATTATTATGTTAAAGATTACACAATAAATGCTAATGTTACTATGATAGGTATTGGTAATGTAATTATTGATGGGAATAATTCTAGAAACTTTTATATATCTGGAAGTTCAGCAAAATATACTAAATTTGAAGGATTAACATTTATTAATAGTAATGGTAATGCTGGTTGTATTAATACAGGTACTATTAGTGGTGGAAGTGGTAATGCTGGTCGTTATTTAATAATAAATAACTGTACCTTTATTAATAATAAAGGTAGTAATGGGGCAGTAATTTACACAACTGCAATAACAATAATAACTAATTGTTCATTTATAAATAACACTGCTACTAGTTCTCAAGCTTATAGTGGAGTTATAAATGTTCAAGATAATAATTTAACTATTAGCTATTGTAATTTCCTCAATAATTCTGCTACTAGTAGTAATGGTTTAAATGGAATTTATGCAAAAAGTGGTGTTAAGGTTTTTGCAGACTATAATTTCTGGGGAACAAATACCAAACCAAACAACTCAACAATTTCTAGTGGAGTAAATGTTACTAAATGGGTTATTTTAATTATTAGTTCAAATTCTACTGAAGTAGATCCTGGAGATAGTATTAATTTTACCATTGATTTTACTAAATATACTGATGGTGTAAATAATTATAATCTATCTGAAATAATGCCAGAAATAACAATATATGGAAACTCTACTTTGGGATCATTTGATTCAAATTCTATTATAATTAATACAAAGGAGAATATGATTTATAATGCATTAAAAGTAGGTTATGAATCAATAAATTTTAATATTCCAAGTAATTTTAAACAATATAATTTTACTGTAGGTCCTCAATATTCTGGAACTGTTTATGTTTCTAATTCTGGAACTGATTCAAATATAGGTTCAAAAGAAGCTCCTGTAGCTTCAATTTCAAAAGCTATAGAAATAGCTACACTTGAAGGGGGATCTAAAAAGATAATTATTTTAAATGGAACATATAATGAAGGTAATTTAACTATTGGTGATGATCTAGAAATTATAGCTAATGGAACTGTTATAATTACTGGATATGGATATAATCAGATATTTAATATTACTAATGGAAATGTTTCATTATATGGATTAACATTAAATGCTAATTCTACTAGTGGTGCAATTGTTATTAGGGGTGGAAAATTATCTATTTCATTTTCAACTATTAATAATAAGAAAGGTAACCTAGCTATTAATAACAGTGGTATTTTAGATGTTAGTTACTCAATTCTAAATAATACCATTATAACCAACAATAATGGCAATGTTTCTGCTAATTATAATTGGTGGGGTAATAATAATAAACCAACTTGCGTAAATGTTGATTATTGGGTAATAATGACTATTAATACTACCAAAGTTTACACTAGTGAAATTTCTAATATAACTATTAGATTAAATACTGTTACTGATGGTATAACTTATAATAATCTATCAAAAACATTGCCAAATGATTGGGTTACTCTAAATGTTACCAATAGTTCTGGTACACTAAATGGAACAAATATATTACTAGAAAATGGCACTGCTATTGTATCATTTATTGGTGGTGAAAATTCAGGCTTCATTAAAGCAAAAATTGATAATCAGACTTTTGATGTAGTTGTTGAAAAAGCGGTTTATAGGTGGTTTATTGGTGATAAAGGATATAGAACATTACAACTAGCTGTTGATGCAGCTAATATAAATGATGTAATTAGAGGTATCGGTGGTTTATATATTATTGATTCTGAAATAGATGTTGGACATAGATATATGCCAATTGAACCATGGGAAGTTAATAAAACTATTACTATAACTTCTTTAGATTCATCTAATCCTGTAATAATTTCTGGAGATTATCTTACAAGGTTATTTAATATTGATAAAGGTTCTTCTTTAACATTGATTAATCTCATACTTGCTAATGGTAATGCCTCTACAAGTTATTATGATGGATATGGTGGAGCTATTCATGTTCAATTTGGTGGAAATTTAACTATTGATAATTGTATTTTTGAAAATAATACTGCTGGTGAAGCCGGTGCTATTCAGTCATGGGGTATTTTAATAATTAAAAACTCTATATTTAGAAATAATACTGCTACCTCTGCTTATGCTGGCGCAGTTCAAAATAGTGGTTATGGTAGTTTAATTATTGATAACTCAACATTTATTCACAATAGCGCAAATACTTATGCTGGTGCGATTTATGCAGATAGTAGCACTTATCCAGAAAGTAATACCACAATAACAAACAGTAAATTTATTGAAAATGAAGCAAATCGTGGAGGCGCTATATTTTTAAATATTGCTCCTGCATATATTCTTAATTGTTCATTCATTAAAAATAAGGCTATTGATAAAGGTACTGGTTATATTGCATCTGGTGGTGCTATTTATGATCATTCTGCAAATTTAATCTTAAAAAATTCAGAATTTATTAATAATACTGCTTTAAATAATGGAGGAGCTCTTGAATTAGCAAATACTTATACAACTATTTATTCTGGTGAAAATGTTACAACTGAAATTGATTGGTTTGTAATAGATAACTGTACTTTGATAAATAATACTGCTGGTGTTGATGGTGGTGCTATATTTTCTGGTTATGATTCTGTACCTTATGGTAACATAACTAATTCTATATTTGAGAATAATATTGCATTATCTGGAAATGGTGGTGCTATTTCAAATTACTTTGGAATTTTAAGCATAAATAATACTAGATTTTCTAACAATATTGCTGGAGAAAATGGTGGGGTTATCTTTAACTATGGTCATTATAATTTCCCATATGAATATTGGGGAAATATTACTCTAGATAATTGTACTTTTTTAAATAATTCTGCAAATAATGGAGGAGTAGTATATAATTATAATTCATATTCTAAAGTAGATATTTTAAATTCTAGGTTTAATAATAATAGTGCTTTAATTGATGGTGGTGCTATTTTAAATTATTGTGGAATTGTAAATATTAATTCTAGCTCAATATTTTCGAATATTGCTGGAGAAAATGGAGGAGCGATATCTAACTATGGATATTATGAATTCCCTGATATATACTGGGGAAACATAGAAATAAACGATTGTGAATTTTCTAAAAATTTTGCTAAGTTTGGAGGAACAGTATTCAATGGTAATAATTGTTCTAAATTAGATATAACAAACTCAAAATTTACTAATGAAAGTGCAAATGTAGGTGGGGCAATATATAATAATGGAACATTAAACATTAAAAATAACACAATGATTAACTGCTCTGCTGGCCTTAAAGGGAATTATATCTACAATAATGGCTCAATAAGTAATCTAAATCTATCATTATTAGGAAATAATACACTTAAAGTTTTAAAAGATTCTATTATACAATTAAATGCTAATTTAGTTGATGATAGGGGGAATCCGATTACTGGTCAGAATATAAGTTTTTATGTAAATAATATATTTATTGGTAGTGTAGAATCTGATGAGGGTTCTGCTAAATTAAATTACACAGTAACTGGACTTCCTAATAACACTTTATCTGTAAGTGGATTATATGGTGGAATTGGATATTATCCAATTATGATCAATAATGGTGAACTAAAAATAAGTAAATTAGTTACTAATTCCTCTATTAATGTTTCTAATGGTAAAGTTGGAAAATTATTGGCTATTAGTGGAGTTATTGTTGATGAAAGTGGTAATCCTGTAGCTAATGCTAGAGTTTCTGTTTCTGTAGGTAGTATGTTATATAATGTTACTACTGATAGTAATGGTAAGTGGAGTGTTAATTTTACTACATTAAAGAATGGAAGTTATGATGTTTATGCTTCTTGGATAGGTAATGATATTTATGAAGGATTTGCAAAAAATGTAAATTTCATTGTTTCAAAAACAACTACTAAATCTACAGTTAATGTTTCTAATGGTAAAGTTGGAAAATTATTGGCTATTAGTGGAGTTATTGT
>NZ_CALGFC010000071.1 GCF_937881195.1 uncultured Methanobrevibacter sp. | reverse complement strand
TCATATGATTATATTTATCATTTAAATTCTATATTTCTTCTCTTGTTTATTATTATCTAATGATTTTATAATAAAATATTTATAATAGTTTTTTATTAATATTATTTTATAATATAATGAATGCTCTCTTTAATTTAATAGTTTTTTGTAAATTGCTATGTTAATAAATTAAATGTGTTTTTTGATAATTTGAGGTTTGCTTTTTATGGATATACTAGTGGATAATAATAGGAAAATTACCATTGGGGATGTTATTATTTCCAAAGGTAGAGATATAAAAGATATAACTGTTTATTTATTATATATTCCTTTAAAAGAATATTGGATTATAATTAAAGGGGATTTTGGTATTAAAAAATCAATTATTGAATACTCTAACCCTCCTGTTTTAGTAGATTCTTCTGAAAGTTTTGAGGAAGATTCGCTGTATTTTTTACTTAATGATAAAATTAAAAATTTTATAAATGATAATTTTGAATTTGATAATCTTTCTAATCTTTCTAATCTTTCTAATCTTTCTAATATTCTTAATAGTTCTAATATTTCCCATGATTCTAAAGTTTCTATGGATTTTTTGGATTCTGAAATTTCTAAAGTGCCTAATAATTTAAATTTGCCCGATTTTTTTGAATTAATTTTAGATATTATTAATATAATAGAAGGTATTAGCTCAAACAATACTTCTAATTATCCTGAGGGGGATCCAATTTACAATCTTATTGAAGATGCAAGGGAAATATTTACTTTATCTGAATTTGATCTTTTAATTGAAAAAATTAGAAATAATTATAAAAATCGGAAAAATATTGCTAAAAGTAATATGATTCTTGCTAAACTATTAAGCAATAAAGAAAATGTAATCTTAAGAAAAGATTATGGAACAATTTACAAATTAGATAGAGAGTCTAATGGATATAAAAATATCACTTTAGATGATTTGAAAAGAATAGTTGATAAATTAATAGATGATAAAGAATATGTTAATATTAAAGATATCAACACTGCATTATCTCATATTGGAAATAGATTAAGCCCTCAATATGATTTTATTCGTTTTAAAAATGGAATATATGATATGAATAAAATGAAATTTATTAAAAAACCTAAAAAACCAATATTTTCATTAATTGAAGTTGATTATAAGTATAAAAATAATATTAAAGATAATACTATTATTGATGATTATTTGAAAACTTCTTTAAAGAGAGGCTCATCTAAACTTACTGATAATTATATTAAAGGGTTAAAAGAGATTATTGGTTATTTATTTACTAGTGGAAATAAGGAAGAAATATTAATTTTCATAGTTGGTATCGGTGGTTCTGGAAAAAGTCTTTTAGTTAATATTTTGTCTTTAATTTTTGGTAGTCATAAAATCGCAGATCTTAAAATTAGGGATATGAATACTTCTCATGGTACATCTTCTTTAGTTGGTAAACAAATCAATATAGTTCGTGATTCTGATGATGCATTGGTTGAAAATATGGCAATATTAAAACAGTTGTCTGGTAATGATGATTTACAGGTTAATCCTAAAAACAAACCACATACAATTATTCCAAATAAAGAGGTAGCTAAAATTATTATAATGGCTAATGAAATTCCAGTTTTTAAAAAGCTTGATGATGCATTTATTGATAGGTTAGTTTTTATTGAGTTTCTACATAAATTTAGGGGAACTAGTGAAGAAAATAAGAATATATTATCTTCAATAACTAATAATGATAAAGCTATCCAAAAATTGATTTTTGAATCTTTAATGGCTTATAAAGCTAAAAAATCTGCCGATAGGGATTTTATACTTAAAAAAAGTTTGAATGAAACTAAATTACTTCTTCAAAAGCATACAACTCCTTTAAATTTCTTAATAAGTAAATTAATTTCAGGTTTTGATATAAATTCTACTGATAAAATTTATGTTAGGGATTTAAGAGATTTATTAAAGAAATTAGCTAATAGTGAAGGAGTTGAATTATCATATAATAGTGAAGGCGATATTGATGGTAGATTAATTTCTAAAGCAATCAAATCAACTTTTGATTTAGATTTCAAAATAGATAATCAAGTTTATGGCACAAAAGTTGATTATAAAAAATCTAAACGATATTATCCTTATTTATGTAAAAATTATGAATTATGGGATTTTTTAAAAAATGATTAGTTTTTAATGGTTTTATTGTATTTATAGATATAATAAGAATTTAAAAAGTTGTTTAAAGTTCTTATTTACTTTAGATTTTATTATTTTTTAATAATTTAGTGAAAAGACATTTTTATAAAAATAAAATATGGTATTTTTATAACTTTTTTGAGGATATTGGTTTTTATTTGGATGATTTCTGTGTTTTTATATTTTTTTTGTTGTTACTGCTATATGCACCCAGAGCAACACCATAGTCTGTTCCTGTGATGTTGTATTGACTTGGTTATATTTGGTATTGTAACTGCTGGCTGCATACAGATAAACACCATAGTATGATGTTCCTGTGATGTTGAGTTGTGAATTTGGTCTATTGGTATTGTTATCGCTGTCTGCACCCAGAGAAACACCATAGTATGTTCCTGTGATTGTTGAATTTGACTTCGGTTTATTGGTATTGTTATCGCTGTATGCATACAGATCAACACCATCGTATGTTCCTGTGATGTTGTATTGACTTGGTTATATGTGGCATCGTTGCTGCTGGATGCACCCAGATAAACACCAACTGATGTTCCTGTGATGTTGTGTAGTCTCGGTTAATTGGCTTATTCCTGCTGTATGCATCCAGATAAACACCACCGGATGTTCCTGTGATGTTGGGTTGTGAATTTGGTTTATTGGTATTGATACTGCTGTCTGCAACAGATAAACACCCTCGTATGTTCCTGTGAAAATTTCAAATTGTTGTTTTTAATTATAATTTCTATTCTTTTATTAGATTGTTGTTTTTAAACCATTATTTATTATTTATATGTTTGTTTTAAAGTGGTTATTTAACTTATTTTTTTTATTTTTCTATAGTATAATAACTTAATTTCATTGTTTTTTCCCATTTCTATTTATTTATAGTTGACTTTGGTATGATAACAGCTATTTTGATTTTTTTAATATTATATTATTTTTTTATTTTTATTTAATTTCTATAATTCAACATATATTTTATTTAGTTGTTATTTTTATTTTTCTTTACTTTTTATTTAATTTATATTATTTATTATCTATTTATTCCTATTTTTATTAGCATACACTTGATTATATTTTATTATAAATACTATTTATCAATTTAAAGCTATTATAATATTTATTTTTATTTATTATCTTATATTATTTGTTTTATTTTTTGTATTACTTTATTTGTTTTATTTTAGAAATTTATTATTCATTATTGCTTTTTTATTCTTTTAACAGTTATTTCTTATTTTTGTTGATTTATATTTTAATGAGATATTGTTTTATGATTAATTTTTTGTATTTATAGAAATCTTTTTATATGATTAGGGTAACATATTAATTGTAACATAGTGAGCATTACCTCATTTATGTTATTGTATAAAATAATAATTATTGTATAAATTGATTGGATCAGGAGGTGAAAATCTTGTTTGTGACAAATAAACGTTTTATTTCAATTGTTTTAGCTATTTCAGCTGTTTTATTACTTTTTAGTTTATCAGCTGTTAGTGCAGCTACTTATGATATGGATAATAGTAATACTACTTCTGATATTCAAAATGTTATTGATACTGATGTCGATGATGATTTGGAGATTCGTCTTGCTGATGGAGATTATACTTTTAGTCAAATTGATGTTAAGCGTAATGCAACTATCATTGGTCAAAGTAAAGGTGGTGTAGTAATATCAGGAACTGGTACTTTATTTAACATTACTTCAGTGAACGTTCGCATAATAAATTTAACTATTATTGGTTTTGATACAGGTATAAAATCTAATAGTGGTGGTTTGACAATTGTTGATAATAATATTACAACTAATGATATTAGTATTAATATTGGTAGTGATGGTGCTGATTTAAAAGGAATAAAGATTGAAAACAATACTATTAACTCTTTAGTTGATTATTGGGATTATGGGGCGGTTTATATTTATGCTCCAGATTATAGTGGAGCAATTATAGATGTCTCTTTAGTAGGTAATACTATAATTGGTAATGGCCCAAGTAATTCTAATGGTGTTCGTATAAGAGCTGTAGGTTGTGATAGTAATATAACCTTTACAGGCAACAACATCACAGGAACATACGAGGGTGTTTATCTGTTGCAGACAGCAGCAACAACATCAATATAACCTTCGTCAACAACAACATCACAGGAACATCAGTTGGTGTTTATCTGGATGCATCCAGCAGCAACAACACCAATATAACCTTCGTCAACAACAACATCACAGGAACATACTATGGTGTTTCTCTGGGTGCAGACAGCAGCAACAACACCAATATAACCTTCGTCAACAACAACATCACAGGAACATCAGTTGGTGTTTATCTGGATGCATCCAGCAGCAACAACACCAATATAACCTTCGTCAACAACAACATCACAGGAACATACTATGGTGTTTCTCTGGGTGCAGACAGCAGCAACAACACCAATATAACCTTCGTCAACAACAACATCACAGGAACATCA
>NZ_CALGFC010000070.1 GCF_937881195.1 uncultured Methanobrevibacter sp. | reverse complement strand
TCATAAATAGAAAGCTCCTGCTGTGTATTACTCCAAAGGAAAGATGTTCCATAATCCCTTCTGAGCCTTCTGCTTGCCTTGAGAAGGGAGAATAAAGGGGAATAAGCCATAAAGGGTTCTTCTGTTATTACATTCTTGAAAGTGTCAATCCTTGAAATAGAAGCCTGCTCTATGTCTGCTTTTATACCTGCTTCATACAATTCCCCCTCAACCCTGTTAAGTACTGCTTGTGTTCCATCTCTCCCCACTGAGTAATAATTTTCTCCATTATGTATTTTAGGAATTGAGAATTTTACAAAGCACTGAGGAGCACCATAAACATAAGCTCTTACATCCACCTGCAAATCATCATTATTGAAATATGCACCTGCTCCTCTAATCTCTTTTCCCTTTGAGCTACTCCATAATGGAAAATCAGCAGTGAGCTCCCCTGTTCCATAATCCATAGGAGAAGGCTTTATGGTAACCCTTGAATTGTCAGCTACTTCCCAATTGCTCAAACATAATTGCATTGTGTCAATCATGGTTTTTCCCCCTCACAGGCTCAAGTGTTACAAAGTTTGTGTAAAAATCCCTATTGTTATACAAGGGGATTTTTTCTTTTTGAGTTTTTCTTTTGGGGAAAGTGTTGAAATTCTTAGACAGTTGATATACAATCAAAGTAACCCAAAAAGAAAAACCAAATATGTGAGAGGAGCTTTCTACAGGAAAGCTCTTTTCATTTTCCATTTTTCATCCCTTCACCTTCAAATCACTTATTTTATGAGCCCCCCTTTTTACCTGCTCCTCAAGGCTTTTCATAACATCTTCAAATAAACTATTCATATTCTCAAGCTGTTCTATATAATCCCTTGAGCTAAGCAAACTTTTATTTATGAGCTCCCTTCTACCCTCCACCTCATTTATAAATTCCTTTATGTTCTCCCCCTTCACTGTAATAACTTTATTGAGCTCCCTGTACTTAGATTGAGAATACACAAAGGCATAAATCATTTCCCTAACTATATTGGAAATATTCTCTCCCTCTGCTTCTGCTTGCTTTTCAAGCTCATTGTATAAATCTTCCTCAACCCTCAAGGAAATTATTTTATTTTTTGCACTCATAACAATCCTTTTATATGTTTACATTATAGCATAACAGACAGTATACAATTATTCTATAGGCTCAATTTTTTTGAGTACTGCTCTCCCCTCTTTTCTGTTGAGCTCAAGCTCAAACAGTTCTTGTTGAAAATCCAAGTTATATTTTTCACCTTCACCAGCAGGGAATAGACTGCTTATATATTGGAAGGGTGAAAGCAAAGCCAAATAATTTTTTGGTTTTTTGTGTGTGTCTTTCTTTCTTTCTAATACTGCAAACTTCTTACCATTGATATAAAATTTATTTCCCTCAAGAGGGTACATACCTTCTGATAGTTGCATAATACTTGCTCCTGTTCTTATAGTGTCTAATAATGTTTTTCATCCTTTACTCCTCTTTTCTGTGTGTCTAACCTGTTAGATGTTCTTACTATTCTTTACTATTTTTTACTTTGTTCCCCTGTTTTCTCCTGTTATCAGGGGAAATATATAAACTTATAAACTTATAGGCTCTCCTCCTTTACCCCTATGTATATATTGGTACATATTTTTTTTAGCACTCCAAAAACTCCATAATGAAAAGACTTCCAATAACAAAAACCTCACAAAACCTCATGTTTTCTCATGTTTTTTCTATGCTTTTCTATGTTTTTCTATGAGCTGTTCCCTTTTTTATAGTGTCCAAAGTGTCCACTTTAGGTACAAAGGTGGTCATTTTCTGGTTATAAATAGTCAAAAAATGTCAAAGTTTGCCATGCTCAATTCAAGCAAACTTTTTCTTGAAGCTCCTTATATAAATCCTTTAGGGTTGTTGGTTCTTTATCTTTTCTCAATAGCCTAATAAGAGAGCTATACTCCTCAACCTTTTCCAATGTTCTTATTTCCTTATTCAATGCTGTTGTTCTCTTAGAATTCTTTTCCCTCTCAACCTCCCTAATAGCCAACCTCAAGGCTTCTAATCCCTGCTCCCTTTCTATTGTGTGTGCTCCTACTGCTTTCAAATATTCAGCTACATAATTTCTGTTATTCAATTCATAGAAAGAGAGAAGCTCCTTTATTATTTGCTTGCTTGCAATAACATTTATGTCAGCTACTTCCTTATTGAAAATATCTTTCTCCCAAACATTTATAAACTTGTGTTTTATTTCATCCCAATTTTTAGGAAGCTCCCCCACTTTAGAAAATCCCAATATGTTATGCACCTTCTTTCTATTCTTGAGCCTATACTCAAACCTCATTGTTTGAGCAGGAAACTTTGTTATGTCTATTTCCTTCTTCTCTTTCTTTGCCTTTGCCTCCATCTCAACCAGCTTGTCATAAATAGAAAGCTCCTGCTGTGTATTACTCCAAAGGAAAGATGTTCCATAAT
>NZ_CALGFC010000069.1 GCF_937881195.1 uncultured Methanobrevibacter sp. | reverse complement strand
TCATTATTATTAGTAATAACTTTATTATCATTATTATTAGTAATAACTTTATTATCATTATTATTAGTAATAACTTTATTATTATCTATTATACTATCTGAACTATAATCTGAAATATTATCATTATTAATTTTTTTAGAATCTTTATTTAGTGAGTCAGATTTAGCATTAGAATTAGCCTCTGAATTAGATTCAGAATCCAAATTATTTACCTGAATATTATCATCAGTTGTTAATTCATCTAAAGATATAGATCTTCTATGAGCTTTTAAAACATCGACAAATGAAAAATAGAGTTTTTCCTCCTCATCAGTAATGTTTAGAGGTGTTGTATCAATTAAATCGAATTGGGGTTTCCCCTGAAAAAGATGATAAGATCTATGTATATTCATGACAGCTGCATCAGCAATCTTATGTTCTCTAATCTCACAAATTTCAGTAGCTACTCTTTGAGCATTCTTTAATAAGTCACTTTCTTCAGAAAAAGGATCATTTACAGCAATTTCCCTAATATTATCTAAATATCTATGAGTTCTTTTATAAAAATCAGTCCCTACCCTAGCTAATGAACTATTTGCACGTTCTTTTCTTTGTATTTCACGTAATTTAGCAAAAAATTGATCTTCCAAAAGTAATCATCTCTAATTTATTTTTAATATTATTTAATATAATTTTTATATTTTATTTATTTATGAAAATTATATTCTTATATTAGGATTAAATTTTAACATTTATTAAATTGTGCATATTAAAATATTTTTATATTTTGAAATTAATTTTAAAAATTCAAATTATAATAAATATTTATCCAATAAATCTAAATTCAATAAAAGCAGTATTAAACACCACCATATGCTGAATTAAAAAAATTAAATGAGTTAAAATAAAATAATTAAATAAATAAAGCAAAAATGAAACAAATAAAATGTAAATTAGAAACTGAGCTAATCTTCAGCTTCTATTCTTGGAGCAAGTAAAAAACTAAGTTCTCCATCATCAGAAATCATTTTAAGTTTAAGATCAAGAGGCATGTCATCTCCAAGTTTAATGACAGCAATATCAGAAAATTTATCTGCTTTTAACATTTCCCTAATTTTTTCAAGAGAAAATACAGATTTAGCATCATTTTCGATTTTTTCTCCATGCAAATATTCAATATTCGCATCTCCAAATTCACCCTCAGCACCAGCCCTAAAGTATTCATTATCTACTTTTAAAGATATTTTGTCTGAAAATATATCAATATCAGCAATAGAATCTTTTAAAAGGGCAAATGGAATCTCAAATTGAGTTGGGTGGTCTAATTTTGGAGGTGATGGTGGTTCCTGATCTATATCAATTAATCTGATTTTAAAAGTTCTTTTAGCTTCTCCTTCAAAAGTTATAATGAAACTTCCTTCATCAAGAGACATTATTACTCTATCATCACTTTTAGAACGTTTTAAAACTTTAACAAACTCATCAGTATCTATATTGATTTTTTCTGGTTCATCACATACATATTCATCAAATAAAGTTGATTTGAGTTCTAAATGAACAAATGTGATATGACTACGATCTAGGGCATCCAATCTAATGCCTTCACTATCAGTTTGAATTTGTACTTCATCAACAATAGATGAAATAGCATCAAAACTTGTTTTTAAAATATTGGGATTACTTAATTCCGCTTTAAACATTTTAAAATCATCTCTTTAACTGTTTTAAGACTTTAAATAACATTAACTTGTATTTAATAATAAATAAAAAAATTATTTTAATATAAATCCATTTTTAATATAGGTAGGATAATTTTAATATATATAATAATTATTCTAATCTATTGATAACAATGTGTTCAATGTTATTCACCATGTATAATGTATATATATGATAGTTCTTCATCATATTTATAGATATATAGATTTTTAAAGTTTTATGAATTAGAATTTAAATTTTCAAAATCGATAATATAATTTAAAAATTTATAATATACTAATTATATTTATCTAATTTATCAAAAATTATAAAATAAATGATATAATTTATAAATTATAAAATAAATTTTATAATTCAAAAATATAATCTAAATAGAATAATTTAAAAAATATAAGACAATATGATAATTTATAATTAATTATTCATCAGAATTTTCTTTTTTATGTTCTTTATTTTTAATATCATTATCAGAATCAACATTTAAAGAAGTATTATTTGATGAAATTTCGTTAGAATCTTCTTTTGAAATAATTTTGCCATCTGTTAAATTAATGTCATTGGTATCTTGAATTAAATGCTCATTAGATCCTTCATCATCATGAGAATCAGATTTGGCATGAGTTGAATTAGATAATTCTCCATCAATATCTAAAATATCATATTTTTTATCATTATTTTCCCCATCATTACTTGAAATTTCGTTTCCATCTTCATCAAGTTCTTTAAACTTTTTAAAATCATCGGAATTATTTAATTTGGAAGTTCTTTTTGTTTCATTATCTAAATCAGCATATTCACCTTTAGATTTATCAACAGTTTCATCCGAATCCTTATTTTTTGAATTATTTTTTCTTTTTGAATCCTCATCCTCATCCAATAATTTTAAATCCTCTAAATTATCAAGTTTATCAGAAATAGGACTATTTTTTGATAAAATTACAAGTGATGATGCCCCCAATATCACAATTCCCAAAAATATTACAAAAATAGCTAATGTTCCAGTCTCACCTGATGCAACACTATCAACAACTCTTTCAGAAGCACCTAAAATAAGAAAAATACCTGCTAAAATAATAATTATGCCCAATACAATACCAATTATTGCTAAAAATGGGAATTTACGTTTAAAATCATTTGAAAGAATTTCGTCTGTTTTAGAAGTTAAAAAAAGTTCATCATCAGAATTTTTCTCTTTTTTTTCATTATTGACTTCTTTTTTTTCTTCATCTGATTTATTTTCATTATCAAATTCATCAATTTTATTAATAGATGAAACAACTTTATCAAAAATTGATTCATCATCAGAATTTTTTTTGGAATCAGCCATTGGATTTCCTCAACAAAATTTTAAAATATTTATTATTTTTTAAAATACCATTAAATATGATTATTTTTTAATATAAACTAAATTTTTTAAAAAATTTTTTAAAAATATATTTAGAACAATATATTAGTTTTTAATTAACTATAAAAACTTATGATATATAAATCAATAGCATAAATTATATTGAAATATTAAATAAATTCTCATATAATGATAATAGTGGCAATTTTTCATATCTATAATAATTAAAATAATAAAATTAATTATTGATAAAATTAATTATTGATAAAATTTTTTTATATTTAAATTTTTAATATTTAATAATTAATATTTTAGCTAATAAGTCTAAATTGAAATTTAACCAGTATATAACAATAAAATCAAATAAATTGTAATTCCCAATAGGGAAAAATATAAAATTGACTATTTAATGAAAAAAAATAGTATTTTAAAAAGAATAAATAGTTAAAATAAAAAAATGAATATGAATTTAATTATTAGAAACATACCTCATTTAATATAAAACAAGATAAATTAATATATGTAACTGAAAAATTAATAAAAGCTAATAATTCTAAGATAAATAATTAATCATACTCTCTCCAAGTATGTTTACAATTTAAACACCTTAAAAATCTAGTTTCTGCTTCATCAGCACTACGAGTCTGTTGTAACCACCAAGAAGCTTTTTCATGTCCACATTTAGGGCATGTAGCTTTTGTTGTAGGGAGTGTGTTAATTTCTTCCCCTTTCATTATTACATTATCTTTTGCATCAACTTTTTCATTAACCTCATATTGACTAGCATCTTCCTCAGTTAAATCCTTTGAATATCCACATTTACATTGAAATTTATCACCATTTGGAAGCATCATAGCCCCACATTTAGGACAAAACTCCATAATATTCCTCCTAATAATATAATTTTTAATAATAATCCTAAAATCCCAAAATAATATATAATTAATAAATATGAATAATATTTGAAATTATTAAAAGTATTATCTATATTAAAACTTAAAAAATTTTATTTAAAAAATTTTTATATTGAAAGTTTAATTCCATTAAAATTCTACTGTTAAAATTTTTTTATATATTAATTTTGTTATATTTTAATTGGTTATATTATATTAATTTATTCCTATTAAATTTAATTAATGGTTAATATAATTACATGAAAAATTGATTATTGGAGAATTTTATAAATTTATATTAGTATGAAATCATTTTAATCTATTGAAAACATCAGATAATATCTTATTATGGTCAAAAGCAAGATCAAGGTTAATTATATCATTAAATGATGAAATAAATGAATCTGAAGCATCACTACCTGCTTTTATATTATCAAAATTCCCCATAGCCAAATAAACAATAGTTATTGTATGGCCCCTAGGATCCCTTTTTGGATCAGAATAAACACCAAACAATTCACAAATTTTAATATCAATCCCTGTTTCTTCTTTAGCTTCTCTTAAAGCAGCACATTCAACTGATTCCCCATAATCAACAAATCCGCCAGGAATTGCCCAGTGATCTTTGTATGGGCTGTTTTTCCTTTTAATTAAAATAAATTCATTATTTCTAATTGATTTTCTAAAATCATTATGATTTTCATTAAAAATAATTATATCAACAGTTATAGAAGGTTTTTTGTAATCAGACAATTATATCCCAACAAACATTAATTATAAACCAAAATATGATTTACACAATATAAAAAAAATAATTGGAAAAATTAAAAATAATATAAATAGCACATAATAATAAAATATTAGCTAACAATAAACTTAAGCCAATAATAAATAATAGTTAAATTAAACTAAATAGAATATTTACTAACCTAAAATAAAATACAAATCAATAATATATAATCAATAATATATTATCAATTGAAATACACAATTATATTGCTTCTACGAGTTTTTTAAACTCGTTTGATTGTTCTTTTAATTGATTTGAAGCTTTTAATAGTGCTTTTTTAGGATCTTTAGTTCTTTTAACTTTGATTGTTATTATTGGCTCACCAATTAAAGGGTGGTCAATACCATAAACAGCATAATCAACATCTTCATCTTCCATGAGAATTTTTCTCAGAGCATTACAAATGGTATGGCTTTCACCAGGAATCATTATCTCAAGTTCTAATTTTGTACTTCTTAAAATCTCAATATCATCCATCTTATCATCCTATAAATCATCAATAAATAATAGCTAAAATAAATTAAATAATAAGTAATATAAAAATTACTAATAGAAATATTATTAATTTAATTCAGTAAATAAAAATATCGGTTAATAAAAATCTTATTTAATAAAAATATCAGTTAATAAAAATCTTATTTAATAAAAAATGTATATTTAAAATTAATCAAAAATATAACAAATTATGAGAAATATTCTAGAAACATCATAAATGAAA
Organism: uncultured Methanobrevibacter sp.; assembly: GCF_937881195.1. Taxonomy (GTDB): domain Archaea; phylum Methanobacteriota; class Methanobacteria; order Methanobacteriales; family Methanobacteriaceae; genus Methanobinarius. Next base: position 38,924 of record NZ_CALGFC010000069.1, on the reverse strand, counting down.
AATTTATGCAAAAAATTACTAATATAAAAATCTCAAAAGTTCTTTTTATTCCTCAGCAATCATAGTTTGTAGAAATCTTTCTTTTTTCTTTTTTATCACAGACTTCACAGTAAACTTCATCTTTTCTACCAGTTGGTATCATATATGCGCGGCAACGAGTACACATAGCTTTTACAACACCATCTTCCTCATTTTCAGTATTAAGGTCTAAATTATCTCCCATTATTTTTGATACTTTAGCTTCAATAATATCTCCAATTCTAAAGGCATCAGTTAATTTATCCAAATATCCTTTTTTAACCTGAGATATATGTATTGCTGCCATATAAGGAAGAGCCAATTTTCTATCATTATTTTTCATTTTTTGAACATTTATCATTGCTCTTTGACCACGAACATCAGTAATTTCCCCATAGACACTATCGCCTACATTTAAAACTGCAGGATTCCCTGAAGATGGAAGTATTGAAACTTTTTTATTCGAAGAATTAATATCAACTGTTCCTAAAACAGATGCTCTTATATAACCTTCATCATCATAAGTCCATTTATCAGGCAAAAATTGTTCACTAACACCAAGAATATCTCCCGGCATTACAAAGTCTCCAGATTTTACTTTCATGTTTATACCTCTAAAAATAAGAATTTTAATGAAATTTAATAAGATAGATAATAAAATAAACCCCTTGATATCTTTATTTTTAATTATATTCAACGGAATTAGATTAAATTTTTGATTGCATTAAATTTTTTAGTATATAGAATTTTTAAAATTTATTTCTATAAATATATTTCTATAAAATTTATTTCTACATAATATACTGTTGCAAGTTATAAATTTTGAATTTCATCATATATATTAATTGTGTATAAACTAAAGATTTTATATAAAACATTTAACAAACAAATTTTAAATTATATATCAAATTAATTATCTTATAATAGTAAATTAATTATCTAATAATACTAAATTAATTATCTAATAATAATAAATTAATTATCTGATAATACTAAATTAATTATCTAAAAAATTAATATTTATCTTTTTCATGGAATAATATCTCATCAAGTTGATAATTTTCCCATTTCCTTTTATCAAGAACAATTTCCAATTCTTGAGGAGTTATTAATGGTTTTTTATACATTTGAGAGTCATCAATAGCGATTCTTGGACAAGCTGTAACTACAAAGGCATCTAAATCCATGTAATGCAATAATGAATCAGGAGTTATATTATCTATCATTATAAAATAAGCCTCCATTCCATCATTGTTAAGTTCCTTCTTTATTTTTTTGGCCAATTCAAACCTATATTGCCCTTCTTTAGAAGAGATTAATATACCCCATTTCTTTGCATCTTTTGCCTTGGTTATTCTTGCGAACCTTATTCTTAAAATTTTATCGGCAAATTCTTCTATATTTCTAGCCTCACCCATGTAAGGGTCTGCTGCTATTACAGGAGATTTAGTAAAAAGATGAATACCTAATGGATGAAAGTTTCCACTACCTACAAAAAGAAATGCATCAGCATCAAGATTTTTTATAGAAGAAAAATTACAACCTAATACCTGGCCCTTAAGAGTACTTTTAGAAGATCCAAAAACAATTTCTTTTCCATTATCCTCTAAATAATCTTTTATTTCATCTATTAGATTTAAATGTTGTGTTGTAGTTGCTATAGCGATTTTTGAATAATCTTTTATTAAATCGAGAGATTCATCAAGAGATTTATAAATATCAACACTTGAATATGCCTCAATAAATAATATCGGAACATTATAATTAATTGGAAGAGGAGTATGTGCATAATGAATAATTAAATCAACAATATCCCCCATTTTGTTATCACTTACATCACAAGCCCCAAAACAAGGATCTCCAGAAATTATAATATTTGCCCCAGTTTCCTTTTCAAGAATCTTTGCAATATTTATTCCCTGAGTTTTAAGACCCTCTGGAAATTGAAGCCCAATATTTTTAGCATTTCTTTTTTTAATAGCATTTACAGCTTTTTGAATATTCATATCATATAGTGACATATTAAATCGACATTATAATAAATTTAAAAATCATGAAAAATGAGAAAAAATAAGGAAAATTCATAGAAAAAAATTATCTCATAAATTGACCCATCAGACGACCCATAGATCCTCCGCCCATTCCACGTTTACCTATACCTTTCATTGCCTTTTTTGTATTATTATAATACTTTAAAAGCTCTTTAACCTCTTCATTTTTAACTCCAGAGCCTTTTGCAATTCTCATTACCCTAGACTGTTTAATGACTTTTGGATTTTCTTTTTCATAGTTGCTCATAGAAGACATTATAATTTTATATTTGTTTATTTTATCTTCAGTCATTTGAGAAGCTTCTTTAGGTATTTTTCCACCAAGCCCAGGAATCATGTTCATAATTTGTTTCATTGGACCCATTTTATTCATCATCTCAAATTGATTTTCCATATCTTTTATTGTGAATTTACCACTTAACATAGCATTCATTGTTTCTGCAGCTACATCTTCATCCACAACTTCTTCAGCTTTTTCAATTAGACTTCTAATATCGCCCATTCCAAGTAAACGTGAAATAAATCTTTCAGGGTCAAAAACTTCGAAGTCATCTATTCTTTCACCAGTACCAATGAATTTAATTGGAGCGCCAATTTCAGCAACAGCTGAAAGAGCACCTCCACCTTTAGCAGAACCATCAAGTTTTGTGATTACAATTGAACCAACATCAGTAGTAGTTGCAAATGCTTTAGCTTGTTCTCCAGCCTGTTGACCAATAGTTCCATCGATGACTAACATAGCTTCATTTGGTTCTATTACAGACGAAAGTTTTTCCATTTCTTCAAGAAGGTCTTTTTCCTCTTTATGTCTTCCTGCAGTATCAAAAATAATTATTTTTTGATTTTTAAATTTTTTAAGTCCTTTTTCAGCTAAATCAACAGCATCTTTATTGTTAGGATCGCCATAAAGAGATATTTGCATTTCTTCAGTTAGCTGTTTTAGTTGTTCATAAGCAGCTGGCCTCCAAGTATCTGTAGAAACAACAGCTGGTGAAAAACCTTTTTTCTGTAAAAATCTACATAATTTTCCAATAGTTGTTGTTTTACCACTTCCTTGTAAACCTAAGAACATTATTTTAAAAGGTTTATCAACTATTTCAAGTTCATGTGGCTCACTTCCAAGAAGGTTTACCATTTCCTCATAAACAATAGTGATAACATGTTCACGTGGAGTAATTCCTTTTGGTGGTTTTTCATTAAGGGCTCTATCCTCAATTCTTTTTGATAATTTTAATACTAAAGATATGTTAACATCAGACTGAATTAAAGCTCTTTGAATGTCTTTAACAACTTCTTTAATAGTTTTCTCATCGATGACGGTCATTCCTGCTAATTTTTTCATTGTATTAGTAAGACTTTTCCCTAAATTTCCTAACATTTAATCACCAGACCAGGATTTTTGATTATAAATTAATAATAAAATTGTAAATACTAAATAAATAATAATTAAAATACGAAACTGTCAAAAACTTGAAGTTTTTGAAAATTATGAAATATTTAAAAAATATTAATTATATAACTCTTATAAAATACTAAATAGTTATATACCTTATAATCACTAACATTAACATTTATTATACTAATAGCATTTTATATTTATATATAAATATTTATAAAAATTATAATATTATTATAAAAAAATTATAATTATTATTATAAAAATTATAATATAATAATATATAAAAATATATTTATTTATCTTTAAATAAATAATTAATGATTTTAAAATTAGACTATAAAATTAGTATAACATTTAATACTATAAAAATTTGATTATAATTCAGTATTAATAAAATAATAATAAAAATAATATATTCATAATTTATCTAATTATCATTATTCTATATTATTCATGAAATTAAGGGGTAAAAACAATGCTAGAAGAATTAAAAAAAACATTAATAGAATCTCCAATTGTAAAAAAAGGAGAATACAATTATTTCGTTCATCCAGTAACAGACGGAATTCCTGAAATGAAGCCAGAAGTATTGAAAGAAATAGTAGCTATTATAAAAGAAAAAGCTAATTTAAACATTGACAGAATAGTTTGTGTTGAAGCCATGGGGATTCATCTAGCTACTGCCCTATCACTTGAAACAGGCATACCATTTGTAGTTATTAGAAAAAGAGAATATGGGCTTACTGGAGAAGTTCCAGTATTTCAAAAAACAGGATATGGTGAAGCAAATTTATACATCAACTCATTAAAAAAAGGAGACAAAATTCTTCTTATTGATGATGTTGTAAGTACTGGTGGAACTTATATAGCCATTATTAAAGCTCTTCAAAATTTAGGTGTTGAAATAGTTGAATCAATAGCTATTGTTGAGAAAGGTGATGGTAAAGCTATTGTAGAAGAAACTACTGGATCCTCACTTATGACCCTTGTTAAATTAGATGTTATTAATGGAAAAGTTGTAATTGAGTCAACAATCGAAGACATTGATTAATGATTTAGATAATTAATTTAGATAATTAATTTAGATAATTAATTTAGATAATTAATTTAATTTTATTTATTCCATATTTTACCTTATATATAATTTAAATTTAATAAGCTGATTTTAATTAATTTCAATAAATATTACAAATATTAAATATATTATTATTATTAGTAGTTTTAATTTTATTTAATAAAATAATAATTAATGAAATAGATAAAATGATTTTCTAATAATATTTTTCAAAAAGAATGATATCATGGACCAAAATGTACATTTAAAAGCAAATAAACTTGTTGAACTAAATAATGGAAATATATGTAATCGTTGCCTTGGAAGAAAGTTTTCAAATATGATTGAATCTTCAGAAACTGATGGAAATGAGGAAAAAGGAAAATTAATTCGAGAAAAAATTTCTATTGAATCTAAAAAAGGTGATGAAGAAACAAAATGTGAAACATGTAATGATATCCTATTTAAAATAGATGAAAACATTAAAAATGGAAATATTTTAGAAAGAATCCAAGGGAAGATTGATTATCTAAACTTAGAGTTTGATACATTTTTAATAGGATCAAAAATACCTGAAGAAATATTAAATAGGGATGAATGGTTAAATGAAGCTTTAGATTTAGATGTTGAAAATATTAAAAAAGAAATTAATCGGGAAATAGGGAAATTACTTGAAAAAGAGTTAGATAAAGAAGTAGATTTTGATAATCCAGATATTGTAATTATGGTTGATTTAAGAAAATTAATTCAGGAAAATAAAGATAATAATGATGATAACAGTCAAAAATCTGAATCAAACGATTTATCAGCTATTAAAATAAGAATACAGATAAATCCAATATTTATAGAGGGCAGATACAGGAAATTAATTCGTGGTATTCCCCAAACTAAATGGCCTTGTAGAAAATGTAAAGGTAAAGGTTGCAGTGAATGTGGTGGAACCGGAAAGATGTATAAAGAGTCTGTAGAAGAGTTAATTTCAGAAATTTTTCTAGATAAAACAAGAGGATATGAAGCTAAGTTTCATGGTGCTGGAAGAGAAGATATTGATGTAAAAATGCTTGGAACAGGCCGTCCATTTGTTCTTGAAATAAAAGAACCCAAAATTAGAAAATTAGATCTTCAAAAGTTAGCTAAAGAAGTTAATGAACATTCAAAAGGAAAAACAGAATACATAGATTTAAAATACACAGATAGGAAAAAAAAGGCCGAAATTAAAGTTTCATCTCCAGATACCTTTAAAATTTATCGTGCATTAGTAGAATGTGAGGATAATATTAGTGATGAACAATTAGCTAAACTAAAAGAAAGATTAGAAAAAACAATAATTGATCAACAAACTCCTCAAAGAGTAGCTCATAGAAGAGCTGACAAAATAAGACAACGAGAAGTTAAAGAACTTTCAACTAAACCCCTTACTTCTAAGAAATTTGAAATGACCGTAAAAACACAAGGTGGATTATATATAAAAGAACTAATTTCAAGTGATGATGATCGAACAACCCCAAGTGTTAGTGAGATATTGGGAACAAAAGCTATTTGTAAAGAGTTAGATGTTATTGGAGTAGGTTAATTATATTTTTGGAGAAATATTAAATAAAATCCATCAGTATTTTAGGTTTTATTAATAATATTTAAAATTTAATATTTTTAATAATCCTTTCTATTTAAATATTAATAGATATTATTATATAAAAATAATATCTAAATCTCAGAAAACACTTCATCTAATGCTACAATCATATGATCAACATGATTAGTAGTTATTATAAGAGGTGGCGCAAATCTTAGAACATTTCCAGCTGTTGAATTTATCAAAAATCCTTTTTCCCTCATTTTATTAGCAAATTCTGCTGATTCTCGATTAATTTCGACAGCTAAGAACAAACCAGAGCCACGAACATCAATTATAAAATCATATTTTTCCTTTAATTGATTTAATTTATTTTTAAGATATTTTCCAACTGTTTTTGAGTTTTCTAATAGATTTTCATCTTTTATTGTATCAATAACTGTCATTGCAACAGCACATCCTAAAGGATTCCCTCCAAAAGTTGAACCATGATCCCCATAATCAAAAGCATTAGCTACTTCTCCTCTAGCTAAAATTCCACCAATAGGATAACCACTACCCAAAGCTTTAGCTATTGTCATAATATCTGGTTTGATTCCATACAATTCATAGGCAAACATTTCACCAGTTCGACCAAATCCTGTTTGAACTTCATCTAAAATAAGAAGAACATCTTTCTCTCTACAAATAGCTTCAACTTCTTTTAAATAATTTTCTGGAGGAACAATAACTCCACCTTCCCCCTGAATAGCTTCTATAAGTATTCCTGCAGTATCTTCACTAATAGCATCAGCTATTGCTTTACTATCCCCAAAAGGAACATGTTTAAAACCTGGAGGCAGTGGTTTAAAAGGTTCTTTATATTTATTCTGACCAGTAGCAGTGACAGTGACTAGAGTTCTTCCATGAAAAGAATTATTTGTAGCTATAATCTCTCCTTTACCAGTATATTTTCTAGCTAACTTTATAGCTCCTTCATTAGCTTCAGCCCCACTATTTGCATAAAAAACTCTATCAAATAGGGTTATTTCAACTAATTTTTTTGCAAGTTTTACTTGTTCTTCTGTATAATATACATTAGAAGCATGAATGAGTTTTTCTGCTTGTTTTTGAATAGTTTCTATGATTTTTGGGTGGGATTGACCAAGTGCATTTACAGCTATCCCTGCAAAAAAATCAGTATATTGATTTCCATCGGCATCCCAAATAAGAACTCCTTCCCCATGAGTTAAAGCAATTGGTTGGCGTCCATAAGTTTGCATAATATATTTTGAATCTAAATCTATAATTTCCTTATTATTCATTCTTATTCCTCAATATAAATAACATTTTTATTTTTATTCATTTATATAATTATACTTAATTTAATCAAAAATACAAAATTAAATATACAATAACAAACATAATATTTAATGATATATTTTTAATAAACCTGTTTATAATATTATCTAGAAAAATATATAAAATAATTTAATATTATAATATATTTATAAAAATATTATAAAATATTCTTAAAAAATATATAAAATATTTATAAAAATAATATTTTACATTATTAAATTTCAAATTAAATCAAATTTGTGATATCATGAAAAAAGCAATAATTGAAACTGAAAAAGGTAACATAGAATTAGAATTATTTGAAAAAGATGCACCAAATACTGTTGCTAATTTTGAAAAATTAGCTAAAGAAGGATTTTACGACGGGTTAACATTCCATAGGGTTATTGATGATTTTGTAATCCAAGGCGGATGTCCAAAAGGAAATGGGACAGGTGGCCCTGGTTACACAATTAAATGTGAAATAAATGATAATAAACATGGAACTGGTGCTTTATCTATGGCACATGCAGGGAAAGATACTGGAGGAAGCCAATTTTTCATAACTCACTCCCCACAACCTCACCTTGATGGAGTCCATACTGTTTTTGGAAAAGTTATATCTGGAATGGATATAGTTAATTCCGTAAAACAAGGCGATAAAATGTTAAAAGTGACTGTTACAGGTTAATTTTAATAAAAAATTAACTTTTAATAAAAAAATATGATAAAAAAAAATATAATTATAATTGGATTAGAATTATATAATTAATTAATATTGTAATTAACATATACATTATTATTTTTTTATTTTCGAATTTGAAAATTTTAATTTCATTTATTTTTATATATTCAGCTATTTATTTTATTTTTATATATTTGATATTTCCGTTATTTTATATATTTAGCTATTTATTTTATTTTTATATATTAATAATTATATAATTAATCTAAAAAACCTGTTATTAAAACTATTTCTTCAAAGAAAAACTTCTCACTAGCTGTAATTTCTGTTAAAAATCCTAATTCTTCTAGTTTTAATAAAGTTTGTTCAATATTAGAAAGTGAAGATTGAATCATTTGAATTCTTCCCCCTTTCTTTAAATAATTTTTAACTTGGTCTAAAAAAGGATCGATTATTTTTCTTCCATCTAATCCTCCATCAAAAGCATAATTTAAATTATCTTCTAAAATTTCACATTCATCTGTTGGAAGATATGGAGTATTAAACAAAATAACATCAAAATTTTGTTCACTTTCAAAATCTGCTTTTATTGGTTCGAACAAGTCTCCAAAAAGTAATTTTACATTTTTAATTTTGTTAGCTAAAAGATTTCTTTCTGCAAGTTCAATAGCATTGAAATTAATATCCGTAGCTAAAACCTCATCAGCAATTTTTGATGCATACATAGCAACTATACCCGATCCAGTTCCTATTTCAAGAACTTTTTCACCAGTTTTAATATTTAAATTATCGATTAAAAGAAAACTATCATCTGATGGTTCATAAACCATATCTTCTGTTTCAATATTAAACTCTCCAACTTTCATTTATTTCCCCACAACCATATTTTATCTCCAACATTTAATTCTTTATATATTTCTCAAAAATGTTTTTATATTCCCCATATCCCTTTAAATTCATGTTTTGATTATCTTAGATAACAATCCATTATTAATTATGATTAAAAATTTTATTAATTATAATTTTATAATTGGTTTAATCAAATTAGTCAATTCTAATATTTCTTCAGGAGAAGTTTTTACAGCTCTTTTAGCTAAAAAAGGCTCTAAACTAGAATTAGAATCTAATAGGCATTTCAATGATTTTTTATCATTGTATCCCAAAATATTCCTTGAATCGATTAAAGCATTCCTAATTTTCTTATTTTTATGAGGAAAAATTGCTTTACAAATTTTTGAATAATCTCTTTCATTTTCCATATTTAAAAAATATTTTTCATTTTTTATAGGAGTTAGTTTGATAACTGAGGAATAAATTTTTGGTTGAGGTATAAAAGATTGAGGAGACACATTATCCAAAAATTTAATATCAGTTTTAAAATGTAACATTGCTGAAAGCCTTGAATAATTTTTTTCACCAGTTTTAGCAATCATACGATTAGCAAATTCTTTTTGATACATTAAGATAGCTAAATCAAAATCAAATTCTAAAAACTTAAATGTGATTGGAGAAGAGATTTGATAAGGCAAATTGGAAACTATCTTATTACACTCTGAAAAGATAGATATGTCAACATTTAATGCATCTTCATTAATTATTTCTATATTATCAATTTCTTCATCCTTAACTCTTTCAGATAAAATTTTAAATATTTTATTATCCTGTTCAATAGCTATAATTTTTTTAGCACTTTTAGACATTTCTATTGTTAGTGTTCCGATTCCTGGACCAACTTCAAGAATGGTGTCTCTTTTAGAAATTTCAGCGAAATTGATTATTTTTTTTCTCTTAAAATCATCAATTAAATAATTTTGACCTAGATTTTTATTTAATCGAATACCGTGTTTTTGAAGTATTATTTTAGTTTCATTAGCTAAAGAATTTTTATTTATATTTTCTTCATTACTTTTCAAAATATCACTTCAATCCAATATGGTTATATAAATATATTTTACAATATTTTTTATTTATTTTATTTATTTTATAATATTGTTTTAAATATTTATTAAATTATTAATTTCATATTTAAAATTTATATTTTATAAATAAATAACATGATAAATAAATTAATTTAAAAACTAGCATGAAAATGATAATATAAGTGATTATCTGGGTAAAATAATATATATCATGATCATTTATAAACTATTGAGTTTAAAAGAAAATTTAACTAAATTATCTAATTAAATAATTAAAAATTGAGTAAAATAATTTTTAAAAAAATGTTTGGTAAATACTAATAAAAGAATTAAAAATATAAAGAAAAATAAAATTATGGTTATTTATTAATTTCTTTTTCTAGGTTTACTTCTTGTTTGTCGTCCCCTATTTCTTGAACCTTGTCTTCTAGGAGTTTGAGTAAAAACACGATATTTATTTTTACCTCTTTTTGGTTGAGTAGTATCGAGTTCCATCTTGACTCTTTTAGCTATACTATCTACAGGGTCTTTAAGTAAAGGAACCCTTTCCTTTAAATCTTCAAAACTTTCAAATGGTTTTTCTTCCCTTGCTTCAATTATAGCCCACATATGTTTTTTACCTATGCCTGGCAACAATTCTAATTTATTTAATCGTGTACTCAATGGACCTGCTTCATTAATCCATTTAATGTACTTATCTTCATGACTCATTATTATTTCATTAATAACATAATCAATCTCAATCCTACTTGTTGCAGTTAAATTTTCAAAATCGAGTTTACCTTTAACCCTACTTATTTTATCTCTTTTTCCTGCACCAATATAAACATTTTCATGAATTTCTAAGTCAACATTGTCTTTTGGAATTAATTCCAATAAGGTAAAGTTTTCAATTCCAATAGCCTGAGCAACAGGCTTTTTTTTGAAGTTAGACATATTTTCTTTTACATATCCTAAAGGCAAATAATCTAATATTACTGCATCATCTTCCATTTAATCACAACATTAAGCATAGATTTTGAATTATATAAATCAATAGATAGTTTTAAGATTTTAAATTATATTTGAATTATTTCTGAATTATTTTTAAATTATTTATGTTTTAATTATTTATGAAATTATTTTTATATTATTTATGAAATTATTTATTTAAATTCAATTTTTACAATAGTTTTATTTATAATAGTTAAATTAATATCTTTATGATATTTTTATGTGAAAATTGTTTAAATTTAGAATATATTAAGTTATACTTATCTTCATATTGTTTCTATTACATTTAATACTTTTCTATATAATTATAAATTAGCAAAATATATTTAAAAATTTTTATAAATGTTAAATAATGTTAAAATATAATTATGATAATTTAAAAATATTTATAGATATTAAAAATAATAATTCCATAGATAAAAAAGTATTTTAAGATATTTATTTATTCATAAACATACATTAGCTAATAATAAATAAATATTAAATAAATATTAAATAAATATTAAATAAATATTAAATAAATAGATATGAAAAACTTAAAAAGTTCAAGGAAATTTAATACATGAAAACTTTTAATAATATTATTGTTAAAATCATAAGATGTATTGAATATAAAAAATAAGTAAATTAAAATAAAAAGAAGAGAGCATACCCATATTTACAAGATAAATTTTATATTATATATCAAAAATCTAATATAACTAAAAATATATCAAAAATATAGTCGAAAATTAATATAAATTATATATAATAAAGAGCATTTTAAAATCTAATAGTCTAAATTTAAAAAAAACAAACTATTAGATAATTATTAAACTTAAATGAATTAATTTTAAATTTATTCATCAAACCTATATTCATCAACAATAGAGAGAATATCTTCTAATTCTTCTTTTTTTATAGGAATTCTCTCTTTAGCAAATAAAAGCCTTAAATCAGATAAATCTTTAGGCATTAAATCAGCAATTCTTACTGCATGCTTTTTCTTAACAATACCCTCTAATTTTTCTATCAATTCCTCAGTATCTTCTAAAGAAAGTTTGTTAAATTTTGTAACATGATCCAATGTTAAGTTTTGTTCATAACTTAATTCATAAGTTTCTTGGAAATCCTCTAAAATTTCTTTTACTTTAGCTGCAGGAATTGGCTCATTTTCTAATGCTTTCTTCCCTATCATTAGAATCACTCTTGTGGTTTTAAGTGTTCTGGCCTAACAATCAATTCTTTAGCTTTATTACCATCATTTAATGATAAAATATAAGCATTTCCTTTATATCCAATTACTTTAGCAGTTTTCCCATGGAATCTGGTGTGTGGTTGACCTCTATGTACACTAGGGTCAATTATAATATGCACTAAATCATCATTATTGAATTTTTGAATTTTCCTAGTTATAGGATTAGATCTTCCAGGTCTTGGAACCTTAGTCATTTTATTTCTTGATCTACTTCTAGATCCTCTTGATCTTTGCATTTGAATAACCTCGTATAATTATAGTTTATTAAATAGTAATATAGACATTTATTAATCAATGGAAAGATAATAACATCTAAAAATTACACTATCATAGATATAATTTCAAAAGTATTTTTAAAATTTATATTAAAATAAAAATTATGAAAAATTATCCTATCTTTGATAATATTAATATATTCTTATTGAAGGTATTAATATATTTTGCCTTTTTATATTTTTTATGATTTTTAAGAATTCATGAAAATATGGAAAAACCATTATATCATAATATATTAATAAAAAAATTTGTTATAAAAAATATACTATATAAGAAAATTTAATGAATAATAAAAATCATTAAAATTAATTTAAAGGATTAATTAGAAATAAGGATATTTTCAAAACATTTCCCCATTAAAAACTAATTTTGCTTCGCCTTTCATAAATGCTCCAAGCTCATCATCTTTTTCGTAAACTTCAATTTCCAAATCTCCACCAGGAAGATGAACCAAAACATTATTATCTAATATACCAAGTTTAAATCCAGCTAAAGCACAGGAAGTAGCTCCAGTCCCACACGCATAAGTAAAACCTGCACCTCTTTCCCAAGTAATAATCTTAATTTCATTTTTAGACAATATTTCAACAAAATGAACATTAATCCTTTGAGGAAAGGCTTCATGATTTTCAATAGCAGGCCCATAATTATCTAAGTCAATGTCCTGTGTATTTTCTGCAAATATTACAGAATGAGGATTTCCAACACTAACAGTAGTCATAGCTATTTCTTCATTGTTGACTATCAATTTTTCATCCAAAAATTCTTCTGTGTCAGCTATCATTGGAATTTCAGAGGTTTTAAAAGTAGATATGCCCATATCTACTTTAAAAAAATCAGATATATTCTTATTTTCCTCATTTGGAGTTATTTCAACTTTTTTCAACCCACCCAAAGTCTCAACATCAATTTTGTTATTTTTAATGATACCATTATCATATACATATTTAGAAAAACATCTAATACCGTTGCCACACATTTCTGCTTCACTACCATCGGCATTAAATATTCTAAACTTTATTTGACCTTCATCAGTAGGAGGACAAACAAAAATCACTCCATCGGCACCGACTGAAAATCCCCTTTTACAAATTTCGAGTGAAAAGCTATTCTTTTCATTTTCTGGAATTATTTCTTCATTGAATTCATTTATAACAACATAATCATTCCCAAGACCATGCATTTTAGAGAATTTTAATCCTGATAAATCCATTTTATCTCTCCAATAAATATTTTTTTGCATTTATTTTTGCATTATTATAAAAATAAATCCCAATTATTTTTTTAATCTTTCAGGAAGGATTTGATTTCTAAATAAATCATCATAAGTTTCTCTTTCTCTTATAACTTCAGATTCACCATTATTTACAAGAATTTCAGCAGGTCTTGGTCTTGAATTATATTGAGAAGCCATTGAAAATGAATAAGCCCCAGCATTCATAATAGAAAGAAGGTCTCCTTCTTCAATTACAGGAAGAGGTCTGTCTCTTGCAAATAAATCTCCAGATTCACATACATTACCTGCAACATCAACTTTTTCAATTTCTGCACCATTTTCAGATGTTTCATTTGCTTTATTAGCTACAACTATATGATGATATGAACCATACATTGCTGGACGGAGAAGAGTGTTGAATCCAGAATCTACACCAATAAACTTACGATAACTCTCTTTAACAGTATTGACCCTAGTTAGAAGAACTGTTGTATCACCAACAAGATACCTTCCAGGTTCTATATACATAGCAGGTTGTTTAATTCCATCCATCCCATATTCAGATAATTTTGATTTAAATATTCCAGTAATTTCTTCTGCAAATGGGTCAATATCAAGTAAATTTTCATCCACTTCATAAGGTATTCCAAGACCACCACCAAGATCTAAAAATTCAAAATCTATATCTGCTTCTTGTGATACTTTTCCAGCTATATCCATTAAAACTGTTGTAGCAAGTTTAAAAGGCTCTGGATCTAATATTCCAGACCCAATATGAGTATGCATCCCAATAGGTTCAAATCCCATATCTTTAGCTAAATTATAAACTTCTACAGCCTCACTTTCTTTGATACCGAATTTGCTCATCTCTCCACCAGTGATACAGTGTTCATGATGTCCTGCACCAACCATAGGATTTACTCTAAATGAAATTTTATATCCTTCAGGATTAACAATTTCTGCTAATCTTTTTAACTGAGAAATAGAATCTAAATTTATTCTAACACCAGTTTCATCAATATATTTTAATTCATCATTAGTAACATTATTACCAGTGAAAAGAATTCTTTCTGGAGAAAATCCAGTTTTTAAAGAAGTAAAAACTTCTCCAGGAGAAACTGCATCAATACAGCTACCTTCTTCTTCTAGTATTCTCATTACAGAAAGATTAGTATTAGCTTTACAAGCATATAATATTTTAAAATCAGAATAATATTTAGTAAAAGCATTATATACTCTTTTATAATTATCTCTTATTCTATTTTCATCAATTACATACAAAGGAGTTCCATATTCCTCTGCAAGCTCAAGAGTATCTGCTCCACCAATATCAGCATGCCCTTTATCATTAATTTTGAGATTTAAATCCATTCCATCCACCTTATCTAATATCATAAATTATTATTTTAAATATTTATGTTTCTAATTATTAAAATTCAGTTAATAGCTATCATTAAATAATATTTTTTTCATATTATATAAGTTTTATTAATAGTTAAAAAGATAGCTTAAATTAAAAGAATAAGTTTATGAAATGTTATAATTGTAAAATTAAGATATTATAGCCTTTTATAATTATAAAAAATTATTATTATTATGAAAATAATAAAAAAACAAAGAAAATGCAAAAAATGAATAAATAAAAAGTAATAATAAAACAATTAAAGAGTAATAAAAGAATAAATAAAAAATATAAAAAAATATAAAAAAATAATTTAAATGATTTAAAAATAATATAAAAATAATATAAAAATAATATATCCAATATTATCCTATATATTTGATAAAATCTTCATTAAATTATTATTAACATCTCTTCTACTAATAATACCAATAACTTGGTTATCTGAGTTCAATACAGGTAGTTTTTTAAATTCATGTTGAGATAGGATTCTGATAGCTTTCTCTAATATGTCGTTTTCATTTAAATAGTATAATCTTCTTTTAGTTATTAAATTATCAATACTATCCGTTATTTTATTATTAATAACTTCATGTTCTGTCTCTCCTTCTTCAATAAGAATACTATATATAAAATCATGAGAAGAATATTCTTTTGGAGCTAGATAGCGTATAATGTCTCCATCACTTATCATATTAATCAATTTATTTTGATTATTAACAACAGGAACTCCACCAATATTATGTTTAGCAAATAATTTTAGTAAATCTTTAATTTCAGCACCAGGTTTTATAGAAATAACTTTTGAAACCATGAAATCTTTTACTTTTAATGTTTGGTCTGATTTATCAGTTTTAATTATAGGTTTTAAATTAATGTGGTTCCTATTTAACATTATAACTATAATAGAGCTTATAACAAAACAACTCCCAACAATGAAAGGTACATTAGGAGCATAAATCTCAGCTAGGATTCCTGCTAAAAAAGGAGCAATAGCTCCACCTATCATACGTAAAAAACTAAATGCAGCAGAAGTAGTTGATGCTTCAATTGAAGAGGAATTCATTACAGCATTAGTAAACAAAGAATTACTATTTCCAAACAGTAATCCAGAAACAATTATACATCCAGATATAACTAGCAAATTAGATGTAAAAATACCCATGACTAAAAGAAGAGCCGTGAAGATAATTAACATCACATATAATGGTTTAATTGTCCCAAATTTTTTTTCAAGACGAGGAGCTATGAAATAAGATGAAATTCCAAGAAGAATACCCCAACCTAAAAATATAAGTCCAATATCAAATGGATCCAATCCTAATATTAAAGGAGTATATGCTAACAAAGTAAAAAATCCAAAATTATAAAGAGAATTTGCAGTTCCTAGAACTGCAATCGGCCGATTTTTCATTGCAAGAAATGGTTCTTTTAAAGAAGTGTTTGATTTTGTACCAATATCTTCCTTTACATTGGGCAATTTAGTAAATAATAGTAAAAAAACAATGGCCATCATTACTCCAATTCCCATAAATGGATATCTCCATGAAAATTGTCCAAGTATTCCTCCAATTAATGGTCCTGCTGCAACACCTATTCCAACAGCAGCTTCAAACAAAACAATTGATTTTGTTTTTGAAACTCCTGCAACAGTTACCATAGCAGCAAGCCCAGTAGCAAAGAAAAGGGAACTCCCTAATGCCCAAATACCACGTAAGCTAATAATGGTCCAGATATTAGTTGCAAAAGCTGCAATAGCTGAAAAAACGCCTATTATAACAATTCCTACAAGTAAAGCTTTTTTGATACCCAATCTTGTAGATATAGCTCCTGTAATCAATGCTCCAACAGCCATTACAAGATTATAACTACTATACAATAAAGAAACTTCACTTGGACTTGCTCCTAATTGAGAAGATAGAGTTGGTAAAACAGGCCCTATTAACCCCATACCCATTAATGCAGTGATAATTGCAATAAATAATAACCATGCAGACGAAGGTAATCCTTCATTTTTAGTTGATTCATTAGACGACAATTAATACCTCCTTAGATTTTTTATTATATATGACATATCAACTACTGATATATCAATTATTTTTCAATCATACTCTGAATTAAATTAAAAATATTATAAAAAACTTATATAGAAATATAAAAAATATTAAACTATTCAATGAATATCTAAAATATTCAAAAACATGAAATAACCATGCAAAATATGGAAAAAATTGAATAAATATTCTAAATACTAAATAAAAATCTAAAATACCAACTATACACTTAGTAAAATAAATAAAAATCTAAAATACCAACTATACACTTAGTAAAATAAATAAAAATTAAAAAATAATGAATATTATAATAATAATTTATATGAAAACTATAAATTTGAATCTAATTTATCCAATAAGTAAAATAACATTTCGAGTTCATTTTTAGTGAAAATATTTTTAATCTCTTGAGAATTTTGTAACATTAGTTTAGAGGTTTCTTTAAATAAATTCAAACTTTTATCTGTTAAATATATTAAAAATTCTCTTTTATCTTGGAAAGAACTTTTTCTTTCGATAAGGTTCTTATTTTCAAGAGTATTCAAACTTCTAGTAATAGCTCCAGTATCTCTTTTTGAAGCTTTTGAAAGCATTTTCTGATTACATCCTTCATTTTGATATATAAAGTATAACATATGCCACTGTTCAAAACTAATATCAAAACATTTAAGTTTATTTTGAATCATTTTTCTTAATTTATGACTGATTTTCATAAATTGATAAAATAAATCACTTTCATCAAAAACATATTCCATATAAATAACTATCCTATCATTAGGTCACTATTTTAAATTTTTTAAAAAATTTCATGAAAAATAATTTATAAAACTAATTATAAATTAATATATAAAGTTTTTGATTATAAACTTTTATATAAAAATAAATTAATTATAAATTTTTTTATAATAATTCAATTAGCTGACATATCAATTATATTATAATTATAGTATTTAAACTTTTTCAATTTTAAGGTTGAAAATTATAAGGAGTGAATAAAATGAAAAAACCTTACGGATTAACAATGAGAGGATTATTAAAAAAAGATGGAAAAATTTTATTATTAAAGAGACATCCTAATTCTAAAACAAATCCTAATTGCTGGGAGCTTCCTGGAGGAAAAGTTGAATCTGGAGAAGATTTTGATGACGCCATAATTAGAGAATTTAATGAGGAAACTGGACTTTCTATTGAGTTAAATGATTTATTAGGTGCAGTTCAAGAAGATTTCCCTCATAAAAAAACTATTGCTCTTATTATGAACGTTGATATTTCTTCAAAAAATCTAGAAGTTAAAATAAGTGAGGAACATGTTGATTTCAAATGGGTAAAAATGGAAGAAATTAAAAATTTAAAAATATCTGGATGGTTTGAAACTTTAATGGAAGAGAGAAATTACATTTTATAATATTTTATAATTATCAAAACACTAGTAAAAATTAATAAATAAAATTATTTAAAATATTAAAATGATAAATTTCAATTTATTTCAATTTAGTCATTAAACCAGATTTACGTGCATAATGAAACAAATATAGCTGAACATATCCTGCATATTCACCAAAATTTTCTATCCCAAATTCACGGATTTTATCAATTGAAACATCCTTATTGTTAAAATATAGATATGAAATTATCCTTTTTATCCATACATCAGTTGGAAATGCCTGTTTAAATCCATAACCATAAAGTAGAATACAATCAGCAACTTTAGGCCCAACTCCCGGAAAATTTAATACCTCTTCAAATGCTTCTTCATATTTCATATTTGAAATTTCGAGGAGATTAACCTCATTAGATAGAATTTCGCTTGTTTTTTTTATATAAGGAGCCCTATAACCAACTCCACAGGATTTTAAATTGTTATTACACGATTCAATAGCAATATTTCCATTAAGAGATTCATATTCCTCTAAATCGTCTTCATGTATAAATTGAAGCAATTTAGGATAAGGGAATGTGTTAAAAACTCCTGATGGAAATTCAATCTTTTCCCCCCATTTTTCTCGAATAGCATAGATAGATTTTGTCCATCGTACAATAGAATTATTAGCTGAAGATATAGAAGACAATATAGCTTCAAATGGATTTTTAGCTAAAAACAAACGAAGGCCTCTGGAAAAATCAGATGAAGGTTCAAGTTTAGAATCCTCAGATAAATAGTTGTAAAATTTATCTAAATTAAAATCTAAGTCAAATATCCTAATAATTTCCTCTTTTATACATTTATCATTCACATAGTCTTTAGTAAAATTAGAACCATTAGGAAATTCAAATTCAACATTTAAAAAATCTATATCCTCTTGATAGGCTTTAATAAGAATTGGAACATTGTTTAATGATTTATTATTTAAATAAATTACATCACAATATTTATTATTAATCTCTTTCCAAGGAGGTTGTGATGTCTGACCAGAACTTTGTGTGATTTTTAAATCAATTAAATTATTGAATATCATTTTAAACAACTGAAAATATTTATTGATTAATAAGTAAGAATTTATTAATTAATCATTAAGATAATACAAATTAGTTTTTCATCAATTAAAATCGAACATTGACATTCTTTTCTTTTAAATACTCTTTAACTTCTTGAATAGGGTATTCATTAAAATGAAAGATACTTGCTGCTAAAGCAGCACTAGCATCAGCTACATTAAAAGCTTCAAAGATGTGTTCTGGTTTTCCAACCCCTCCAGAAGCTATTACAGGAATATCAACAGAATCATTAATTGCTTTTGTAAGTTCAAGATCATAGCCATCTTTAGTTCCATCTCTATCCATAGAAGTTAATAAAATTTCACCTGCACCTCTTTTTTGACATTCTTGTGCCCATCCAATAGCATCAATACCAGTAAATTTCGTTCCCCCATAGATACTAGTATCAAACCAGCAATAACCTTTTTTAGTTTCTATAATATTTTTATCATTACTTTCTTTTGGATTATCAACATACCTTCTTTTTGCATCAATTCCAACTACACAAGCTTGGGTTCCAACAACCTCAGATGCTTCATTTATAAGTTCAGGATTATGTATAGCAGCAGTATTAGTTGAACATTTATCTGCCCCTGCTTTAAGCATTTCAACATAATCTTCAACTTTTCTGATTCCTCCTCCAACACATATAGGTATGAAAACATTTTCAGTTACATTTTTAATAACCTTACCCATTGTATCTCTTTTTTCTCTTGAAGCAGTGATATCAAGAAGTACAATTTCATCAGCCCCCTCTTCATAATATTTTGTAGCTAACTCAACAGGATTTCCTGCATATTTAATCTGTTTAAATTCAACCCCTTTAACAACACGACCCTCTGGAACTTGAAGATCACAGTCCAAACATGGAATTATTCTTTTTGTTAACATTATTATTCTCCAATTATAGTTAATGCGGATATAATCATAAATATATATTATTAATTTAATTGATATTAATTTAATTGATTAGTTAATTTTATATAAATGTTTATCATTAATAACTAAATTTTTATAATAATCAAAATAGTTTTATAAAGAAATAAAAATTATTCTTTCTAATAAATTATTCTTTCTAAAGTAAATATTTTATTGACATAGCTTTCTAAAAAAATTTGATTTAAAATTAATAAAATTTAAAATTCCTTTATAAAAATATTATATTTTTAAAGTAAATTTTTTAATGCTAATACCTTAATAGAAATTTTTAAGAAGTTTATACAATTTAAAAGAATTTTAGGCTAATTTTATCTATTTTATTATATCTTAAAATTAATTAATCAATTAAATTATTTAATTTAAAATAAATATTTAAAAATTGAAATATACTTCCAAATTGATTTTCAATTAGAATTGAAAAAAAGTTAAATTAACTTTATATATATTGAGATATATAATAAAAAAGGAGGTATAAAAAATGGATATAATAGCAATATTATGGCAATTAGGTGTATTATCAGCGATTTTAGTTTTTGGTTTAAAAATAGGTCTTGCTTCTGGCTTAGCTCATTTTTCAAAAAAAGCATTGGCAGTTATAGTAATAAGTTATGGAATAGGAGTTCTTATAATCACTACAATCGCGTCATTTTATTCTTCTCAAATAACAGGAATAATGTACACATACAATATTGGATTTTTCTTAATTATGGCAGCAATTATGATTATTTCAGGTGTTTTAACAATAAGAGAGTGGAAAATACATGAAAAAAATACATCCAAGCCAGCTGCAATCGCAATTATTGCTCCATGTCCGTGCTGTTTTTTATCAATAGTAGTGAGTATATTAATAGTGGCTCCAACAATAGGATTAACTCCATTCAATTTAAGTCAATATGCAGCATTAGCTTTAATGATAATAATAATTGCTTCATATTTTGGTGCAAATTTATTTAATAAGTTAGTTAAAAAACCATACCCCGTTGTTCTTGGAAACTTCATGTTTTTTTTAGGACTATACTTCCTCGTATCTTCATTAATTCTTCCAAATATAAGTAGTGTTTTAGCAAAACCAATGGGAGACATTTCAATTGAGTCAACAAGCTCATTAATCTTAGCATTATTATTGTTTTTAGGATTAATAGTTTTAGGTAGAATAATAAATAAAAAAATAAGTTATCTAAATAATTAAGAACACTCAATGATTTAATATTTTTAATAATAATTTTTAATAATAATAAGGTGATTTTAAGATGGTTACAAGTATTCCTGGGAGTGATATTTTAACTTCTGGTTTGAATGTTATTTCTCAAAGTTTATTAATACCGGTAATAGTTATATTGTTGATTTTTGTAGTATATGCAGTTATAACTCTTGGAGGTTTGATTTCAGAATATACCAGTAGGAAAAAAATACCTGCTAACACTATAAAAGACCTAATATATGATATTTCTGCTTCAGAAAACCCTGAAGAAGTTAAAAAAGTTGTAAGCGAATCAATAATTCCTAAAAGTCAAAAAAATATTTTAATAGAGTTGGCTTCATCTGAAAGCTTAAAAGAAAAATCAAGACAAGCATTAGCAAACAAATACATTGAAAGTGAAGAAAACCACATAGACAAAATAGTGGAAAAAACAGACATAGTCACAAGAATCGGCCCCACACTCGGACTAATGGGAACATTAATACCAATGGGACCAGGACTAGCCGCACTAGGAAGCGGAGATGTAAACGCACTATCACAAGCAATAATAGTAGCATTCGACACAACCGTAGTAGGAATAGGAGCAGGAGCAGTCGGATACCTAGTATCCAAAATCAGAAGAAGATGGTACGACGACTACCTATCCAACCTAGACGCACTATCAGACGCCATCCTAGAATACATGAACAACTAAAAAGGGAAAAAAAACAAAACATAAAAAAAGCCAAAAAAAAAGATTGTAAAAAATTATATTATACAAAAAAAAGAGGAGATGTAAACTCATGGCGAGAAAAGATAGGAAAAACAGAAGTTCTTCAAAAGTTGAAGAAGACCCTATGGCCGGAACAACCAACCTAGTAGATGCCATGCTAGTAATATCTGTAGGTTTACTAGTATTCCTAGTAATGTCATGGAACATGCAAAGCGTAGTTTTCAGCGACATGACAGCAGAAGAAAAACAAAACACAATGAAAGAAATGCAAAAAGTATCACAAGTAAACCAAGGAAAAGAACTCAACGACACACCCAACTCAACCGAAAGCTCAGGACAAGGATACGTAGAAATGGGAAAAGTATACAAAGACCCATCATCGGGAAAACTCATAATGGTAGAAGGATAAATAGAATTGAGTGTTAAATAATTATAAATTACACTTTTAAAAGATGAAATTTAATGAACTCAGAAAAGAATAAAAAATCTAAAAATTAGATATTATGAATCTAAATACTATAAATCCTGGAGTAATATCCTTTTATTATATCATACTTATTATATTTGCATTAATATTCAATAATATATATTATTTAATTAGTTTATTAATATTTATAATAGTTTTAATATATTTACAGGGAAAAAAAGGTGAAATAGCTACTACCTTAAAGTATTTTATTCCAATGTCTTTAATAATCATAATCCTCAATCCCTTATTTTCAAATGTAGGAACTACAAAAATTTATATTTTTAGTAATTATTTTATTACCCTTGAGTCATTAGTTTATGGATTATTAATGGCTTTTTCATTATTAATAATTCTTTTATTATTTTTATCATTTAATGAATATGTTGATTATCAAAAAATCTTATATTTATCATCAAATCATTTCCCAACAGTTTCAATGATTGGTGTAATGGCTATGCGGTTTATACCTTTGTTAAATTATAGATTAGGAGAAGTTAATAAGATATTCAATTTTAATTATGATAATTTGGCATTAAATGATACAAATAACTATGATAGAATTAATAGTTGTAATAATAATACTAATATGTATAATAATGGGCATAATAAAATAATTAGAAATAGAAAAATAAGAAATAAAATAAATAAGGTTAGTAAAATGGGTTCAATGCTAGCTATTGTAATATCATGGTCTTTAGAAGAGTCAATGTTAACTGCAAAGTCAATGAGAGCTAGAGGATATGGTATCACAAAAAGAACAAGTTATTTGAAATATAATATTAATAAAATTGATATAATTCTTATTTTAATAATAATTGGAAGTTCAATCATTTCTTTAATAGGATTATATTATGGTTTTGGAAATTTAAAAATATATCCTACCTTAAATAAATCATCTTTCCAATTTCCATTAAATATTTACTACATTATATTTCTAATGTTATTATCACCATTTATAATTCTAGAACTTATTGAAAGAATCAGGTGGAATTTTAATGGATGAAAGTATGAAGAGAGGGACTTTAGATTTAATTAAATTCAAAGATTTTAGTTTTTCATTTTCAAAGAATGAAAAAATTTTTTCAAATATTAACTTTACTGTGAAAAGAGGAGATTTTGTTTTATTTTGTGGACCATCTGGTTGTGGAAAAACAACCCTCTTAATGAGTTTAAAAAATGAAATAAAACCTAAAGGTGAAGAAGAAGGAGTAATATATTACGATGGAAAAAATATTCGCCAAATATTCAAAGAAAAATCTGCAAGAGAAATAGGATTTTTATTTCAAAACCCAGAAAATCAGTTTGTTTGTGATACCGTAATACAAGAGATTAGTTTTTCATTAGAAAATATGGGACTTCCTACCGAAGAAATTAGAACCAGGATAGCTGAAATATCAACATTTTTTTCTTTAGATAAGCTACTATATAAAAAAGTAGATGAATTATCTGGTGGACAAAAACAACTAGTTAATTTATGTTCTCTTTTAGTATTAAAACCTAAAGTACTACTTTTAGATGAACCAACATCACAATTAGATCCAATTGCATCATATGAATTTTTATCAATACTTCGTAGATTAAATGAAGAATTTTCAATAACAATATTAATGAGCGAACATAGAATAGATAATATATTTCCATTTATAGATAAAGCAATCTTTATAGAAAATAAAAAAATAGCATATAATAATTTTCCAAGGGAAATTTGTTTAAAATCATGGAAAGACCCTACTTTTTCAAATTATCTTCCTTCTACTGCTTTAATACATAATTTATTTAAAGAATATTACTCTTTTTCTCAAAATAATCTAATTCCTATTAATATTAGAGAAGGATTAAATGATATGTATGAAATGAACCAAGAATTATTAAATAATACTAAAAATACATTTTATGAGGAATATGAAATATTAAACAAAAATAATACTAACAATAAACTTGATAAGCCCAATGATAAAAAAAATAATAAGCTTAATAATGATAAAATTGAATCAATTTTTAAATGTGAAAATCTGTATTTTGGTTATAATAAAAACCAGTTAATTATAAAAGATATATCCTTTGAAATTAGAAAAAGAGAGTTTATAAGTATTTTAGGCGGAAATGGAACTGGTAAAAGTACTTTATTGCAATTATTAGTCCAAATTCTTAAACCAATTAAGGGAAAAATAAAATTTGATAAAAAAATCAAATTAGGATATGTTCATCAAAACCCAATGATCCATTTTAGTTTTGAAACAGTTGAAGAAGAATTAAATGTGGAAAATAATGAAAAAGAAGAATTAATAGATTTTTTTGAAATAAGAAGTATTTTAAAAAATCATCCTTATGATTGTAGTGGGGGAGAACAACAGAAATTAGCTATTGTAAAATCATTATTAACAAATCCAGATATATTATTTTTAGATGAACCTACAAAAGGTCTTGATCCTTTATTTAAAAGAAATCTTGGAGAAAAACTTCAAAAACTTCAAAAAAGCGGATTGACAATAGTAATGGTTACACATGACATTGAATTTGCAGCTGATTATTCTAATAGAAGTTTTTTAATTTTTGATGGAGGAATACAAGTAGATTCAACACCAAAAGAGCTTTTTTATAATAATAATTTTTATACAACATTTACAAATAGAATGGTAAAGAATTTTATACCAAAATGTATAACTTTAAAAGATTTAAAAAATATATGGAATAAAAATAATTTGTAAAAATTAAATTAAAGGCAAATAATTAAATTAAAAATAGAATAACTAAATTAAAAATAGAATAATTAAATATAAAAATAGAATAACTAAATTAATGGTGGAATAATGGAAACTATGACATTAATATATTGGTTAGTGTTTTTTATACTAATAATAGGAGTATTTATTGGATTTTTTAAAATGTTTGAAAGATCTAAGCCAAGTGTTGAAAATATTGTGATAATAGCTATTTTAATAGCTATATCTGCTTTAGGAACTCTCCCAACAGCTGCAGTACCAGGAGTTCAAGTTGCATCATTTATTATTATAATGACCGGTATTGTTTTTGGTGAAAAGACAGGATTTATAACTGGTGCATTAACACCAATAGTTACTGGTTTGTTTTTAGGATTGGGATTTTGGACAGTACTACAAATGCTTGGTTGGGGGATTATGGGTTTAACAGCAGGTATTTTAAGTAAAAGTTTAAAGAAAAGTACTCCTTCAAGAGCAATTTTTGGTTTAGGGTGGGGAATTCTTTATGGATGGATAACAAACATAGCAATGTTACCATTTTTAGCAACTATATCCTTTGAATCAGTTTTAAGTGTATATGCTGCAAGCTTTACATTTGATCTCATTCATGGAATAGTAAATGCTGTTTTATTAATATTATTGTTTGGAACATTTGAAAGAATATTTTTAAGAGCAAAGGAAAAATACTTTTTAGATAATGAAGAATCTAGTTCAAAAACTTAAATATGGATTAAAAAATAATAAAATTAAAATTAATAGAACTAAAAAATATTTATATAAAAAATTATTAAAACAAAAAGAATAATATCAAATTTTAAAATAATAAAAAATAATATTAAATCTAAAAAAGTAATATTGGTAGTTTATATGAAAATAGGAATCTCATCATCATCAATATATAAAAAAAACATGCAAGAAGTTTTAGAATTTGCCGAAAATAAAAATATTGAATATATTGAAATAATGAATGAATACCCAGATGATTCAATTGATATTGAAATGATGAATTCATATAAACTCAAATATACAATACATTCACCGATTACGGATTTAAATATAGCTTCTTTAAATAAATCTATACAGAAAGCTTCTATAAATGAAATAAAAAGGTCTATAGATACAGCTAACAAATTAAATAGTGATATTGTTGTAATCCATCCTTCAGGAATGACTATGTTAGGGTATCCTTGTGAAAATAAAATACTATCAATATGCAAAGAATCTTTGAAACAATGTGGAGAATATGGAAATGACAATGGAGTTATAGCTACAGTAGAGAACATGCCCAAGAGTGATTGGTTGATTCATAAAGATATTTTTAAATTAAATGAATTATTAGAAGAAATCGGTATGTACATGACTTTAGATGTTGGACATGCTTCTACAATGAGATATAAAGAAAAAGAATTATATTTTAACTCAGTAAAGCACATACATTTATCTGATAACTTATTAAATAAAGATTTACATTTAGGATTAGGAAAGGGAAAGATAAATTTTGAAAAAATTATTAAAATATTTAGAAAAAACAATTATAAAGGGAAATATATACTTGAGATTAATGATGAAAGTCCAATAATGGATAGTATTAATTATTTAAAGAAAATATGATATTAAACATACAGAATAATTAAAAAAAAGTAGATAATAATTAAAAAAAAATTATAAATAAAAAAATAAATTTTTTTAAGTTTTAAATTTTTTAAGTTTTAAATTTTTTTAAGTTGTTATTATAAGTAAGTTCTTTAAAAATCTTATTATAATTAACTATTGCTGTTTTTAAATATTTTTTATGTATAGAATATTTAAAAAATTTTATTTTTACAATAATATGTTTACCTGGTTTTAAAGATTTAGCTACCCCTATTTTATATTTAATCTTTTTTCCAACTTTATAAAAAATTTTTACTTTAGTTTTTTTAGATGTGACAGATCCTTGATTTTTAATAAGTATTTTATAAGAATTCCCATATCTTTTAACTTTTAAAATTACCAAATCAGCAATATTTTTTACAGTTTGAGTTTTAGATATTGTTGATGAATGATAATTACTATCTCCTCCATATAATAGTTTAAAAACATATTTACCTGTTTTGAGGTTTGAAACTTGAAAAACAACAATTCCTTTAGAATTAGTAGTTTTAATATAAGTTTTTTTGTTAATTATGAGTTTAACTTTTTTATTAGCTAGTATTTTGCCATTAGATGATTTAAGAGTTGCAGTTATTAATGTTTTTTTACCTTTAATTATTGTAGGCGCATTAACGGTTATTAAAGTTTTAATTTTAGTATTTGAAGAATTTGAAGTGAAAGTAAATAACCCTTCAGTTGAATTATAATAATTAACTCCTTCAAAATTATAATATAAATTATATTTAGCTGAATTAGAACTTATATTTAATTTTAATTCTGCTTTTCCATTATAATTAGTTTTAATTGTATAATATTTAGTATAACCATTTCCAACTAATTTGATACTAATTTCTTTATTAATTAGTAGATTTCCATCAGTATCTGTTAAATAAAATACAACGGTGTTATTTTTAAAAGTAATAGTGATATTAGTTGTGATTTTATTAATTATTTTTGATACAATTAAGGTACTAGCAGATGTAGTATTATAATACCATTCATTCTCATTAAAGTCAATCAATACCATATAATTTCCTTCAATTAAGTCAATAGGAATAGTTATAAAACCTTCATTATCAGTAGTTAAATTATAAAATTCATAAAATCCATCTTTTTGAATTTTAATAATTAATGATTCTCCACATAAAGGTCTCCCATACATATCAGTTAATAATACATAATACTTATTATTAGTTTCATTGAGTTTAACTAAAGGATCAGTAGTTAACCGAACTGAAACTTTTTCAATAACTAAATTACCAGTTGTAGTAGTTCCAATATATAAATCATCCCCTTTATAAATAACAGAAACTTTGTATGTGCCAGGAATCAAATTTATGACTAGTCCTGCAGTACCATTACTATCAGTTTGAATTGAAAATGTTTGGTTTTTATTTCCCTGAGATAATGTTAAATAGATAGTCTCGTTTTTAGCAACATTTCCATTATTATCCAATAATTTTATAAAATAAATGTCTCCCCGACCATATAAAAGAGTTACATTTAAACTTAAATTAGTTCCAATAGGCAAAATAGTGAATGAACCTTGATTTTCATTTCCACTATACCATTCATCACCATTAAATGAAACTTTAACATCATAAGATCCCTTAGGTAAATTGATTATAACCCCTGCAATTCCAAATCCATTAGTAGTAGAATAATAATTATATGTTTTATTACCTTGCTTTATATTAAAATATATTTTTTGACCAACCACTGAACGACCATAAATATCTTCCAATGAAATTTGTAATACATTATTTTTCCCATAAAAAAGCTGGTCTTTCAAAATAAAAATTTTAGTAGATGATGGTAAAATTTTTAACAATGAACTAGAATTAGATGAATAAAAATAACCATCCCCTTCATAAAAAGCAGAAATATCATAATTTCCTACACTATTATTGATAATAATTGTAGCTCTACCATCTCCACCAGTTATCAAATTATATTCTTCTATAGTCCCATTTTTATACTTTATCTTCAAAAGAACAGTCTGATTAGAAATATCATAACCATTAACATTTCTCAAAATAATTGTATAAATATTATTTTTACCATAAAAAACAGTTTCATTCATTTCAATAATAGTATTCTTATTATGAACAGTTAAATCAACATTTTGGCCATCCACCGTTACATTAACAATATAGTCAGTTTCAGAACCAGAAAGGATATGAGAATAAGCATAATTATTAGTAAGATTATTAATTTTTGGATAAATAGGTATAACAGAAGAATCGAAAAATGCAATTCGACTAGGAATAGTGCCATTAAAATCACGAATATTTCCAGAACTATCAGTAACTTTATCCAAACTAGCTATTAAAGTAGAACCATTAACATTTAGAGATAATATAACCCAATTAGCTAATTGAACATTACCCAAAAACCTATAAACTTTACCATTGGTAGGACCACCATTCCAACCCCACCAATTATTATCCAGATAAGCATTACCATTAAAATTAAAAATATCTGCACCCAATATAGTAGCTGTATTATTTACAAAAACACTATCAGAAACATTTAAAAATCCTCTATTAAATATAGCACCACCATATCCTGCAATATTACCTGAAAATATACAATGAACAACTGTTAAGTTACCACTATTTATAATACCGTTTTTCTCATGGTCATCTTCAAGAGAATTAAAAGAATTTCTATTATTGATAAATGAACAATTATAAATAAATCTAGCACTTGCACAAGAAATATTATTGTTAGAAAATAGAGAGTTCATAATTTTTGATGCACTTACAATTGAACCACTCCAATAATTAACTGCATTATCCACAACATAGCCATTATCAAAAACAGAAGCACCAGAAACTGCCCCAAAACTATTACTTATAAAATTAGAGTTATTTACAATAGAATAATCAGAATTAATAACTGCCCCAATAGCAGCATTATTCACAAATGTGCAATTATCAATTATTATCTTATCTCCTACCAAATAAAGAATTCTTGCAGAATTCTGATCATTAGTAATAACACCAGAAATTCCTGTGAAATAAGAATTAAGTATACTAATAGTGCATGGTACATAACCATAAGAATATCTATCATAAGCTCCAGATTTTATTACAAAATGCCTTAAATCCAAAAATTTAGAATTATTTACATATAAAGAAGCACCTGAAAATAAAATATTGCCCCAATAAGAATTACCACTAGCATTCTTAAAAGTACAATTATTAATAGTTAAATTACCAGAACAATTTATAAAAAAAACTGAATATGTAAGATTATAGGTCGAAAAAGTAATATTATTGAGATTTAAAGTTCCATAATCAGCAACCACGAAAATACTATTACTAGTATGGCGATAAATAGTAACAGGGCCATTATAAGAAGAAAAAGTCAAATTTTTCCAAATAAATAAGTTTGAATTATATGCATTATAGTAATCGCCAGAAGCAATATAAATAGTATTACCATTTAAAGCAACACTAACTGCCTTAGCAAGAGTTTTAAAAGGACTTTCAAAAGAACCATTGTTAGAATCATCCCCTTCATTTGAAACATACCAAGTATAGTTAGTATATCCCTTACCAACAGCTAATTTTAAACGTTGATTATCAATAACTGCATAAACAAGAGTATCCTCACTATTATTCAAATAATAAGTAGTGAAAATATTTCCACAAAGTATTCCAGAATCATTGTTAAAATAACCATTATCTGTTTGTAAATAAAGAGACCTATAAGGGATTTTAACACCTTCAGGCAAATCCCAAACATTAACCCCATCAGTATACTTAAAAATTACTTTAAGAGTGACATTAGTATTTTTACTAGGAATAGAACTTCCATAATCAGAAACAAAAACTGCTATAATCCAATATTTTTGACTATTAAAATAGTTAGTATTTCCTGAGTAAATTACAGGCCCATAGTTGGATAACCACCAATTATACTCAGCACTAATATTATTATTATTCATATAATTATATATAGAACCACCAGTAATAACAGAATAAGTTATATTAACAGTAGAATTTGTAGGGCTAACAGACAAAGTAGAAGAATTAACAGACAAATTACAATCTGTAATGCCAACATTAGCACATGAAGAATTTAAAATTTTTATTGTGTGATTTGAAACAGAAATGTCAGAATTAATATTTGAAGAATTCATGAAAATATTATTATTCCTATTCTCCCAATTAACCCCCATAATATTATTAGAAGTAAAATTAGATGATAAAATAGTTAAATTTCCATCATTGAAAATAGAAGATCCAGATTTAGCAATATTACCAATAAACACAGAATCAATAATTATAGCTGTGTTAAAATTAGTTATTCCTCCTCCATAATTTGTACCATTATTATTTTTAAAAATAGAACCTATGACATCTAATTTTCCATTATTTAATATTGCTCCACCCCTTAGCCCAGTATTAAACTCAAAAATACAATTTTTTATTATTAATTCTCCATTATTAAAAATAGCCCCTGCAATAAATTCTTCACCAGAATTATTACCTTGATAAAAAGTGATATTAATCAATGTTAGTTTACCATTAGGAGTAACCTCAAAAAAGTCATATTTTCTCTCACCATTAAACATAACAGTTCCATTATCTCCAATAATACCAGAAATAGTGATTGTCTTATCAATAATCATCTTTGTATTATTTTCTCCAAAGTATTCACCAGACAATATATAAATATTAGAATTATTTGATGCTTCATTAATAGCTTTTTTCAAGCTTTTATAAGGATTATCTTGACTACCATCCCCCAAATTATCATTACCAGACAAACCAACATAAATATCAGTGAAATAATTATTATTATTATTATTATTAATACTAATATTATCACTAGTATTATTAATACGAGTATTGTTATTATTAGTATTATTATTAATATTATTAATACTAGTATTGTTATTATTAGTATTATTATTAATATTATTATTAGTATTATTTATAATAATATTATTAGTATTATCAAAGACATTGATATCATTAGTACCATGATCTGAATTATTCTCATCAATATAACTAGCAGAAGCACTAACTATACTCATTGAAAAAAATACAACAATAATGAACGTTAAAAACAATAAACAATTTTTTTTCATAATATCTAGTCTCTTAAATATAATGTCTTAAGAATAATTTTTTAAACATAATCTCCTAAGAATAATTATTTAAATATAATCTCCTAAGAATAATTTTTTAAATATAATCTCCTAAGAATAATTTTTTAAATATAATCTCCTAAACCTAATTTTTATCCCTTAAGCTATAATTTTATAAAATAAATAAATTTTAAAGCCTGCTTCTTTTATTATATCTATGTCCAATAATAACCAAAGCAATAAATCCAATAATAGCTAATAATATATAAACAAAATCATTTGGTTTAATATTATTAATAGTATCCTCTAAAATTTCATAAGAATTTTTAATAGATTCCTGACCAGAGCCACCTTGACCTCCAGCTGATCCACCACCAGATTTACCCCCAGGATTAGAACTAGAAGAATCCGAAGGGTTCATAATACCTCCAATACCAGATAAAATATCATTATTTTTTGAATTAGATCCTTTCCCATTCCCATTATTAGAATCAACACCAGTTCCAGAACCAGTTCCATTTCCATTACCAATTCCATCACCTTCACCATCACCTAATCCTGAACCAGAACCAGACCCTATTCCAGAACCTGTACCTGTACCCCAACCATTACCTAATCCACTACCACCAGGTTTTAAGCCAGTGCCAGTGCCAGGACCGGGATAACCTCCAGAACCAGAACCTCCAGAAGAACCAGAACCTCCACCAGTAACAATTTCCCATGCTGAATTTTGAGTTAGCCAATCCCTAAATTTATTAGCAAGATTCCAAACATCATTGGATGGGCCATAGTTAGAACCCCACCAATTTCCATCAAAATCAAGAAGCCCATTATTATTCCCATATAATGCAGAATTTATTGGAGCAAAATTATTCAATATATTAGAATCTTTGATGTTTACATTAGCATAATTAAAGTAAAAGGCGCCACCGTAGTGCAAACCTCTGTTAGATTCAATTGTAGAGTTAAAAATATTTAATTGATTTAAAATATGCCCATAACTTGAATCCCCTGTATATGAAATGCCTCCACCATAAGAAGCACTATTATTAGAAATAATAGAACGAGTTATTGTAATATTTCCATTAATAGCTAAAGCACCACCATAATTTCCTGCAGTATTATTTGTAAAATTAGATTTGTCAATCGCCCCTTTATTTGCAGAAATGTTTATTGCACCTCCAGTACTCTGAGCCTCATTTTTAAAAAATATTGAATTGAAAACTAATAAATAGAATGCTTTCCCACAAATAGCTCCTCCATATCCCCCAGAATACACATCTGTAGTGGCATTATTGAATTTAAAAGTTGAATTCATAATATATAAATAACTATCATTAAAATCTCTCCAAATATAAATGGAATTAGCTATAACCCCTCCATTATTAGCTAAATTGTTTTCATAGGTAGAATTTATAGAATATAAAGTTCCAAAATTGTAAATAACTCCTCCATGACCAGGAGCTAATCTAGTTTCATTATCATTATAAAGGTAACTATTGCCATCTGTTATAGCAGTATTTGAAGCAAAATATGAATTAGTGATAATAATTGTGGAGTTATGATAACTATATATAACACCGCCACTACAGGCAGAACTATTAATAAATTTAGAATTATTTATACTAATATTGCCAAAATTACTAATTACTCCGCCAAGATAAGCAGAATTACCATAAAAACTGCAATTATCAATTAAAATAGATCCTTTATTAAAAATCACGCTTCCTTGATCTGTAGCACTATTATTATAAAAATTGCAATCTATTAAATATACGAAACCATTATTAGAAATAATAGATCCATTATTACTAGAAGCATTGCAAAAATTAATCCCAAAAATAGTTAAATATCCAATATTATTTACAATGAATATCTTTCCTTTTTTACCATTTAAAGTAACATTTCCACTATTTTTAATAGTTATTGTCTTGTTTACAATGATATTATTTTCGTAATAAGTTCCATTGAGAATATATATGATTGCTCGATTATATGCCTGAGAAATAGCATGAGAAATTGTTTTAAAAGGATTATTTATGCTTCCATCCCCATTAAAATCACTGCCATTAGTTGAAACATAAATATAGTAAGGAGTATTATTTTCACTTAAAATATTTGCCCCATAAATAGCATCATTAGCTATAAAAAGACCATTATTACTTACAAGATAATTGCCAGAAACTATTAAATGAATAATACTCATAGAACCAGAACTACTAGAACCTACAAGATTATCATCAACATAAACTGCATAATCTCCACCATTTAAATAATTTGAAGTAATATTATTCTCACGAATCAAATTATTGTAAGAATTATTAGAATAATAAACACCGGCTTGGGCTACATTAACCCAATTTTCAAAGTTATCACTAGACATATTATTAGTATTAAAATTAGAAGCAGTATTATTAATATTATCATATCTAGAACCATTTACAACAATTTCATTATATTCAATCCTATCTCCAGAAGTATTATAGCCTATATAAGCAAAAGATCTGTTTCCATCAGCTAAAAGGCTATTATTTGCAATATAGGTATTATAAGATTGATATGACTTAATTAAGAAAATATTATTTCCTAAGCCATAAAAAGTATTATTAATAATCTTTGTATTATTAGACCAAACAGTAGTAGGATAAGGTGCAAAAGAAGCATTTGAAACTATTTCAACTGCATAGGCAATATTTTTACCATATAAATAAATATCATTATTAAAAATTTTTGTATCATATGCCATTGAGACATAAATACCCTTAGCAATATTTTCAGAATTAATAAATAAAAGGTTATTATCAATAATATTAGAGTAAGGACTTCTACCAAATCTGTTATCATAAAAATTAGAAACACTAATCCCAGTCAATGAATTTTTACCTTTCAATGTAATATCATTATTAATTATTTGATTATCATAACTATTATGAGCAATTATAAGACCTGTGAGATTTTTTTGGATAAGATTAGTGATAAAAATACTATTAGAATATATAGTAATATTATAAACATCAGACAAGATAATTGCAGAATTATCAGTTAGATTGAAAAACAATCCAGTTACATTAGACCCTGCAGATCCAGATTTAAATATAAATGTAGCATTAATAGTATTAAATTTATAAAAACTAATATTTAATGGAATGTTGAAAACTAAATTATAATGCTTAGAACTTAAATTATTGAATAATAAAGTATCATTAGCTTGGACTGAATTAGCTTTTATAAATTCACCATTACTTGTAAAATAATTAATAACATTAATATCATCAATAACAAAATAATTTTGAAAAAAAGTATTGATTAATTTATCTTTAGTATTAGTGTTATTATTAGGATTATTACTGTCATTATTCTTATTATCAGTATTATTAATAATTATTTGATATCTTGCATTAGTATAAATTATATTACCATTGGCAAAAGTATTATTAGAATTAGAAGTAAGGAAAATAGCACTATTTCCACTACCTAAAACATCATAGTTAGTACTAATTTCACTTAAATCACCACCATGAGTTCTAATTTCATTCTTTATTATAGAAATATTATCTGAATTGTATAAAGCTATACCATAAACACCACTAGCATAGCCCTCAATAATGTTATTTATAATAGTAACATTTGAACTAATATGTAACTCAATTAAATAGGCCATTTTTTTAACATTAGCTAAAATTATATTATTTTCAATAGTAATATTATTAACACTTCCTTTCATATAGGCAGTAGCTATACCATAACCAAAACCATTTCCCCACAAATTTATTAGATTATTAGAAATGAAAGAATTGCTCATAGAATCAGTATAAATACCTTCAATCAAATTATCGCCGACTAAAATGATGCTGTTTTGAGTTATATTAATGTATTTTGAAAATACATAGGTACTATCCGAAACTAAAATTCCATAAACAAAACATTTCTTGCTTGAAATATAAATATTATTTGATTTAACAAGAATATTTTCAGATTGGCCTATTTTTATAGCATTTATAGATCCAGCATAATTATCATCTGAAATTACAGTGATATTATTGTTTTCAAGGGAAACAAATCTTACATAATTTTCTAAAATTATAGCTGCAATATTAGTGTTATAAAAATTTAAATCCTTAATAACAGAACCACTACCCTCAGAAGTTACAATAATAGTTACATTTGTTAAAAGATTAGATAAACCATTACTTAAAATATTCATTTTATAATCAACGTAAATTTTCTTATTTGTTAAATAAGTTAGAATCAAAACTAATGAATCATCAAGAATTCCTAATTTAAAATAGCCATCATGATCAAAATAATTGTAAAAATTATCATCCCTGATAACAATACCAGTAGAATCTTCAATGATATCATTAACTTCATTGTCTGACATGTTATCTCCAAATGAGTCAGTAGTATCCTTAAAAATACCAACTGATGCATTAGTACTAATTTTATTCCCAATTATAGTAGTATTATATATTGTACCCTGCAAAAAGATAGCATAATCATTACTAACAATGGTGTTATTAATAATACTAGTAAAATAGAACTTTTTATTATTTGTTTTAAAGTAAATACCATAAGAACCAGCACGTATATTATTTCCTATGATTATTGCGTAAGAAGTAGCTAAACTAATTCCAGGATCAACTTGAGTTTTAATAAGGTTATTCAAAATTTTAGTATTGTTTCCAATAATGTTTATTCCCACACCAAAATTATGAAAATCAATTTGATTATTTTCAACAATTATGTCATCTCCCTTAATATAAATTCCATTATAACAACCATTAGTTATAGTTATTTTATTACCTGTTACAGTGATATTTTTGTTATATCCATCAGAACCAACATATATTCCCCCACCATAATAAGAATCAACTGCTATAATAGTATTATTTTCCAAAAGTAAATTAGAAGAAGTGATACTAATTGCATATGCACTCATATTAATTAGTGTATTTCCAACAACAGTTGAATTAATTCCATAAAGACTTATTCCATAAAATTGATGAACTAGAGTATTATTAATTATTTTAGTATTTTGGTGCTCTGAATATACAAGTTGCATTCCAATTACAGTATCCCCCGCATATATTGCATATAAATAATTGTTTGTAATAGAATTATTGTAACAATCAGCTGGCCCACCATAATCTGCATGTCCATAAGGATTATAATAAATTATGTTTGCTGCAGTAGTTTGCATATAATTATAGGAAATATTATTGTTATGACATAAACCCATAGGCATACAAGTACTCCACGTACTAATCAGCCTATTATAAATAATTGTATTATTAGAAGACCATCCCATAGGCATGGCAAAAACTTTCAAAGCATCAGCAACTTGAACAGAATTATTAAAAATTAGATTATTATTAGTATTAGTCAACCAAATACCATGTAAATCAGTAACATAAACACCTTGATATTCGATTTTAGTTTTATCATTTAATATTTTGAGATTAGTAACATTAGAACCATCACTACCCAAAATTAAGTGAATAACCCCATTAGTTATTTGAACATTAGCTCCAGTACTGGTTAAAGTCAAAGGAATATCAATAATAAAAGCTTTATTAGAAACATTTCCAATTTTAATTGTATCTCCAGGACTAATACCAGAATTAGAAAGTAATTTACCAGTGAATAAATTAAAATATTGAGAATAATTATCATCAGTGATTATAAATACCTTTGAAGTATAAGTAGTTACATCAGATTTTCCAACCTGATCTGATGATTTAATAGCTAGGGACTCATTATTAGTATTATAATTATAATTATTAGTACCATTATCAGTAATCTGAACATTATTAACATCATAATTATTAAATCCACTTTCAATCTCAGAGTGACTATCACTAACATTTAAAGATTCTCCATAAATTGGACTAATCATAAACAAAACAGCAAAAGTCAATAATAAGACTAAAATGAATTTATTACTTATTTCTATATTAATAACCCCCATAGATATTTTATCAATAAAACTGAGAAAATAAAACAATATTTTATAAACTAGAATTGATTAATTTTAAAGTTTAATTGATATTATATTAATAGACATGGCATATAAAGATTACGACATATTTTAAAAGTTAATATAAAAAAATTGATGAAAGTTTTTTATTTAGTATTAAAAATAATAATTGTCCAAAATTTAATAATATAAGTCCCAATAATCACAATTTCCACATTATTATATTTTCAAAAGATAAATATACCAATAAAAACATGTATTAACCTTTTTAAATCAGGAAAAATGAGAATTAAGTAAAATTAAATATATTTAAACTTATCAAAAAGAGTTTAAAATAAGATAAAATAGTATAAAAATTATAAAAAGAAGAAAAAAGAAAAAAGAATTAGGATTAATATATAAATAAAAATTCTTTTAATTAGTCTTTTTCCTTCTCAAAAATATGTTTAATTTTTTTTTATTTTATTGGTTTGTATACTTTTATTTTTAGTTTGAATT
>NZ_CALGFC010000068.1 GCF_937881195.1 uncultured Methanobrevibacter sp. | reverse complement strand
CAGGATAATTTTCTCCTTTCGCATTTTTAAATCTTAATTTCTGCGCGAACAACTGCTGCATACAAAAATTCTTAAAATCCTTAAATAAATCTAATTTATCTTCTAAAAGACTTATTTTCTTATCTACAATTGATAAAAAATTAGCTATTTTTTCCTGTTCTGCAAATGAAGAAATTTTTATTTTCACATTTTTTATACTACTAGCACTTAAGCTAGGAACACCTGAAGCTTCATTATATTTAAACCAATTTATAGTTGATATTAAATAAAAAACAAATTTCGGAAATGTGTCATGTATATCTGTATAAAATAAAGTATCCACAGTCCAAAATGGTTCATTAATATAGAATGGATTATTAATACTACCCTTTCTACCTATCAAAACACTCTCTTTACTATATAAATATGTATCAACATAGGTCATTATCCCCCCAGTTCCTAAAACTGGATACTTTCCAGACCCTAAATGTTTGTAATCTTTACCATAATGAACTTCTAAAATATCCCCCAATTTTTTTTCTTCCCACTCATCTGAAAATTCTGGAAATCGGAGTTTAGGTGTGTTTTTATTTTTCGTCATTTTTTCACCTAAAAAACTGGAGCTTCTATCCCTAATTCTTTACAGTATTTTTCTATTTCTCTATCTACTTTTTCCATTTCTTCTTTATTCTTTTTTAATTTTTCTATTACTTCATCTAAGTCTATTGGTTCTTCTTCTTCAAAAGTATCCACATATCTTGGAATATTTAAATTGTAATCATTTTCTTTTATTTCTTTTAAAGTTGCTTTATGAGAATATTTTTCTATTTCTTCTCTGTTTTTGTAAGTGTTAACTATCTTATCTATATCTTCTTTTCTTAGTTTATTTTGATTTTTTACTTTTTCAAATTCTTTACTTGCGTCTATAAAAAGTATATCTGCATCATCAGTTCGACATTTTTTAAATATTAAAACTACTGTCGGTATACTTGTTCCATAGAATATATTTGCTGGTAAGCCTATAACTGCATCTAAATAATTTTTTTCATTAATCAAATATTTTCTTATTATTCCTTCTGCAGCTCCTCTAAAAAGAACTCCATGAGGAAGAACTATTCCCATCGTTCCATTTTCATCAAGATGATATATCATATGTTGTAGGAATGCAAAGTCTGCTTTTGATTTTGGAGCTAGTTTCCCATAGGCTGAAAATCTTTCATCATCTAAAAAATGGGAATCTGAGGACCATTTTGCTGAAAATGGTGGATTTGCTACTATTGCTTCAAATCTTTTATCCATATGTTGTGGGTTTTCTAGGGAATCTCCTTGTCTGATATCAAAATCGGTAAACGGCACATCATGTAAAATCATGTTCATTCGTGCCAAGTTATAAGTTGTTTGATTCAATTCCTGTCCAAAAAAGTCTGAAACTTCTGTTTCTCTTGCAACACGAAGTAATAATGAACCTGAACCACAAGTAGGATCATAAACTGATTTTAACTTATTTTTATCTAATGTCACAATCTTCGCCAATATTTTTGAAACTTCTTGTGGAGTATAAAATTCCCCCGCTTTTTTACCTGCACTTGAAGCAAATTGGCTTATAAGATACTCATATGCATCCCCTAATATATCTTTTTCCTCATCATCTATTCTAAAGTCGATATCAGCTAAATGTAATAATATTTTTGATATTAATTTATTTTTATCCTCTACAGATCTTCCAAGTTTAGATGACTGTAAATCAACATCTTCAAATAGGTTTTCAAAATCATTTTCGCTTTCATGACCAGTAGACGAAGAACTGATTCTTTTTAATGCTCTTTCCAAATCTTCTAAAATAAAATCATTATTTTGAGCTTTAATAACAACATTTTGAAAAAGACAGCTAGGTTCTAGAAAGTAACCCAAATTATCTATTGCAACTTTTTTTAAGACTTCTTTAAATTCTTCTCTTTCATAGCTCTCAGTAAAAGTTAAATTATCTTCTTCCAGTTCTTTGTTTAAATATGAATCTATTTTTTCAGATAGATATTTGTAGAAAATAAATCCTAGAATATAGTTTTTAAACTCACTTGCATCCATATTTCCTCTGAGTTCATCGGCAATTGCCCATAATTTACTTTCTAACTGATTTTGATATTGTGACATTTATTTTCCTCTAAAATTTTATACTTTTTTAATATTTGATTTTAGAGAATATAATAATATCTTTTTTAAAATAATATCAATGTGAATTATTTCACCATGAAAATTTCTCCACTAAACTTACAATTTTTTCTTTTACTATTTCCAATTTACTTTGGGTTTTAATTAGACCTAGTTTCTCATTAAATGAATCTTTAATCATTTCATTCTTTATTTTATTTGAAAACTCATAATCATTAATGATATCATTAACTATTTCTTTTTTCAAGTTTTCATCCTCAGCTAATTTAAAAATAGATTTATTTTTTTCTCTTTCTAAATAATCATCAAAGACATCTTCAATATCTTCCTCTTTATTTTCCATTATATTATGAGAAATAAATCTTTCAATAAGATCAATTTTACTTTTAAGTTCTGGAGCATTCTCCATTGTTTTAATAATAAATTCTTTATCTTTTTCAAATGAAGGTGATTTAACATCTAACTCTCTAAGTAAAGTCAAAATATATGAAACATTGATATTATCTCTTTGTATCAATTCTATCTCAAAATCAACGTCATTTAAAATAGAGACCTTATTTGTATTGCCACGAGTATCAGACCACATATCCAGATATTTTGACTTAAAATCCTCAAATTCTTGTTGAGAAATTTCTAAATCTTTAAAATTAAATTCAGTAAAAACAGTTAATCTATTCATTATTCTAAGTAATTCTCTAAATATTACTACAAATTCTTTTCTTTCTTTCTCAGAAGGTAAATAATCTACGTTTTGAGGATTGAAAACTAAATCAAAAAGTTTCTTCAAAACTTCATTAAAATCAAAAACATAAGAATTGTATGGTTTCATTAAAACAGTTTCAAATGCATTTTCATCAGAATATAATCTAATAGCTTCATCAGTATGTTTTTTGATATTTCTAAATGAAATAATATTTCCTTGTTTCTTTTTTTCATTTAAAAGTCTATTAGTACGGCTGAATGCCTGAATCAAACCATGATACACTAAATTTTTATCAACATATAATGTATTCAAATATTTATTATCAAAACCAGTTAAAAACATGTTTACTACAAGTAAAATATCAATTTCTTTGTTTTTAGATCTTTTTGAAACATCTACATAGTATTCTTGAAATGTTTCAGTAGTGTAATTTGTACCAAACATCTTATTATAATCTTTTAAATGGGTTTCCATTAAATCTCTTGGATGATCTCCTTCATAATCTTCATTTGGTCCATAAGAATAAATAGTAGCTATTTTTAAATCATGCCCCATTTTTTTAAATAATTCATAATACTTATTCAAAACTTCAATCGATGAAACAGCAAAAATTGAAGTGAATTCTCTATTATAAGTCTTACTATCATGATTTTGGATAATATATTCTGTAATTTTGCTTAATCTTTTCTCAGAATCCATTAATTCTTTAGTATCAATAGCCTCTACTTCAATATCATATTTAGCTTTATCCTTATATCTTCCAATATATTCAACCATAAACCCTAAAACATTGTTATCATTTATTGCATCTTTAATCAAATATGAATGGAGTCTATCTCCAAAAATATCCTTTGTAGTTCTTTTATTATTTGCATTCACTGAAAAAATAGGAGTTCCCGTGAAACCAAAATATTGGATATTTGTAAAATAGTCAGTAATCTTATTATGCATATCTCCAAATTGACTTCTATGGCATTCATCAAACATTAAGACCATTTTTTTATCTTTAACATTTTCTAAACCTTTTTCATGTTTTGTGACTGCTTTATATAATTTTTGAATAGTTGTGACAATTAATTTATTAGAATTTTTTAGTTGTCTTAATAATGAATGTGTATTTTCAGTTCCATCTACTGCTCCATCT
Source organism: uncultured Methanobrevibacter sp. (assembly GCF_937881195.1). Classification (GTDB taxonomy): domain Archaea; phylum Methanobacteriota; class Methanobacteria; order Methanobacteriales; family Methanobacteriaceae; genus Methanobinarius. The sequence goes on along the minus strand of NZ_CALGFC010000068.1, from coordinate 5,348 downwards.
GAAAAATTATTAAATTCTTTAGTAGTTTGATAATCAAGATCTTTTCTATCAATAATAAACATAACTTTATCAATATGTGACTCTTCGCATAAAATTTGAGCTACTTTAAAAGAAGTCAATGTCTTACCACTTCCTGTCGTATGCCAAACATAACCATTCTTTTTAGATTCTAATGTTTTATCCAAAATAGCTTCAATAGCATAATATTGATAGGCTCTAAGAACCATTAAAGATTTATCAGCTTCATGTAATACAATATACCTTGCAATCATTTTAGAGATATGACATTTCTCTAAAAAGATGTCAGTGAATTCATCTAATTGAGAATAATTTTTATTATCTTTATCTTTCCAAAAGAATGTGTAATCAAAGCTCAAATCTTTATTATTAGCGTAATATTTTGTGTTTACCCCATTACTAATTACAAAAATTTGTACATAGTCAAAAAGACCATGAAAAGAATGAGACCTATATCTTTTAATTTGGTTGAAAGCTTTTTTAAGTTCAACCCCTCTTTTTTTAAGTTCAATTTGAACTAATGGAAACCCATTTATTAAAAGTGTGACATCATATCTATTTTCATATTTACCTTTAAAAGTGATTTGACTACTTACTTGAAATATATTTTTACACCAATCTTTACTATTGAAAAAACTTATATATTTTATTTGTCCCTCTATTTCAAGCTCATATTTATCTCTGAGTTTTTTAGCCTTGTCAAAAACTGTTCCACCTTCAAGATGAAGCAAGATTTTATTAAATTCATCATCATCTAAATCAATTTTATTGAACTTTTCTATTTGTTTTTTAAAGTTGTTTATTAAATCATTTTCGTCTTTAATTTGGATTTTTTCATATCCATTTTCGACTAATTTATTTATTAAATTTTTTTCTAGTGTTGCTTCACTTTGAGTAGACATTATATCACTTTAATTATATAAAATAATCATTATTTAAACATGAAAAATCATTCTTAATTGATATTATCATCTTATATAATATATAGATTATTATATAAATTATTTATATATATTTGAATTTATATAACATATTAAACCAATTTATTCATAATTAACAATAAGTAAAATAAAAATATGAAAAAATATAATACTAAACAAATATAAATTGATAATCATTAAATAAAAGGTTTATCAAATAAAATCAATTCTGAAAGTGATATAATGGAAATGCCAACATATGAAGATTTATTATTGCCTTTACTAAAATTAGCTAGCGATAACAAAGAACATTCTCTTAAAGATGCAGCCAAAGAGGTTGCTGGAAAATTAAACTTGTCAGAAGAAGTTCAAAACGATTTATTGCCTAGTGGGACACAATATAGATATTTAAACAGGATAGGTTGGGCTAGAACTCATCTTAAAAAAGCAGGACTACTTGAATATCCTAAAAGAGGTTATTTTAATATAACTCCTGAGGGACAAGATCTTTTAAAAGAAGGAATAAACTCCATTGATTCTAACTTTCTTAAAAAATATGATAGCTATTTAAAATTCACTCGACCTTCAATAACAAATACAACTGAAGAAAAAAGTGAGAATATTGATTTAAATTCGTCAACTCCTGAAGAACTTGTAGATCATGGATATAATACTATTAAAGTAAATATTACAGATCAGATAATTGAGATGATAAAATCAAGTACTCCTGAATTTTTCGAACATCTTGTTATAGACTTATTACTTGGAATGGGATATGGAGGATCAAGAAAAGATGCAGATAAAGCTATTGGAAAAGTAGGTGATGAAGGAATTGATGGAATAATTAACGAAGATAAATTAGGCCTTGATAAAATTTATATTCAAGCTAAAAAATGGGAAGGAACTGTATCAAGACCTGAAATACAAAAATTTACTGGGGCTTTACATGGTAAAAATGCTAAAAAAGGAGTTTTTATAACAACTTCGAGATTTTCAAAAGAAGCTATTGAATATGCTAATAAAATTGATTATAGTTTAATATTAATTGATGGTGAAAAACTTACTGAATTAATGTTTGATTATAACATAGGTGTTTCAATTATTAACTCTTATGATATTAAAAAAATAGATACTGACTATTTTATTGATGAATAATTAAAACTAATTAACAATTTAATATAAAATACAGATAATGATGCATCAAAAAATAGTATCTATACACAAATTCACTCTTTAAAGAGAAAAAATAAAAAACTCACAACCCAAAACCTGGCACAAAATTTCCAGAGTTATTATAATACTTAGGATCAAAAGATCCGTCTGCAACTAAGAATTCTTTTACAATCTCTTTGATTAAAGAATCTGTATTATACTTTAAAAATAAATAAGTATCTGTAGTGTCTTTTGATTCACTAAAATTATTTATTAAAGTAGTTTTAGAAATTCCTACCCCTAATATAGAATTTATATCTAAACATTTTAATTTTAGATTTATATTAATACTTATAAAAAATTAGATTTTTATTTAGCTTTCTATAATTTTCATGAAAAAATAAATTAGATAATCATTTTATAAAAAAATTAATTTTGTTTTTTATAAAATATTTTCTATATTTTATAAGTTTAATAAATACAAAGTATTTTATTTTTTATAAAATCATTTATCTCTATAAAGAAAAATATAGGAAGAATTTTAATTAAAAAATATAGATTTTAAATCTATTATTTTTAATTTTTTCTTCCCTTTAAAATGTTTTTTAATTTTTTTTGTTGTTTATTTTTATTTTATTGGTCTGTAGACTTTTAGTTTTAGTTTGAAAGTATTACCAGATTTTAAGCTAATTTTGAACTTTATTCTATTTGCAGCATATTTATAATTGAGTTTTTTATTATATACTTTCCATAGTTTATACTTAAAATTTTTGTAAATTACTTTTGCACTTACAGTCTGTGAACCAGAAGCTCCCAAATTTTTAAAAGTCAACCATTTCATATAAACAAGATTACCATGCCTGACAATTCGACTATTAACTCTTTTAACAAGACGAATATTTGGTTTAGATATAACATCAGAAGAATTTTTAGCTATTGTAGTAATTTTTAGTTGACCTTGTTTTGTTATAATCCCATAATTACCAGTTCCATTATAATCCCCATTAACAGATAATAATGAGCCATTTTTTCCACTAGCTGTGAAATTCATGCTTGCTTTGCCTTCAATAGTAGTCATAGTTCCAATAAGAAGGTTATTTACATAAAATGTTACATTTTGTCCAGTAATTGTGTTACCCATATCATCAGTTAAAGTAGCATATAATGTTACAATAGTGCCATTAATCACATTAATTGTAATGTTATTAATATACTTCAAATTAAGAACACCTATATTACCTATATTATAAATCATTTGCCCCAAAATACCAGTATTGCCAGTCATGATATTATTAGAAAGAGACATATTACCACTATTGAAAATAGAACCTCCATTATATGCATTATTCTTAATAAAACTTGAATTAGTCAAAGAAAAATCATTCCCACCGTTCCAAATACCGCCACCGCCAACAATAGCATTATTTTCAGTGAACTTAGAATTGTTCACGGAAGAACTAATACCTGTATTACGGATAGCACCACCACTAGAATTAGCATTATTCCCTGTAAAAGTAGAATCATTCACAGAAAAATTATCACCTGCATTAAAAATAGCACCACCAAAACTATTTGCAGAATTTCCTATAAAACTAGAATCAACCACGGAGCAACCAAAACCTCTATTATCAATAGCACCACCACTAACACCAGCATTATTCCCTGTGAAAATAGAATCACTCAAAGAAAAATCAAGACCATTATTAGCAATAGCACCACCACTAACTGCATAATTTTCAGTGAAATTAGAATCAATCACAAAAAATTCATCCCCTCCATTCCAAATAGCACCTCCAGTACTAGCATAATTTTCAGTGAAATTAGAATCAATTACAGAAGAACTAATACCTGTATTACGAATAGCACCGCCTCCAATACCAGCATGATTTTCTGTGAAAGTTGAATAAATCACAAATAAGCTATCTCCTGCATTATAAATACTCCCACCATTTGAATTTGCAGAATTTCTTATAAAAGTCGAATCCGCTACAAAAAAGTCATTACCTGTATTAGCAATAGCACCACCACTAACATTAGCATTATTTTCAGTGAAAGTTGAATCAATAATAGAAAGGTCATTTCCTCCATTCCAAATAGCACCACCACTAACACCAGCATTATTCCCTGTGAAAATAGAATCACTCAAAGAAAAATCAACTCCAGTATTACTAATAGCACCACCACCACCAATAGCATAATTTTCAGTGAAAGTTGAATCAATAATAGAAAGGTCATTTCCAATATTATAAATGGCTCCTCCATTGTTTCCAGTATTACTAATAAACTTACAGCTAATTAACGTGATTTTAGATCCTGCATAATTATTGAATATTGCTCCTCCATTATCAATCGTATATCCATTGATAAATGTTAGATTTATTAATGTAACATTAATATTATTACTTATTCTGAATATTCTTGATAGTCCTTCTGCATCGATTATTACATTGTCTTTTGTTTTTCCTTGTATTGTAATGTTTTTGTTGATATTTATGTTTGTATTGTTACTTCCTGTGTATATTCCTTCATCAAGTTCTATCGTGTCACCAGGACTTGAGCTATTTAATGCACCACTTATTCCACCAGTAGTTATGTTATCAATTGTATTAGTAGCTGCAAAATCAGTCTGCATAGTAGTAGCTAATAAAAAAACAGCTAAAATAATTAATATTGGAATAAGTATTCTTCTATCTAATTTTTTTGAATAATTTAACATTATTCACCTCCAAAAATCAATTTCACAATCCAAATAATAGAATGTGAAATTTTTAAATTATATTTAAATTAATAAAATTGCTAATATTGATGAATATTAGGTTTATTAAAAAAGAATAATTTATAAAAAAATATTTTTTATAAAAAATATCTAAACGAGCATTCATTATAATAATTTATCATATAACCATTATTTTTCATTTAAATAAAATATAAAAAAAATAGGGGGTGCCTATATATACATTATAAAATTATTTTTTTTTTTATGAATTCACTAGTCTATCAATTGTTACAATCATTAAGTAAAAAAATGTTTGAAAAATCACTAGGATATTAAATAAAAAAGCTAAATCACTGGATAATCTGTATATTAAACAGAATTTTTGATTAGTTTAAAGTTTATAAAATCACTAGCTATTAGATTATTAGTTTTATAATATTCATATACAATTATTAACAATTTGCAAAAAGAGAATAAAAAAAGTAATTATTCTCTATAATATAATAGTGAACAACCACTATATAAAACTATCGAAAAATACC
>NZ_CALGFC010000067.1 GCF_937881195.1 uncultured Methanobrevibacter sp. | reverse complement strand
ACATTATTTTCAATATTATGATTATTATAATCTAATACCTTATTTTCAAATATTACAATTATTATAATCCAATATCTTATTTTCAAATATTATAATTATTATAATCCAATACATTATTTTCAATATTATGATTATTATAATCTAATACCTTATTTTCAAATATTATAATTATTATAAATCAATACCTTATTTTCCAATATTTTATAAATAAAAAAATGAAATTATCATTTAATCTAATTTAATAATCTTAGAATCAATATCTTTAAATGAAAAATCATCAATTTTCTTATCAGGTTTACAAACCATATTTTCACAAATAGATATCTTATTTTCATCTGATTTAGAATTATTTTCAAAAAGAGAAACAGTTAAAAATGGACTCCAAAATCCTAATTTTTCTTTAATTAAATTATGAACATTTTCATTATCTGAATCTAAAAATAAATTTATATGTATTCCTCCAGACTGATCATATATTAATCCTGAAATTAGTGTTATGAAAGCTAATGGGTTTTTTTCAATATCTTCTTTTAAATTAGCTATAACCTTTTCAAAAATATTTTTATAATTATAGTTACCTGTAATTGAAAATAGCTTCATTAGATTTATTATACTTATATTATTTCCTGAAGGAATAGCTCCATCATAGATATTCTTAGTTCTAATAGGTAAGTCATCTGAATCAACTCCAGAAAGATATAAACTACCTTCTTCAAAGAATAATTTTATCATATCATCCATTAATTTTTCTGCAGAAGATAGCCATTTATTATTTAAAGTAACTTGGAATAATTCAATGAATCCCCATATTACATAAGCATAATCATCTAAAACTCCTTTATTTCTTATTTTACCATCTTTATAACTTGTATATAATCTTCCATCCTGAATTAGATTATTAAGGATAAAGTCTCCGATTTCTTCTGCTTTTTCAATGTAAAATTCTTCTTTTAATATATTAGATCCAATAGATAGTGTAGCTATCATCAATCCATTGACAAAAGCTAAATTTTTTTCATCTTTAAATGGGGGAGTTCTTGATAACCTAAATTCATATAATTTTTTTGTTGTGTCTTCAATAAAGGAATCAAAGCTTAAATCATCATGGATATTTTTATTATAGCTATTTTCAAAAATCTTATTATACTCTTCTTTATTGTTATAAAAAGTTTTAATTAAATTAGGAATATTTTTCATCTCAAAGTTGCCATTTTTTGTAATATCAAAAAGTTTACAAAATTTTTCAGAATCTGAAGAGCCTAAAACAGTTCTAATATCGTTTATTGTGAATAAATAATATTTTCCCTCTTTACCTTCACTATCTGCATCTTGGGCTGTGTAAAATCCATAATCTCCTAACATCTCTTTAAAACAATAGTTTAAAATTTTTTTAGCTACCTTAAGATATTTTTTGTTGTATAAGAGTCCTGCCTCAAGATAAGCCATGGCTAAAATCCCATTATCATACATCATTTTTTCAAAGTGAGGTACTAACCATTTTCTATCAACTGAATATCTTGAAAATCCCCCACCAATATGATCAAATATGGCCCCATTGAACATACCATCTAATGTTTTCTCAGCCATCATTTTTGCTTCAGAATCTTCTGTTTGAAAATAATATCTATTCAAGAATAAAATATTTTGAGCTGATGGAAACTTAGGAGAATATCCAAATCCCCCGAAAAGATCATCAAATCTTGATTTAAGGTCTTCAAAAGTTTTTTCAATAATATCATAATTTAGAATAGATTCAATACCCTCATTAGCTATATCTAAATTATCATCAATTTTTTTACTTAATTTATTATTTTTTTCTAAATCATTTGAAGAATGTAAATCCTTTAAATCATTTAAAATATCATTAGCAATATTTTTAAGTTTTTTTGGATTATTTTTCCAAGTATCAGCTATATCAGTTAATATTCTAATAAGAGATATTTTAGGATAGTATGTTCCTGCAAAAAAAGGTTTTTTATCAGAGTCTATTAATACTGTTAATGGCCAACCACCATTTCCTGTAAATATAATAGCTGATTCCATATACATACTATCAACAGAGGGCATTTCTTCTCTATCAACTTTTATACTGATAAAATTTTCATTTAAAATATTAGCTACTTCTTCATCTTCAAAAGATTCCTTTTCCATTACATGGCACCAATGACAAGTTGAATAACCAATACTTAAAAATATAGGTTTTTTCTCTTTTTTAGCTAATGAAAAAGTTTCTTCATTCCAAGGATGCCAATCTACTGGATTGTATGCATGCTGTAGAAGATAAGGTGAAGTTTCATTAATTAAACTATTTGGTTTTGTGTTTTTGTTTTTTATATTCTTTAAATTCATTTAAATCACCATAGAAAGACAAATTCTATTTGATTTTATAAAATATTTTATAAATGAATAATAAAATTTATTTAATAGCTAATAAATTTAATAATGATAATAAAAATAAAAAAAATAATAAAACTAATAAAAATATCCTGTTATATATATAATAATAAAAATATCATATCCTACAGATTATAATGATTATAATAAAAATATCATATTCTATAGATTATAATGATAATAATGATAATAATAAAAATATCATATTCTATAGATTATAATAATAAAAATATCCTGTTATATATATAATAATATGTTAAAACAATATAATAAAAATTTCTAAATATAATAATATATCTAAATATAATAATATAATTTTAATATTGATTTAAAGTCAAATTTAACTAAATTAAATAATAAAAAATTTAATAAAGTCTTGAAAAATAATCAGAACTTTATTTATAATTAAAAAATAAAATTAGCTGATTATTGTGGTTTAATGTATTCCCAAATTGCAGCTAAGTCTTTTTCTATCATTTCTTCATTAGTAAAGTCTGAAGAGATTATTGAAATAGTTATAAAACCCATCATAACAGTGTAAATATGAAGAGCCATATCATATGCAGATAAATCAGTTCTAATCTCATTTTTCTTCATAGATTTTTCAACTAACTCATTATAAAACTTAAAGAATTCATGATTCATCTCATGATGTAAAGGTCTAAGTTCAGGATGTTCATGATAAGAACCCATTAAGAATAAATAATATTCTTTATAATTAGTATTGGTTATATCTAAAAGATCTATAGCTTCTGAGTTATTTAAAATATTTAAATCCTTTGACTTATTTGATATATCTAATCCAGTGTGATAATAAAAAATAAATCTTAATTTTTCGATTATAGGTGCCTCATAATTCTCAATAATCTTTTGAAAATTTTCTATTTCATTTGAAAGATATTTTTCAATAATATATGCCAATATTGCATTTTTATCCTTAAAATGGTAGTATATTGCACCAGTTGTTGCATTTGCTTCAGTTTCAATCTGTTTAAGAGATACATTATCAAATCCATATTTAAGCGAAAGTGTAAATGTAGTCTCTGCTATTCTATCTTTAACCTTCATTCTAAACCACTTATGTTATTTTTTTAAAATTGAATAAAATTTAATGAAAATATTTAATTCTAATATCATAAAACAATCATTAAACTAATATTATATAATTATTTATTGTATTACTATATATTATATTAGTTTATAATTATATAATTATTACCCCTAAAATTCTAAATATTTAGAAATATATTAGAATATATAAACTCTAAATTCTTAATATTTGAAAATATATTAGTATAAATTCTCCTAAAATTCTTCATATCTGAAAATATACTAGAATATATCCCCCCTAAACTAGTAATATCTGAAAATATACTAGAATTATCCCTCCTAAATTAGTAATATCTGAGAATATATTAGAATATATCCCTCCTAAATTAGTAATATCTGAAAATATATTAGAATATATCCCTCCTAAATTAGTAATATCTGAAAATATACTAGAATATAATCCCTCCTAAATTAGTAATATCTGAAAATATATTAGAATATATAAAAATTTTATAAAAACACTATTTTAAAATACTAGTTTTGAGTATATAATTAACCATATGTTTAGATCAAAAAATGCCTACTTGAAAAAATTAACTGAAAAAATACAAATGAAATCTGTAAAGGTAGGTAGAGATTTAGATGGTAGTACTCCTCCATCAGTTTTTATTGGTAGATGGAGTTATCCAAAAGTATATGCTGGTCCAATGATGGTAGCTGAAACTGGAGATACAGCTATAATGGATTCTCCAGAATCATGGATTGGTGAGAATAAAACACAGGACGATATTATTAACTATCGTTTAAATCTAGTTAGAGGAAAACAACTAATAAGAATTGATGATCTTGAAAACCCATTTATTGAAAAATTACAAGATATATCTTTATCATCCAAATCTACAGATACTGAAGCTAATTTTTTAAAAAGACCTGTTGGATCTTCATTCAATGAAGATAGTACACCACATGGCCCAAGTGCAGTTATTGAAAAATTTAATATTGAGAGTGTAAGGTGGGATAAACAGCTTGAGAAAACTTATTATGATACTGATTTAAGAGCTACTGAAGCAGTTATGAACTTGCATGATAAAGATGTTCCTTTTTCTGCAATGCAAAAAGCTTTCTCAGTTGGTGCAATAGGAACTAAAAACAAAAGAAAGCTTGTTCCAACAAGATGGTCTATTACAGCTTGCGATAGTTCTATAGCTAATACTCTTCTTAAAGAAGTTAGACATTATCCTATCATTGATACTGCAAGAGTTTATGAATTTAGTAGTCTTAAAAATTATTATGCTATTATCTTAGTTCCAATGGAATGGCAATATGAATGGATGGAAGCCTTTATAAAAATTTTAGGAAAAGAGGAAATGATTTTCTCAGATTATGAAACAAATACTGACAAAAAAGAGTATTCAAGTGTTGGAGGATGTTATTACACTTGCAAAATGGCAGTTTTGGATTCATTAGCTAAACAAAAGAAACAAGCAGGAGTTATTGTTCTTAGAGAAGCTTATTCTGGTTATGTCCCTCTTGGAGTTTTCAATGTCAGGGAAAATGTTAAATATGCTATGGAACAACCTTACAAGGAATTTGAAGGTTTGAAACAGTCTCTTGAATATGTTGGAACAAAACTCAAAATTCCAATTAATAAATATGTTAAAACAAGTGATCTTTTAAAAGAATTATTACAATCAAGACAAACAACATTAGATGGATTCTTTAAAAAAGATATTAAACATCAACATTAAAAGGACAAAAATATAGTTTAATTAATATATTTAATTTTATAAAAAAACTAAAAAGTTTATAAACAGGTAAAAAAATGAAACTACTATACAAAGAACCTTCCAAAAAAACAAAAAAAGTAATGGAAGAAACAATAAAAGGTTCTCTAGATTCTCAAAACCAAAAAACTGATGATAATGAGATTAAGAACAAAATATCTTCAAAAACAAATCATGATTATTGTGAAATTGTAAATAGTGGGAATGCAGCTATAATGGTAGCTATGAATGGAATTGAAGGGCCAATAATAATACCTGATCAAGGAGCTTGGCATGGATTTAAACAAATAGCTAAGTTCTTAAACAAAGAAATAATAACAATTAAAACTGATTTAGGAATAATAAATCAAGAAGTATTGGATGATTTTTTAGAAAAAAATCCTTCAGTTAATAATAACAATTCAGCTATTTTTTTAACTAGTTTTGCAGGTTATACAGCAGAACAACCAATGAAAGAAATTAGTAATTGGTCTAATGATAATAACATTACTCTTGTTGAAGATGCTTCTGGTGGAATTTGTGACTTTGAAGGGAAATTAGCTAATGGAAAATATTCAGATATTATAATAGTTTCAACTTCCTCTCCAAAAGTGATTAATGTTAATGATGGTGGTTTTATAACCACTAATAATAAAGATATTTTTGAAAAATCAAAACTTCTTTTAAAAGTATGTAAATCTAATACTATTACAAAAAAAGCTATTTACACTGAGATAGACTTTGCAGAAAACAATCTAAAAAAGACTATTCAAGCTACAAGTTATATTAAGAACAATCTTAAAAATGTTATACATCAAGATAAAAGAGGAACTAATGTTATATTAGCTAATGATAACCATCATGAATTAGCTAAAAACCTAAAAGAAGAATTCGATCTTGGTGGTCGAGCTTTTATAACCAAATGTCCAAATTATAATAGATTAAAAGAAAAGGGCGTAGCTATTGAAATTAAGAATCTGAATACAGAAGCCCTTGAAAAAGAAAACTTAGATAAAATCATTAGGACAATTCAAAAATATCAGTGAAAAAAAGTGGAATAAATCATTTCTTCTAATAATCAGATATTTTTCTTAATTCTTAATTCTTAATGACCTAATCATCTTTTAATAATTCTTTTTTAATATTTTTATTAATTTCTTCCTCTTTGATATGTTTACCCTTTATTTTTACCCTAATTCGTTTTTTTTCTGAATTTTCACCTTTTGATATAGTAATCACCCCATTAGAAAACATTATTCATCATTAAAAAATGATAATAATTTTCTAAAACCTATACAAAGTTTTAATTTTAGTTGAATTATTAATTTTTTAACCTTATATTTTTTAGTTTTATAATTTTAAAAATAGTTTTTATTTAATTATAATATACATTATTTTTATTTAAATCCCAATATAATAAATATTAGATTAATATAAAGTAAATTAGAATTAGATCTGATATATAACTAAATTGATACAATATAGAGAGATATAAATAACAGTTATTATTATTCCTGCTTGAAGAAATTTCATACCTTTTTTAATTTTTTCTGCCTTTTTATACAGTGACTCACCATTAGTATCAATAGATTTATTATAAAAATGTATAGTTTCAACTATTATTTCCTCTTTTTCAATATCTTCATCTTTAAAATCAGCATAGGTTATATTATTTGATGGTACAAAAAGCCATTTTGAAACTGAATATGCTTTTATAAAAAAATATAATGAAGCAGTGTAAAGAATTAAAGACCCTATGAAAAATAATAGAATTATAATTTTCAATTCAATTATCCAATTATTCAAATTTGAAAAAACAAAAGAGGTTAATGCTCCTTGAAATGTTAAAATAATACCACTAAAAGCAATTAAACTACCTGATTTATTATCAAAGACATTTCTTCTATCTATTTCATGATCATAGTCTTTAATCATGAAATCTAATAGTAATTCATTTTTACAATTAGAATTATTAACTTCAATATAATCAGAATCATCCTCATTTTTCATAAATATTATCCTATTATATAATATATAATATTTTCATATACATATTTTTTATATACAATATTATTTAATTCTTATTATAAATATTTTAAGTTAATTTAAAATTAAATCATATTACTAATTTAAATTATGAAATATTATTATAAAACTAAATAAAAAATTTTACAAAAATATCATATAGATTTATAAAAATAGCTATTATATCATTCATAAAGGATTAAAAGAATTTTTTTATTAATTTGATAAGCTTATTTAAAAAAAGAAAGTAGGGGAAAGTTTTTTATTAAAAATATAGATTATTAATCCATTATTTTCAATTTTTCTTCCCTTTAAAATGTTTTTAATTTTAAATGTTTTTTAATTTTTTTTGTTTTCTAGTTTTATTTTATTGGTTTGTAGACTTTTAGTTTTAGTTTGTATATGCCATTGGATTTTAGGTTTATTTTGAATTTTATGTTGTTTTTTGCAAATTTGTAGTTGAGTTTTTTGTTGTAGACTTTCCATAGTTTGTATTTTAGGTTTTTAATGATGATTTTTGCGTTTATTGTTTGTGAGCCAGAAGCCCCAAAGTTTTTAAAAGTCAACCATTTCATATAAACAACATTTCCATGTCTAACAGCTTTACTATTATTCCTTTTAACAAGACGAATATCAACTTTAGTAGGAGTATCTTCTTCTTCTTGAGCAACAGTATAAGCTACACTACCAGTAGAAGGTAAATAAAGATTATCACCAGTATAGTAAACCTTTGCATTGTAATTACCTGCTTTTGATGGAGTATAAGGTAGTTCCCATGTGCCATCTGTACTGGTAACTACAGTATAATATTTACCACCAATAACAACATTCAAACTAGCACCACTTATAGGATTTCCATTTTCATCTACAAGAACACCACTAACATTTGTTTGTTTTCCAGTAGTAGCATTAGAAACAACAATATTTGATTTGGTGTTAGATTTAACATTAAAAGTTTCAGTATTATTGAAAGCATGATACACATTGTTTTCAGCTGAACTTACAACTATTCTAATAATACCAATATTTATAGGAATGTAAGTTAAGCTCCATTCACCAGCACTATTAGTAGTCACATTATAATCCATACCATCAATATTAATAGTAATCAGAAGATTTGCAAAAGGATTGCCATTTTCATCAGTAACAACACCACAAATAGTAGTATTACTCCCAACAATAATATTAGAAACAACAATAGTAGAATTAACAGACAATTTTACAAAAATAGTGGAATTATCAATAATATCACTATTACCTGTAGATCCTTCACTAGAAAAAACATATAATCCATCATCATTTTTATTTGGATCATTGTTAGTTACACTAGAATCACCAGTAATAATCAAAATACTACTACCTGTACTATTTTCACCAGTAGTTACACTAGCAGTATCCCCATAAATATTAGCATTATTATTCTCTAAAGTAGAATTATTGATAACTACAGTAGTATCACCACTACTACCATTGCCAGTATAAACACTAACTGCACCACCATTAAAATCAGCCAAATTACCATTAACATTACAATTTGAGATATTAATATTGACAGAACCAGAACAATTTAAATCGTGAGTTTGAGCATGAATCCCACCACCATTTATACCAGCAGAATTATTATTAATATTGCAGTTAGAAATATTAACATTAGCAGTACCATTACCATTACCGCCAGCACGAATATAAATTCCACCACCATTTATACCAGCAGAATTACCACTAATATTACAGTAAGAAATATTAACATTTGAATAAGATCTATGATCTGCAACTACAGCTATTCCTCCACCATTACCAGAACCAGAATTACCACTAATAGCACAATTAAAAATGTTAATATTAGTTATACCTCCACCATTAGAACCAACATTAACTCCACTAGCATTATTATTAGTGAAAGTTGAATTAATAACATTAGCAGTAGTAATACTAGCCTGACCACCAGAAAGTACCATTAATCCATTACCCATATTATCAATAAATTTAGAATCAGATATGTTTATATTAGTAATACTCGCACCCACATTAGTTGCATAGATTCCACCGCCAGTACGAGCAGTATTATTTATAAATGTATTGTTAACAATATCGATATTAACTGTATTGCCAGTAGTAGTAGTTAAATAAATCCCCCCACCAAAATCATTAACACCATTATTTCTGAAAGTAGATCCATAAATTATAACATTAGTAATAGAATTAGTAGTTACATATATTCCTCCACCAGTAGTAGATGCTGTATTATTGATAAATTTAGAATCAATGATAGTTAAATTACCATTAGTCCATATTGCTCCACCAGTAGCAGATGCTGTATTATTGATAAAATTACAATTTATAAAATTCATAATTGTTCCAGGACTAGCACCATTATTAACTGCTCCCCCCATATTAGCATTTCCATTGAGAAAAGTTATGTTTATAAAAGTCACATTTCGATTACTACTTATTGCAAATATTCTTGATAGTCCTTGTGCATCTAATATGACTTTGTCTTTGGTTTTTCCTTGAATTGTAATATCCTTATTAATAGTCATGTTTGTATTGTTGTTGCCTATGTATACTCCATCATCAAGTTCTATAGTGTCTCCAGGATTTGAGCTATTTAGTGCACCGCTTATTCCGCCAGTAGTTGTGTTATCAATTGAGTTAGTAGCTGCAAAATCAGTTTGCATAGTAGTAGCTAATAAAAATACAGCTAAAATAATTAATATTGGAATAAATATTCTTCTATCTAATTTTTTTGAATAATTTAACATTATTCACCTCCAAAAATCAATTTCACAATCTATCAAGTAGAATGTGAAATTTTTATTATATTTAATATTAATAAAATTGCTAATACTGATAGGATATTAGGTTTATTAAAAAGAGTAAGTTCATAAAAACTCTTTTTTGAGTACATAAATAAAAGAATAATTTATAAAAAAATATTTTTTATAAAAAATATCTAAACGAGCATTCATTATAATAATTTATTATATAACCAATATTTTTTCATTTAAATATAATATAAAAAAAATAGTGGGTGCCTATAATACATTAAAAATTATTTTTTTTATGAATTCACTAGTCCATCAATTGTTACAATCACTTATTAAAAATGTTTGAAAAATCACTGGAAATTAAATAAAAAAGCTAAATCATTGAATAATCTGTTTATTGAACAGAATTTTTGATTAGTTTATAGTTTATAAAATCACTAGCTATTAGATTATTTGTTTATAATATTCTTATACAATATTAACAATTTTCAAAAAGAGAATAAAAAAGTAAGTATTCTCTATAATATAATAGTGAACAACCACTATATAAAACTATCGAAAAATACC
>NZ_CALGFC010000066.1 GCF_937881195.1 uncultured Methanobrevibacter sp. | reverse complement strand
CACTAATAGTAGCCTGCTGACCTACACGACCACCAGGAACAACAATAGTAGAATTTGTTTCGTAAAATAGCCGACTTAATAAATAGTCTCCCCTATCACCCATTACTGAAATACTAATATTATTAGTTAAAGCAAGTATATCGCGATAATAAGGACCATTCTGAGCATTATCACTAATGAAATCATTTATATTTCCATTTACTCTCCAATATACACTTACATTAAAATCAGGCAAATTACCATAACCAGCAAGACTAGTAGTATTAGTATTGTTATTATAAAGCTTAAGTTGGTATGATAATCTAACAACCGAAGTAGGCATTAGAGAAGAAGAATTTTCTATTGTTTTATAGGTGTCAGTAGATAATTCCATAGCAAACCAATTATCCAAAGTCATTCCATTAATTACTGGATAATTATTGCCCCACCAATTAAGATTTGCATCAATATTGCCATTATATCCATCTGGAGCATATATATACAAACCAGTATTAGCCAAAATACGATTATAATTGATTGTTACATTTGTAAAATTAGATATGCCAGAAACAGTTGTGTTCTGTGCACCAAAATAAAAGCCTGTTACAGTATTAGTAACGTTATTGCCTGAAATAAGAATATTAGTTAAATTAGCCCCATAATAAGCATCAAAATAGACAAAATAAGTACGACTCCAAACAGTATTATTAATTACAGACAAACCATTAAGTTGAGCATTACGTAATACGACCTCCATAACATAACTAGTACCAGAAGAAGAAGCATTAAAATTGTTCTGAGCAAAATTTAAAAGATGATTAGTACTATTATATGCCTGAAGATAGACACAAGTAGCTCCTGATACATCATTGTTGGTAACATTTATAGTGTTGTTACTGTTTTCTACTCTAAGTGAAATAGTCAAGTCACTATTACCATTTCCTCCTTGAAGTATGTTGTTGTTGATATTTACATTGTTTATGCTATTTCCTGACAATCCTATAGCAATAGTAGTTCCAGCAACTCCAGTCCCTGTTTTAAAATTGTTTTTACTAATATTTATTATGTTATTAGTACGACTACCACCTATAGACATTCCTGAAACATTATTGTTAGTTACATTTATAACATTGACACTTCCACTACCTAAAGATAATGAAAGTCTGCCTGCCGCTAATGTTGATAACATTTTATTGTTATTGTAAGTTACATTGTTACTAATATTACCCCCTATTAAATAAACTCTAAATGATTCTGCATTTGTAGCTGTTCCTATATTGTTGAAAATATTGTTGTTGATAATTATGTTATTGTTAGAACTATTAGTTGCATTGAAAAGACAAATATAAGTAGAATTCCCAGTAATGTTATTATTAGTGATATTTAGATTATTATTAGAGTTATTTTGTGCATTCAAATAAATAAGACTACTAAGAACATAAATAGAAGAATAATTTACATAGATATTATTATTGTTGATAGTTATATTACTTATACTATTATTGTACATATCTAGATAAAAACCAAAGTTTCTTCCTTTAACATTATTATTAACAAATGATATATTGTTTGTATTATTACCATATGCTTCTAGATAAACACCATTCGAATAAGTCGAATTAGCAGTAATATTATTACCTATAAGTTTTATATCATTATTACTTCCACGTAATCCTAGTAAAATGCCATTTTCTGACCCAATTATGTCATTATTAATGAAAATTATATTATTTTTACCATATTGTGCATCCAAAGAAATAGCATCCCTAGATGGGTAGTATCCATTATGAGTATTTATAGTATTATTAGTGAAAATTATGGTATTATTACAATTATTTAAAATCATACCAATTCCTTTTCCATTCATAATGTTATCAGTTAAATTTATAGTATTATTACCAGTAGACTCTATAAAAATATCATAAATAAGACCACTTTGACTACTAGATGAAATATTATTGTTTTTAAGAGAAATAATTGAATTACAAGTATAATTAACATGGATTGTAGTTCCAATTCTAGTAACATAAGTTCCAGTATTATTAATAAATGTAGAGTTAACCACAAACATATTAATACCATCACTCCAGATTGCACCACCACAATTTCCAGTATTATTTGTGAAATTAGATCCAGAAACTGTTAAATCTCCTCTAGTATAGATTGCACCACCATTACCATATACAAGATCATTTTCGTTATTAATGAAAGTACAATTTATAAATGTCATACTTGATTCAGCATAATTATTATAGATTGCACCCCCATTACCAATAATATGTCCATTAATGAATATTAGGTTAATAAAAGTCACATTGGTATTGTTACCTATTGTAAATATTCTACCTAATCCTTGAGCATCTATGACCACCTTCTCTTGTGGTCCTTTTGCTTGAATTGTTACATTCTTATTAATAGCCAAACCTGTGTTATTAGTTCCTGTGTAATTTCCTTCATCCAATAATAGCTTATCCCCATTTGGATTTGCAATATTTAGTCCTTCACGTATACCTCCACCTGCTGTTGAATTGTCAACAGGCCTATCAATTGCAAAGCTAGTTTGCAGACTAATAGCTGCTAATAAAATAATGGATAATATAATTAAAGTATGGATTAAAGTTTTTTTTCGCGTACTTTTTTCCATTATTTTCACCTCCTTTATATTTTATATAAAAATCTTAAATTTCCTTTAAATCAAATTTGTTTCATTATTGATTATATTTTGACTATTTAGCTAAAGACAATGAATTAATACAAATATAACCCCTAACTAGAATTATTAATAGATTTATCAATGATTATATCTCTAGAAATCAACAACTTTGTTGACAAGAAAAGTACATTACTGAATTTTTCAAAGTTTACAAGACAATAATCAAAACATAAAAAAGAGAATGTTGATAATGAACACTCCCTATTAATAAATAGTGAACAATCACATATATAAAACTAACGAAAAATACCAAACACCCACACAAAAAGGTAAAAAATCAAGAAAAAACAAAAAGAGATGCCCCCCCCCCCCCCCCCCCCCCAACCAAGAGATATATTTTCTTATAAACAATCTGAGGGATAGGAAAATATTAGTATATAGATTTTTTT
>NZ_CALGFC010000065.1 GCF_937881195.1 uncultured Methanobrevibacter sp. | reverse complement strand
ATTTCTTATATTTCTTATATTTCTTATATTTCTTATATTTCTTATATTTCTTATATTTCTTATAATTTTATTGGCTTATATTTTAATTTTTAACTATTTTTTATTTATTTTTTTATTAAATTTTAGTCAATTGTATTTTTAGATATTAATTAAATAATTGATAGTTTTATATACATATATTTCTATAAATAATAAAAAGTATTATTAAAGATTAAAAGAAGTATTACTATCAAGTATAAATAGAATTTTATATTATTGTATAAAATAATATGGCTAATTTTTGATTTAATTTTTTATTTAATATTACTTTTCACATGCTATAGGTCAAACTTAATTATATAATTTTATCAAAGTATAAAAAGATTTAAAATATTTTTCATAAATTTTAAGAAGGATAATGGGATTTAAATGAGTCAAAGTAGCTACAAAAACAGAGTTAAAAATGTTGATTTACACAATATTACGGGTATTGGGGATAAATTAGCTGAAAAGATATATAGGTCTATCGGAGGGAAAGAAGAGTTAGAAAAAATTGTAAATAATGTTGATTTAGAAAGTTTGATTGCTATTGATGGAATAAGTCAAAGAAAAGCTGTTGAAATAATGAATCAACTACTTGGAAATCCTTCTCAGGAATTTTTAAAAAGTGAACGTGCATTTCAATTATATGAGGAAATAATTCAAAAAATTGTATCTTACTCTAACACAAAATACTCAGAAAATAGAATTCTCTTATTATCTCCTTCTAAAAATAAAAATTCTATTGAAAATCAAGTTGATTTTGTAATGAAGGCAAAAGAAAGGGTATCAAAATTGCCTATTATAAAACTTAGAGGATTAATGAAAAATTTGGATATTCCAAAAAAAACTAGACCTGACTATGATCCAAGTAAAGCTATTCTCGTAGAAAGTGATGAGGATAATGACTATTTAATTGATTTGGGTCTTAATCAATACTACCCAATAATTAATGCCTCTTCTTCTTCCATGATTGAAGAAGAAATTCGTGGATATGAACTGATATTTTATGTATATACTGAGGGGTTCATTGAAGTTAGTGAGATGAATAACTCTATAATGATTAGTAAAGAGGCTCCTGAACATGAAATCGTTCCTGAATTGATTCTTGACTATTTTAATGAGAATATTGATCTCTTTAACAGAGTAGCAGAAATTAGAAAAATACTTAATGAAAAAACTGTTCTTGAAGATATAAATCCTATTTTAGATGAAGTTAACTCTCTTGAAAAAAGAGATGTTAATATTGAAAAGGTTGTTAATTCTATAAAAGCTACAATGGATGAAGAAATTAGGGTTTCCATTAAAGAAATTGACCTTGAAGGTGATGAGGTGCTTGACCTTTTAAATAATGCAATGCCTCCAAAGATTGAAAAAATATTTGATGAAATCATAACTAAAGGCAAACAAAATATCAAATTAGAAACAGGAATTGACTTTGACCCTTTTTTAAGACAATATCCTCTTGAAATAGATGAAAATGAATTAGAAAGGATAAAACTTATGCAAAATTCTGAAAAAGAAAACGATTTGTTTGATAAAAAGATTACTGCAGCTAATTATTTGGATAGTATTAAAACTCAAGCGATTGAAGAGGTTAGAAAAACTTTAGAATTCGATTATGAGTTTACTTTGGGTAGTTTTGCCTATGAATATGATTTAATGCCTGCTAAATTAGCGGATGATTTTAAACTTGAAGGTGCTTTACATTTAGAGTTGGGTCTTGAAAATGGGGATTATATTCAAAGAATAGATTATAATTTAACCTCAAAAAATAATGTTGCTCTTCTAACAGGAGCTAATAGTGGTGGAAAGACTACTCTTCTTGAGACTATTGCTCAGATATCTATTATGGCTCAAATGGGCCTTCCAGTTTGTGCAAAAAATGCAGAAGTTAAATTGCTTGATGAAATTTATCACTTTTCAAAAAAAAGATCATTAGATGCAGGCGCTTTTGAATCATTCTTAAATGTTTTTATGCCAATTGTAACCACAGATAGTGAAAAACTTGTACTTCTTGATGAATTGGAAGGTATAACTGAATTAGAAGCAGCTGTGAAAATCATTTCAAGTTTTATAGAGATGATTAAAGATTCTAATTCTTTTGCAATTATAGTGACTCACATGGCTAAAGAACTGATGGCTTATGCTGATGTGCGTGTTGATGGTATAGAAGCTAAGGGGCTCGATGAAAATTATAATCTAATTGTTGATAGAACTCCCAAAATGAATTGTTTAGCAAGAAGTACTCCTGAGTTTATTTTAAAGAGAATTTATGAAAATTCAGAAGGTAAAATGAAAGAAGTATATGGGGAAATCCTTAAAAAATTTTAATTAAATATTTTTTAGAATATACTATTATAGTTTCTATTACTATTTTAATAAACAAATATATAAACTCAAAGATATAATTTATTTTTATGTATATAGTTTTAGAAGGTATTGATGGTGCAGGGAAAACTACTCAAATAAATGCTCTTAAGAAATGGCTTGAGGATTCAGGAATTGAATCTGAATTAATAGTTGAACCTACTAATTCGGATATTGGTGTTTTGATTAGAGAAATGCTTACAAAACCTAATGCTGTCGATGAGAACATCCAAAAGACACTGGGTTTGCTATTTGCAGCTGATCGTTTATTATTAATGGAAAAATTAAACAAGGAAGAATATTGCAACAAAGTTATAATTAGTGATAGGTCTTTTTATTCTAGTTTGGCTTATCAAAAACCAGCTGATTGGATTTTTGAAATAAATAAATATGCAAAAAAACCAGATTTAGTTCTTCTTTTAGACATTGATGTTAATTTAGCTATTGATAGATGTTCTGGCGAAGATGAATTTGAAAAAAAATCTTTTTTATCTGTTGTTAAAAGTAATTATTTGGGCATAGCTAAAAGTAATGATAATTTTAGAATTATAAATGCTAATAATGGCCCTAATAAAGTGCAATCTGATATTAGAAAATCAATAGCTCCTTTTTTAGGGATATGTGTTGATGGTATTGATTAAAATTCAAAAATAGTTTATTAATAATAATAATAATAATAATTAATGTATTAATATTAATTAATATTTTTCAATATTTACTAACACGTATAACTATTTTCGAGTATTTAGTTATTATTTTTAATCTTCATTATTATTAGATAATTCATTAAGTCTTTTATTTATGGATTCCACTATAAAATCTCTAGCATTTTCTAATTCATCAGCTTCTCCAACTAAAACTGGTCCATAATCTGTGTGCTTTAATTGTACTTCGAATTTTTCAACAGTATGTGCAAGAACTTGCTCTCCAACACCATTTGGTAATTTCATTTCATAATCCATGATGATCACTTATATAATTTTTAAATTATTAAATTTTAAATTATAAAACTTAAACTATTAGATTTTAAATTAGATTAAAATTTTTTTATTTAGAATATTCTATTTTAAAAATATATTGATATTTGTTAATATATTATCTTTTTTTTTTTAATTTTATTTTACATTTTTATTTTAATCTTTATCTGATTTATATTTTGATTTTTATTATTATATAAAATAAAATTTTTCTATTAATTTTATTAATTAATATGTTTATATGACTTTTAATTATTTTCCATGAATTTTCTAACATCTGCTAAATATTCTATTAAATATTTACTCACTCCATTTTTTAAATCCATAGGGTGAAGTTCACCTGAACTATACATATCAATCAATTCTTTTTCTGATAGTTCTAGATTCCCACCAAATTTTTCAGGCCTTTCAATAAGAATTTTTTCTTGATTTGTAAAAATAAAATGCATAGCTAATTCTATAATTGGATTTCCATCAACTTCTTTTATTGGACAGAAACTTTTATTTATTTTTTTCTTTATTTCTGATTCTTTATCATCAATAGCTATAAAATTTCCTTTACTACTTGACATTTTTTCATCCCCATCTAAACCATGAAGTAATGGGGTGTGTATACAAACTGGAGGGTTCTTGCCAATTTTTGGAAGATTTTCTCTAGCTAACATTTGTATTTTCCTTTGTTCCATCCCACCCAATGCAACATCCACATCTAAAGCTACCATGTCAGCTATCTGCATTAAAGGATACATTGCATCTGCAACTTTCGGATTTTCGCTATTTCTACTTACTTGGTCCATACTTCTTTTTGCCCTAACTAATGTTGTAAGTGTAGCTAAATTATAAACTTTATCTGTGTATTCTGGCTTTGTTTGAAAAGTTGATCCTAAAATAAATTCTGTACTATCATCTAATCCCAATGCTCTAAAACATTTTTCATTATATTTTGCAATTTTCTCTATTTCTTCCAGAGTACCTTTTCCATTTAAGTATGCATGATAATCTGCTAAAAGAATCTTTATTTTAAATCCTAAATTTTGAAGTTGTTTTAATTTCATTACTGTAATAGCATGACCTAAATGAATTTTTCCAGAAGGTTCATAACCTGTATATGCGATAGGGCTTTCTTTCTCAAGTTTTTCTTTAAGTTCTTCAAGATTAATTACTTCTAATGTTCCTTCTTTTATTAAGTTTATTTTTGTATCAATATCCATTTAATCACTTTATAAGTTTATTTAATTATCTCAAAGTTATTCTAATTATATTATCATGACTATTATTATTTCCAGATGATTTTAAAGAGATTATTATAATTAATATTATAGTTTATTTTATAATATATTTTATGATATTCAATATTTTATATCATGTTTTTATTTGCTATTTTATATTAGAATATTTATTATATCATATTAAAACTTTTTATTTTCCTTACTAAAACTATTTGTTATTTTATTTAGATTATTAATATTCTTATTATATCTAATTATTATAAATTTATATTTTATTTATTCTTCTCTAATTTTAATAGTTATTAACTAATTATCAAGACTATTAAAATATATCAAAAGACTATTAAAATATATTAAATAGTTATATATAAATATACTAATAAAATTGTTAAATAATCTTTTTTTATTTAATTCTCTTTTATTAATAAAAACTTGAAATTTTTTTATATTATCTTATTTTCTTATCAAAATTTTAATAACTTATCTTTATTATTAAAATTTATATTTATTAAAATTTATAGTAATTTTTTTTAAACATTGTTTTTGTTTTTTTATTTTTTGTAAAAATTAAAATTTTGTCTATTTATTATTTGGAATTATATATAATTGATTTTCAATTTTTATAGTGTTTATTTCATCCCCAATATTAAATTCATTGAAAGATTCTTTGGTTATGGGAATATCTACTACACTATAATCTTCAGGATCTAATATTTGAATATTTGATGGCGATTTTGAAATTAATGTGGTAATCTGGATGTCTGTTTCTTCTTTTATTAACTCGACATTTTCATATTCCTTCCATTGTAGTGGAAAACTTTTCAATGTTATTAAATTTAGTATAAGGGTTCTTTTACCATCAATATTTAATATTTGCCAATATTCATCCTTATATTTTATGAAATCTCTTTTTTTAAATTCAGGGAGGCGTATTAAAATCCATATTCTATATAATCCTTTTCCAGTTGATTTATCTTGACTAATAAGTCGGGGGGATTCTTTTACTATTCCTCCAAATTCTTTTTTTATTGCATCAACCACTTTCTTTGCAGACTTATATGAACCAATATAATAATCATATCCTTCTTTTAATTTTGATTTTTGGACTAAATAAGCTAATTTGTCTTTTTCAAACCTGCTATTTAAGGTTTTATTCAGGATATTGTCTGCTTCTTTTTTTTCATCAATTGTCAATTCTCGATGGTCTGCTCTAAGTTGAATAACTGATTCATAATATCCTGATTGTTGTTTACTACAACTCGGGCAAACGTTTTTAATGAGTCTAACTTCACTCTCAAATGATTGTTTTATAGTTGCACCAAATAATTTAGCTTCTGCTTCTATATAACATTCTGCTATAGTACCTCTCATCTGTACGATTTCAAGTTCGATTTCTAAGTTTTTCTCATCTATATGCGGGTCAATTATTATAGATCTCTCCAAAGCCCTATATATTATTTCATCTTCTGGAATTTCTGATTCTTCCCATTTTCCTTCTTCAAATTTTGCATTACAGTGGGCACAAATTGTAATTTCAATATTTTTTGGAATATTTAATATTGAAAATTTTTTTAAAAAGCAACTTCTACATATTCCTTCTATTATAGGTTCTTCTGTATTACCACATTCGGGACAAAACATATTAACACTCTTTTAATAAAAATCTTTTGTTTATGGGATAATAATTAATAAAATTAGATTATTTTTAATAATTAAATTAATTATTAATAATTAATTCTTAATAATTAATTTATTTAATAAATTGATTATATGGAAATATAATAATATTATATAATAATATTGTAATTGATAAATTAATTGATAAATAGAGATTTAATCTTAAATAATTAAATTTAATCAACTTAGAATAAATTAATAAAAATATAATTTAATGAAAATTATAAAAAATTAAAATTAGAATAATTTTTAGGTTTTTATTTGGATCATTTTCCTAAATATCTAATTATTTAGTTTATAAAATGAATATATGCTGTAATGCTTGTTTATAGGATATTAATAATATTATTTATATTAAAAAATTATTTATATTAAAATGCTATAAAAATAAATAATAGGAAACAGCTATAAAATAGCTATTTTCTTTATAATTTTATTATAATGTTTTCAGTGGGGCTTTAGCACCACATGCTGCACATTTAAGAATAAATATTCTGTCTTCTCTTATTATTCTTGTATCGGGCCTATTACATTCGTGGCACATTACAAATCTTTCAACATATTCATCTATTCTTTCATTTATTAAAAAATGAGTAAATTTACCTTGTAATATGGCTCTTCCACCTTCTAAATTCCCAGCAGTACCTAATTCTCTAAGTAAAAATTTTAATAAGTGTTGTGGGTCTCTGTTTAAAGCTTCAGCAATATCTTTAAAATTTTGTATAAAAGTCCTATTTCCTTGTATAACTGAATATGCTTTAGGAACACTAAATCTTTTTGTTTCGAAAACTTCTGGTGGGAGTTGGTCTATAGCTCTATTTAATAAATCTTCATACTTTTCCATCATACCATCTCTTATATTGATAATTATAAATTATTATGTAATCTATTTATTATGTATTTTATTTATTATTTAATCTTGAATTATAAATTATTTAATTATAAATATTTAAATTATAAATTATTTAAAATATATTTAGATTATTTTAAATATATTATTTGAATATGACTTATTTTAGTAAACAATACTTAAAAAAATCATTTTTAAATAAAGTAATAATAAAAAATCAACTAGATAAATTAGATAAAAATAATAAAACATTAATGCTTAAAATATAATAAAAAATAAACTTAATATTTTAATATTATTTTAATTTTATTTTAATTTGGTACATTAATATTATGTTTTTTATTTTTTATATAATTTTTCTATATAATTTCCTATAATTTTTCAAATTAATAAATTTTTATTAATAGAAAATTATTATAAAATATTCTTTTATAGGATATTTTTAAATTTTTATCATAGGATTTATAAGTTATTATATGCCTGTGTAGCTATTGTCATTTTTTCTTTAGCTATTTTTATCCTATCATCAACATCACTTGCAGATTTTCCAGATTTCAATGCGCTTTCAACGTCACTAATGGCTGAATTTGCTCTAAGCAACTCTAATTCTGCACTTATATATTGTTGCTCTTTTGTTTTGTCAGATCCTGCAAATATCACTTCTTTTGTTGAATTAAATTTTGCTTCTAACTCAGTATAATTTGATTTTAAACTAGCTAATTCATCATATTGGGAACCAGATGAAACTCCAGATGTAATTTCTGAAGATATTATACTAAATCCAATATATGCGGCAATAATAATTGTTGAAATTATCATCAAAACTCCTAATATTGATATCATCATTGAAGTTGATTTAAACAAGTTTAATCGTGATTTTTTCATTGATATTGCCTCAAATTATTATTAAAACTATAATTTAATTTAAAATTTTTTATAATTTTAAAATTTTTATTAAAAATTAGTCCATAATGTTTCATGATTCCTCATGAAAATAAATATATTTATAATTGTGATTTAAATTTATTAATATTTTTAATTTATTAATATTTTCATATTATTAATATATTGTTCACTTCATATATTAAATAAGTTTGGGTAACTATATTATTTATATTGGCATTATTTCTTTATTTTGCATATTTTATTTTTATTTAATTTTTATAATAAGAATTATAATAGAAATTATATATTCTGTTTTAATTATTATAAATTATTTGGCATTATCGAACTTTAAATGCATTAAATAATAATTAAATTAAACTTTTTATTCTTACAGAATATAATTAATTGATTTTTTGTATATAAGAAAATTTTATTATTAATTATTAATTAATTATTATTTTATACATTTAGAAAATTATTTTATATAATTGAAAAATTCACAAGATACAAAACTGAATATTTTATTAAAGATAAAAATCAATTTAATTATAATGAGTTCAACTGATAAATCAAAAACTTCAATTACAAAATTTGAAGAATTTTTTTCAACAAAATATAAAGATGATGTTTTCAAGGTTTTAGAGAAATATCCTGATAATCGATCATTAATAGTGGATTATGTCGATTTGGAAATGTTTGATCCTGATTTAGCGGATTTACTAATCGAAAAACCAGATGATGTTCTCCTTGCTTCAGCTAAAGCTATAAAAAACATAGATCCTTTAATGAAAGATGCTGATTTAAATATAAGATTAGAAAACCTTACTAATCTCATTCAACTTAAGCATTTATTAAGTAAATATATTGGTAAATTTGTTTCCGTTGAGGGTATAGTTCGTAAAACTGATGAAATTCGTCCGAGAATTGAAACTGGGGTTTTTGAATGTCGGGGTTGTATGAGGCTTCATGAAGTTGAACAAACTAATAGTAATACAATTATAGAACCTTCATTATGTACTGAATGTGGGGGAAGGTCATTTAGACTGTTGCAAGAAGAATCAATTTATATAGATACTCAAACTGCTAGAGTCCAAGAGCCATTAGAAAATCTTTCTGGTGGAACTGAACCTAAACAGATTTTAATTATTCTTGAAGATGATTTAGTAGACGTTTTAAATCCTGGAGATAAAGTTGTTATTACTGGAACTCTTAAAACATTTAGGGAAGAGAGAAGTGGCAAATTTAAAAATTATATATATGCAAACTTTATAAAACCTCAAGAAGAAGAATTTGAAGAGCTTGAAATTAGTGAAGAAGATGAAGAAAAGATCATCGAGCTTTCTAAGGATCCTAATATCCATGAAAAAATTATCAAATCAACAGCTCCTTCAATTAAAGGTTATAGACAAGTAAAAGAAGCTATTGCGCTCCAATTATTTGGAGGAGCAGCTAAAGAACTTGAAGATAAGACTCGTCTTCGAGGGGATATCCATATTTTAATTGTTGGTGATCCTGGTATTGGTAAATCTCAGATGTTGAAATATGTTTCAAAACTTGCACCAAGAAGCATTTATACAAGTGGTAAAGGGACTACTGGTGCAGGTTTAACTGCTGCTGCGGTACGTGATGAACTGGGTGGATGGTCTCTTGAAGCAGGAGCTCTTGTTTTGGGAGATAAAGGAAATGTATGTGTTGATGAGCTCGACAAAATGAGGTCTGAAGATAGATCTGCACTTCACGAAGCTCTTGAACAGCAAACAATTAGTATAGCTAAAGCAGGGATTATGGCAACATTAAATTCTCGTTGTTCAGTACTTGCAGCTGCCAATCCTAAATTTGGAAGATTCGATAGATATAAATCTGTAGCTGAACAAATAGATTTGCCTTCTCCTATTCTTTCTAGGTTTGATTTAACATTTGTAGTAGAAGATAAACCAAATGTTGATAATGATAGGGAATTAGCTAAACATATTCTTAAAATACACCAAGAAGATTCTGTTTCCTATGAAATTGAACCAGAACTTCTTAGAAAATATATAGCTTATGCTAGAAAGAGTATAAGTCCTAAATTAACTGATGAATCTAATAAAGTTCTTGAAGACTTTTATGTAGATATGAGGAGTGGTGCTATAGATGAAGATGCACCAGTTCCAATAACTGCAAGGCAATTAGAAGCGATAATTCGTTTAGCTGAGGCTAGTGCAAAAATTAAGCTAAAAAAATTTGTAGAGGAAGAGGATGCTAAACGGGCTATATCTTTACAAATGGCTTGTTTAAAAGAAGTGGGCTACGATCCTGAAACTGGAAAAATTGATGTTGATATGGTAGAAGGTAGAACCCCTAAATCAGAAAGAGATAAACTTCAAAGAGTTGTTGATGAAATTAAAGAACTTCAAGAAGAATATGGAGACCAAGCTCCAATTAATGTTCTAACCTCAAATCTCGTAGACCAGTATGGTTTAAGTGAAGAAAAAGTAGAGGAATTTATAAAACAGCTAAAACATAAAGGTGTAATTTTTGAACCAAGTAATGGTTATCTTAAAATAGTTTAAGCACCATATACTTTTTTTTACTTATTTTAAGTATATTACTTAGATTTTTAAATTGTTTAAGTATTTTTTAGTTTTTTTTAAACTATTTAAATATTTTTTGTTTTCATTTATTTTTAATTAGTTTTATTTTTTATTAGTTTTATTTTTAATTTTTTAGCTTTATTTATTTTTTTATAATCAATTAATTGTTTTATTTTTAATTAATAGTAGTATTTCTAAGTTTATCTATATTTCAAACCAATAACATACATTTCAGAGCTTTTTTTTCTTGATGATGATGGTTTTGTTGTTTTCAATACTTTGAATTTCTTTCTAATCTCTTCAATTAAATTTTTGAATTCCTCTCCTTGAAATACTTTTATAATCAGATTGCCATTTTTTTCAAGAATATTATCTGCTATATTAATAACTGAATTAGCTAAATCAATTGATCTAAGATGATCAACGTCTTTAATCCCACTAAGTGATGGTGAAGCGTCTGAAATTATAACGTCTGCTTTTCCATCCATTATATCAATCATTTTATCTTGAACTTCTTTCTTTGTAAAATCTCCTCTGATAAAATGAAAATTTTTTTCAGGAAAAGGTTTAATTTTCTGTAAATCTACACCTAAAACTATACCCTCTTCACCTACTTTTTCAAGAGCTACTTGTGACCACCCACCAGGTGTTGCACCTAAATCTAATACTGCACTACCTTTTTTAATTATTCTATATTTTTTATCTAATTGTAATAATTTAAAAGATGCACGTGATCGATAATCTTCTCCTTTAGCTCTTTTATAATAAGGATCTTTCTTTTTTTCTACTTGCCATTTACTTCCCATTCTATCTATCCATATTTATTTATTTAATTCTAGTTCTAATATTAATTTTAAGTTTACTTTTAATATTAATCTTAATATTACTTTTAATTTTATTTTTAGCTTTATTTTTAGCTTTATTTTTAATATTATTTTTAATATTATTCTTAATTTCTATTTCATGTTTTTTAGTTAAATATCATTTAAAATCTTAAATTTCCATTTTAAATTATTTTTTTTCAAAATTTAATGCAGAACAAACTGGTTTTCCAATTTTTTTTATTTCTAAATCAATTTTTCCGTTTTCAATTGTCATTAACATCACTGTTGGATCAGTTAATCTAGGAGAAGTTGGACTACCTGGATTTAAAAGGATTACATCTTCAATTTTTTCTATAAATGCTTGATGTGTATGTCCACTTATTAATACTTCAACATCTAACTCTTTAGCAATGTAATATAATTGTTGTGTATCTCCTTTGGGATAGACTTCTCCATGTTTGACTCCAATATCAATTCCTTCAATGTTTTTCTTTATGCTTTTTGGAAGTTTTAAATCATGTGCTCTATCCATATTCCCTTGAACAGCTAATACTGGGGCAATTTTTTCCAATTCTATTTTAACTTCCATTGAAGTTAAATCTCCTGCATGGATTATAAGATCCACATTTTTAAAAATCTCTAAAACTGTTGGAGGAATATTATCTGCTCTATCAGGAATATGTGTATCTGAAATTAATCCGATTATCATTTTATCTTCTAAATATTTTTTATAATCTATATATTTTTATTATATTTAACTTATTTTTTGTTAATTTTTCTAAATTTTTAATTTTCTTAGTTTATTATGTAATTTATATTTCTCTTAAATAATACTTATAAATTTTGTTTATTCAATTTCTTTTTTTAAAATTTTAAAGCTTTGACATCAGTTTAATTTAACTTAATCGTGTTTAAATTAATTATTCTTTGTCTATATTTTGTTTTAATAAAAATAAAAAATTTTCATAATTAATAAAATTATTTATTATAGTATGTTTAAAAGTATATAGGGTAAATATAATTTTTGAATCCATCTAAAATTAACTGGAATAATTATATATTAAGAAGTGATTATTTCTTGATTCTAAATGTATTCTTTAAGTATATTTTTAATATTTTATTAAGATATTAGGAGGGTTATTATGAGTTCATCTTTTAAAAGTCCTGCAGATACTGCTAAGATTGTTGATGGTATTGCAGAACTAAAAGAAAAATCTTCTTTAGGTAATTTAATCATCTTGAGCTTTCTTGCTGGTGCTTATATTGCTTTTGGAGGTATGCTAGCAGAGGTTGTCACTGGAGGTATGGCGGCTGCAGGATTTCCGCCAGGATTAACTAAACTCTTTTTTGGGGCAGTATTTCCAGTTGGATTAATGTTAGTTATTATAGCAGGATCTGAACTTTTTACAGGAAATGTTATGTATATGACTGTTGGATTATTATCTGGGAAATCTACATTTTATGGTTTAAGTAGAAATTGGATTTTTAGTTGGGTTTTTAATTTCGTAGGAGCTATTTTTGTTGCATATGTTTTTGGTTATTTAACTGGTATTTTAACTACTGAACCCTATATGACAAATGCTTTGACAATTGCTCAGACTAAAGCTCTTGGTGGGGCACATTTTGTTGCTTCGGGGAAATCTATAGCCTCTTTGACATGGGATCAAGCATTTTTAAGAGGTATTGCTTGTAACTGGTTGGTTTGTTTGGCTGTTTATTTAGCTCTTGCTTCTGATGATATTATTGGAAAAATTTTTGGTATTTGGTTCCCTATAATGGCATTTGTTGCTATTGGATTTGAGCACAGTGTTGCTAATATGTTTTTTATTCCCATGGGCATTATATTTGGTAAAGTAACATGGTATCAGTTTATATTTAATAATTTGATTCCAGTTACAATTGGAAATATAATTGGTGGGGCTATTTTTGTTGGAGTATTGTATTGGTATGTTTATTTAAGAGATAATAAGTTGAAAACTTAATTTATTAGCTTAATGTTTATTTTTATCAATATTACTCATTTTTAATTTATTTATTATTTTTACTCATTTTTATTTTTAATTTATTTATTATTTTTACTCATTTTTTGTAGTGTTTTCTATTTTTTACTTAATTCTTATTTTTAATTTTTTTAATTTTTTTTTTTTAGTTTTTATTTATTTTTTAGTTTTTTTAATTTTCTTAATATTATTTATTCTACTTACTTTTATTAATATATATAAAATTTATATTATTGAAGTAATATTATTTGGATATTTTTAATTAATATATACTTATTTATTTAAAATTTTAGGAATGTTTTTGTTTTCTATTAGGGGGAGTATAATATTATTTCTATTTATTTAAACTTTTTAAAATCCCATAATTAGGTTATTACTCTGATAATACTCTTTATCTTTATCTTAACTTAGCGATGTTATCTATATTCTTCTTTGTAATAATATTAGGTTCTTATCGATAATCTTATAAACTATAAAATTCTAATAGAATAATAGAATTATCATTATTAATAATTATATATTAATGGTTTTAAAACCCTTTTAAAGAACATTACAATAGTTATGATATTTGTTTGGGGTTAATTTGTGGTTATGTTATATTATTTTATAAATTAAATGTACATAGTATTATAAGGAGAAAAAATAATGGGAAAAATAGAAAAACAAGAAATTTTAGAGATATTGGATAAGTATGATAAAGAAAATATTACAATAGCAACTTTAGGGAGCCATACTTCTCTTCATATTTTGAATGGTGCTAAAGCTGAAGGATTTAAAACTGCGATTGTATGTGAAAAAGGTCGTGATATACCATATAAACGCTTTAATGTTGCTGATGAGTATATAATGGTCGATAAATTTAAAGATATTGTAAATGAAGATGTTCAACAAAAACTAAGAGATATGAATGCTATAGTTGTTCCTCATGGGTCTTTTGTTGCATATGCAGGGCTTGATAGGGTTGAAGATGATTTTAATGTTCCTATGTTTGGAAATAGGGATATTTTAAGATGGGAAGCTGAAAGAGATTTAGAAAGACAACTTTTAGTTGAAAATGGAATTAGAATACCTTACAAATATGAAAGTCCAAAAGATATAGATAGGACTGTTATGGTTAAATTCCCTGGTGCACGTGGTGGTAGGGGATATTTTGTAGCTTCTTCTCCTGAAGAATTTGATAAAAAGATAGATGCAATGAAAGCAAGAAATTGGATTGAAGATGAAGATGTTGCACAAGCACACATTGAAGAATATGTTACTGGATGTAACTATTGTATACACTATTTTTACTCAGCTTTAAATGATGAAGTTGAACTTATGGGTGTTGACAGCCGTTATGAATCAAGTATTGATGGCTTAGTCAGAATGCCAGCTAAAGACCAAATTGATGTTAATCTTGATCCTTCTTATGTTATAACTGGTAATCATCCAGTAGTTATGAGGGAGTCTCTTCTTCCACAAGTATTTGAAATTGGAGATAAATTAGTTAAAGCTGCTTCAAAATTAGTTTCTCCAGGAATGAATGGTCCATTCTGTATGCAAACTCTTGTTAATGATGATTTAGAAGTAATAGTGTTTGAAATTAGTGCAAGAACTGATGGTGGAACAAATACATTTATGAATGGTTCTTCTTATAGTTATCTTACATATGGTGAACCAATGAGTATGGGTAGAAGAGTTGCTCGTGAGATAAAAACTGCTATCAAAGATGGCGGAATTGAAAAGATAATAACATAAAACTAAGTAACTAATTTTTAGTTATTAATGTTATTTTTTACTTTTTTATTATTTTTATCTTTTATTTTGGTTTTATTTCTAATTTTCATAGTTTTTAATATTTTTTAGTAGATTTTATTATATTTTATTATATTTTAGCAGTTTTTCATGACTTCAAAGTTTTTTAATTTTCAATAGATTTTATTATATTTCTAATATTTTTTTTATTTTTTTGCTAAATTTATTACCTTATGAATACTATTCTTTACTTATCTTTTTATTTTACTATTTTTTAAATTTTAATTCCTAATTTTTATAAAAATTAAATAGAAATTATTATAATAAATAAATGTTAAAATAGTATTAAATTAAATAAAAATAATTTATATAAAACTAATTGGAATAGAAAGTAATCTTAATGAAATTTATCAAATGTGCATCATTATTTCATTATTTTTATTAGTGTGTGGGTGATTAAATGAAATTTGAAGATATATATAAAAATTTAAACTTAAAATCTTTTATTATTGGAGCAGCATTATTTGCTTTTATAGTTGCTATAGGTGTGGAATATAAATTAGATGCATTATTGATATTTTCATCAGCAGGACTTTTATATATTGGTTATGGTTCTCAAAACAAAATTCAAGCAATTATATTAGGGGCAATTGGAACTTTGCCTTTATTTATAGCTACTATCTTCTTTCAAAGACTTGGTCCGATAACTGGAGAAAATATTACTTTTCTAATATTAATATCTTTTTTAGCTATAGGTGCTTTTTGTGGGTTCACTGGATTTTATTTTAGTGAAAGTAGAAAAAAGGCTATTGAAGAAAAAATAAGAAAGGAATCTATTGGAAAAGGTAAAAAAAAGAAAAATAAGAAGAATAGATAGTAATAATTTTTATTAAGCTAAAATATAAGGTTATTTATTATATTAAAAATAAGAAATAAAAGTTAAATATTATAAAAGTTGACAACAAATTAATGGATTATATAAAATAGTAGTAAAATAATTAATAAATTGGAAAAAAATACAAAAAAAATGAGTAAAAATAATAAATAAATTAAAAATAAAAATAATAAAAATAATTAATAAAAAATTGGAAAATTCTATTAATATTTTCTATTAGTATTTTCTATTAATATTTTTTCTTAATTTAATTTTTTTGTTGATTCTCTTAATTTATACTAGCTATCTCCCGCTATTGACCCACCTATTGCTCCAGTTATTCCCATTATTATGGCATAATAGATTAAGTTTACTATAACTGCTATTAATCCTGCGAATCCGAAAATTACAAATCCAGTTAATCCACCGAATAGTCCTATTATTGTAAAAAGTATTGCGGCAATGATAGTTCCTAAGGAACCTGCTACTGCAGCATTAACCATTCCTCCGAACGCACCTTCTTTAGCTATATAACCTACAATAAATCCAATAATCAACAATCCAATTGTTTCTAATACCCATCCCATTGCTAAGGACTTAACTATAACTGCTAATATGAATCCTATAATTACTGCTCCCCATTTTACCATAAAATCACCTAATTTATTTTTTTTAAAGTGTTCTTTATTATTAAAAAGAATTTTAAATAGAACACTCTTAAATACTTTATATTATGTTAATAATATTAAATATAATTTTGGATTATGATTGAATGGTTAGTAATAAATATTTAAATTTTTGTCTTGTTTTCCAACACATTTATATTTCTAACACATTTCTCTATTATTTATTGAAATTTTGTATATCATATACTAATTTTTTTCATCATATGTATTAGTTTATTATATTAAAAATTATTTATGGTTTGAATAAAAGTTTTTTAGGTCTTTTTTATCTTTTTTTGAAAGGTCATGCCATCTAACTCTCTGTATTGCTCCTTCTAATCCACAAAGCCGATTATAACATGCAGAACTATCTATCTCTTTTATACATAGCCAAGCTTCTTTTGAACCTATATTTTCTAGTTCTTCAATGTTATTTATTCCAATTTCATTCAATTGGGCTTCAACAACTTTCCCAATGTTTGGCAATTCCAATAATTCCCCCATTTTTTTATCTCCTAAAATTTTTTGGTTTAATTTATTTTATGGTTTTTTGATTTCTTTTGATTGTTTTTCAACTTTTTTCATTATATTATCCATTTCATCATTATCTTTTTTTGATATATTTTCTTTTTTATGGATATCTTCATCATTAAATAATTCAGCTATTCCTCCAATAGAACCAAGTATTCCAGACATTTCTGCAGGGAGGAATATTTTTGTTGAGTTTCCATCAGCTACTTTTTCAAGGGCTTCTAAATATTTAATTGCTATTAAATCATTAGTAGGATTTCCTTTGTGTATAGCCTCATAAACATCTATTGTAGCTTCTGCTTGACCTTCTGCAATAGCTATTTCCTCATATTTTTGAGCCTCAGCAACTTTTTTAATAGCTTCTGCTTGACCTTCAGCCTCGAGGATAGCTGCTTGTTTGTCTCCCTCTGCTTTTTTAATCTCTGATTGTTTATAACCTTCAGCTTCAAGAATTGCCGCACGTTTCATTCTTTCAGCTTTCATCTGTTTACTCATTGCATCTACAATATCTGTTGGAGGTTCAATTCGTTGAATTTCTACTCTAACAACTCTAGTTCCCCATTTATCGGTTGCTTCATCAAGAACTTCTCTTAAATGGGTATTTATCATTTCTCTTGAAGTAAGTGTTTGATCAAGTTCAAGGTCTCCAATAATATTCCTAAGGTTTGTTTGGGCTAATTTGGTTATGGCTTGATAAAAGTTTACAACATTGTAAACCGCATTAAACGGGTCAGTTACTTCATAAAATATTACACAATCTACTATTACCACTGTGTTATCTTTTGTTATGACTTCTTGTGGTGGAACATCTACTACTTGTTCACGAAGATCTACTTTTCTTATAGATTCAATGAAAGGAATCATAAATATTAAACCGCTTGTAACAGTTCTTTGATATTTACCAAATCTTTCAACAACACCTTTTTCATATGGTCTTAATATTTTAACAGATTTAAATGCTAAAACAAATACTATAACTATTAGGATGATAACTATTATTAAATAATTCATTTTTATTCTCCTATTGCCCTATTAACTTATTATTTTTATTATATCATTGCACTATAACTTTTTTATTTTTCATCCACTTTTTTGACTATTAGTCTAACTCCTTTAACATCACTGACTACTATTTCCTCTCCCACATCAATACTATCCTCAGATCTTGCTCTCCAAAGTTCTCCAGATATTTTTATCATTCCAGAATTTTCAGAATCAATAGCTTCTATAACCATTCCTTTTTGTCCAATAAAACGATCAGTAGTAGCTTTTTTTGAGGGTGATCCTTTTGTTAATTTTTTAGCTAGAGGTCTAGATATAATTAGGAAGATGATTGTGAAAACTGCAAAAAATATCAACTGAGTAATTGGATCAAATCCCATATAATTTGAAATTGTAGCTGCAATTCCTCCAATACCCACTGACATCAAGTAGAAACCACCGGTTATTAATTCTAGGAGTAAGCATATTGCAGCTAAAATTATCCAAAATTCCAATGAAAATGTTATCATTTTTTCCCTTTAATATTTCTAATAAATTAACTATATGGATTTATTTTGAATAAATCCTTTTTTATTAGATAATTAATTATTATTTTTTATATCTTCAACAAATTCAGTTACCATGGAATCAAATGAAGATTCAACATCTTTTTTGTTCATGGAAAGTGTATTTAATGGTTTTTTAGATAATAATTCTTCCATATTAACAAAAGTTTTCCCTTCATTTCCTCCACATGTACAGAAAAATGCAACATTATTAAAATTATCTTTATTTTGTTTCAAATAAGTTAAAATAGGAGTTGACATACTTCCTGACCAAACAGGCGTTCCAATGATAACTAAATCATATTCATTGGGATTTTTTTCAGTTTCTTCTATATCTGCAGGAATCTTTCTTGCAGCTTCAAAACCTGATTTTATGTAAGAAAAGAAACTAGAACGATTTTTTTTATCAATTATCTGTTCTAAATCACAATTCAACTCTTCTTTTAATTTAAGTGCTACTTTTTCTGTTATATGTGTTCTTGAGTAATAGGTTATTAGGATATTCATGATATTTTATATTATTTTTAAAATATTTATTTTTTGTTATTATGTATGTATTAATATAAACATTCTAATTTTTTCTAGGATATAATTTGGTTATTAATGCTACTATTTTAATCAATTAAAAAATAATTTTTATTTAAGAATAGTTTATGTATAAAAAAATAGTGTATGTATAAAGATAGTTATTTAAAAATAGTATATCTATAAAAGAATATTGTGGGTATAAAAATAATTATTTAAAAATACATATCATAAAAATTATTTAAAAATATTTATTAAATTATTTTAAAAAACTTTTAATAAATTATCCATGAAATTATAATATTTGTTCTTAAAGGGGAGTAGAGGATTAATTCTCCCCATTAAGATTAGAAAATATGTATTTTTTACCTTTATGAAGTTTTTTGTAGGTTTATATATTTTCCTAAAAATTTTGAGTTTTATTCTTTGTTTTAATGCTTAATGTATTCTTTTTTGATTTTCAATGTTTCTTTGTTTAATTCTAGACTCTTTTTGACTATATTTGTTTTTATGTTTTTGAGGTTGTTTATAAAATAAAATCATCCACTAGGAAATATATTTCCTACTAATGATATTTTGTACATATTATTATTTAAATCTTTCCAATAAGAACGAACATACATATCGATTAACATTAGTATATTTTAATATTTATAATCAATTTTATGTTGTTATTTATGACCAATTTTTATGGTGTTTATTAATAATATTCCTCTTTTATCTGGTCCTTAATCTTTTCTAAAATAGCTTTATGCATTCTTTTTGAAAATTCTCCTCTATCTTTCTGGGATAAAACATCCAAATACCCTTGTGAAACAAGATTAAATGCAAATGGGGAAGGAATAAGCGTATTAATTGTTTTTATCTCTAGTTGTCCACTTTCTATCCATTGAATAACTCTTTTTGCATTTTTAACATCCATAAAATCTTCAATAACTTCTCTTCTAGCTTCTTTAAGAATTGAAAAATCTTCATCCATATCTTCTACAAATTTAAGTAAAATTTTTCCTCTAACTTGCTGTCTTCCAACAGATTTATCATGTCCTTTATACCGTCTTAAAGTCATTAAAGACCTTCCTGCACAGTGCCTAAAACGACTAGCTAAAGTTTCAGTCTTATTTATTGCATTTATAAGAATTGATCTTAAATTTTCAGAGCTTAATTTTTTAAATGCTTCCAAACCACCCATTCTTTTATCTGAACTTAAATAAAATCCATTATCTGATATTGAAATAGTAATATCAATATTACTTTTTTTAGCTATTAAATAAGCTATTGCACGGGATAAAGCATCATTTACTTGCCTTCCAAAGAGTGAGTGAAATATAAGGAATTTTCGTCCACCAAAGCCGGTATAATATTCAACTAACAATTTTTTATTACTTGGGATTTGTGCATATAGATACTGTTCTTTAAAATATTCATAGATAGAGTTAGCTGCAAAATCATCAACATAAAGATATTCATCTAAAAATGATAAAATTTCTTCTTTAGTTCTCTTGTATTCGAATTTTCCATCCATTAATGCTCTAAAACGTTGAATATCTAATGCAAGATCAAATGCTAATGGAAGTTGTTCAGAAAACCATGAAGGAATTGTAGGGGGTCCACTTGCTGGTGAAACATTAATGGTCATACCTCTGCCATAATTAAATCGGTATATCCCTCCTCCGAGAACAAAAGTATCTCCTTTTTTAAGTTTTTCCATAAAATCTTGTTCAATCCTACCGATAACTTCACCATCACACTTTACAGCAACACCACTACTATCAGGTATGGTTCCAACATTTGTAGAATATAACATTCTAGCTAATCTACCTCTTTTACCGAATTGATTCTTTTTATAATCAATCCATATTTTGGCATAAACATATCTTTCTTCTAATTCACCATATTCTCCTGCAAGATAGCTAAGAACATCTTCATATTCGTCACGATTTAAATCTTTGTAACAATAACTCTTTTTAATAACATCATATGCATAATCAATATCCCAAGGATTCTCAATACTCATACCATAAATATGTTGGGCTAAAACATCAAGAGCATTTTTGGGAATTTTAATTTTATCAATTCTTCCTTCTTTAGCATTTTTAAGAAGAATTGAGCACTCCACAAGATCATCTCTATCCGTTACAATTATTTTACCTTTAGATTTATCATGCAATCTATGTCCACTTCTTCCAATTCTTTGAAGTGCTCTAGAAACAGATTTTGGAGAATTTATAAGTATAACAAGGTCAATATAACCAATATCAATTCCAAGTTCAAGGGAAGTTGATGAAACAACAGCTTTAAGTTTCCCTTCCTTCAATTTATCTTCTGCTTCAAGACGAATTTCTTTTGACAGAGATGAATGATGTGCCATTATATTTGTTGAATTATAATTTTCTGGAAACATCTTTTTAAGATTGTAAACAAGACTCTCTGTTCCTCTACGAGTATTTGTAAAAATTAAAGTTGTTTTATGTTCTATTATTAAATCATCTACAAGATTATACATTGCAAGCCTAGTTTCTTCTGAGTCTGCAACTACAATATCATCTACTGGACTCAATACTTCCATATCTAACTCTTTTAAATAATTTACATCAACAATAAGACAATCTCTTTCTTGGCCATATTCATATCCAACTAAAAAATTAGCTATTTTCTCAAGAGGAGATACTGTAGCAGAAAGTCCAATTCTAGTATAGCCTCCTATCAAATGTTGTAATCGTTCAAGGGATAAACTGAGATGAACTCCTCTTTTATTTTCAGCTAAAGAATGAATTTCATCAATAATGACATATTTCACATTAGCTAATTTCTCTCTAAATTTAGGTGCTACAAGTAAAATCGATAATGTTTCAGGAGTTGTAATCAAGATGTGAGGAGGCTTTTTCAACATCTTT
Source organism: uncultured Methanobrevibacter sp. (assembly GCF_937881195.1). Lineage (GTDB taxonomy): Archaea > Methanobacteriota > Methanobacteria > Methanobacteriales > Methanobacteriaceae > Methanobinarius. The sequence continues at coordinate 56,431 of NZ_CALGFC010000065.1, read as the reverse complement.
GATCTTTCATATTGACTTGTATCTCCAGTTCGAACTGCTTTTCTGATTCCCAACCCTTTTTCAATTTTTTTTTCAGTTTTTTTATAGGTAGCTCCATTTTTTATAGCTATCTTCTCTATTTCTTTTAGAGGTTCATCTAAGTTTTTTTCAATATCATTATCTAGTGCTTTTAGAGGAGATATGTATATACAATAAACTTTATCTTCAAGTTCTTTCTTTTCTGCAAGAGTCGTTAATTCGCTTATAATAGATAAAAATGCAGTTAATGTTTTTCCAGATCCTGTTGGAGATGAGACTAATACGTTATTTCTTTCATGAATATCTACAATTGCTTTTTTTTGAGATGGAGTGAAATCTTCAAATTTTTTATCAAACCATTCCACTACCCATGGGTGTAGAATTTTGTAGATTTCCTTTTTAGAATAATCTTTTGTTTGTTTTTTTATCATTTTATCTATCTATTATGAAAATTCATATCTTACTATAATAATGCATTACTATAATAAAAATAATGCATTACTATACAAAATAATGCATTAATATAATAATAATTTAATATATTTATATTATTCATATAATTTGAATTTTATTATTATTTTTTTATTCTATTTTAATTTGATTATTTTAATTATAAATAAGTTTTAATATAATAAAAATTTAAAATATATAAAATATATGAATAAATAAAATTTATATTATTATATTATTTCTAATTGATTATTTAATGGTGAAATTGTGACTAAAGATCAAGAAAAATTGCCAATGGATGAAGCTATATCTAAACTGGCTGATGAGGATGTTGAAGTAAGAAAACTTGCGGTTAATAGTTTAGAGGGAATCGATGATGAAAAAGTAATCGAACCTTTAATATTAGCTTTGAATGATGAAAATACTCCAGTAAGACATAAAGCTGCGGAAAATCTTGGAAAAATGGGAGAAAAGCCTGTTGATAAGCTTCTTGAAGTGGTAAATAATGAAGAAGGAGAGTACAAACGTTTTGCTTCTTTTGCTTTAAAAACTTCTGGTAGTGAAAAAGCTGTTGATTATTTCTCTAAAGCTATTCATGATGAGGATTTTGGTGTTCGTAAAGTTGCTGTAAGGTCTCTCGGCGAATTAAAAGCAACAGATAAAATTGATGATATTGAAGAAATAATGCTAAATGAGGAAGATTGGGGTGTTCGCCTTGCAGCTATAAGGGCTCTTGGAGATATGGGTGTCGAAGAAGCAATAATACCAATTAAAAAAGCTAGAAGAAAAGAAAAAGACAAAGATTTCAAAAAAGCAGCTAATAAAGCAATTAAAAAGATTGAAAAGGAACTTAAAAATAAATAACCTTTTCATTTATTTTTTCTTTTTATTTTTATATATTGGTTTTTTTAAATTATAATTATTATTTTTAATTATGTTATATATTTTAATTTTTTTATAAATAATGATTTTATAAAAATTGTGACTGTTTATTTATAAAATGATTATCTCCAAATATTTTTTTGATTTTAATTTTCCATAATATTTATATACTCCCATAACAAATATTTAGGCATACCTAAATTTTATAATTATAAATTAATTTTTAAGATATATTATTTGGTTTTTTATTTATAATAAAAAAATAAAAATAAAATAAATATAAAAATAGACTAAAAATCAACTTTGTTTCAGGTAATGGGGTATAGATATCATGATTAATAAGAATATTAATTCTAAAAACAATATTAAATCTAATTTAAACACTTATATTAAACTTAATACTAAAAAATATAATAATTATAATTTTGGTTTAAATCAAAATCAAAATCAAAATCAAAATCAAAATCAAAATTCAAATTCAAATTCTAAATCTAAATTGAAATGTGGGAAAAATTCCAAGTGTTCTTGTAAAGGGATTTGTGGAGTATCTTGTAAGTGTGCTAATAGCTTTGATTTTGATGAAGATAAAATAATATATTTCAATGATCAGAATTATGCAATTTATAAATTGGGAAGATGGAAAAATAACTATAAAATAAATTTATTAGGTATTGATAATGAAATTCCTGCAAATGAAATAACTAAAAATAAATCATTAAACATAATTGAAGAAATTAGGAAATATACTTTTGACTTTATGGGATTAAAAATTAATGGGATGATTGGATTAGCTATTAAATTTAATGGATTTAAAGATGAAGACATAACTGAATTAATTGAAAATGAGGAAGCTGAGTATTATCATATTAAAGAAGAATTAAACTCATTGGAGTTAGAAAGTTCTTCAGATTCTATTGAAATAAATAATAATGAATTTCTTATTTATAAACTAAAAGAAAACTGTCATGGAGCTATTTTATCAAGACCAGTTAATGAATTCACAAGAAAAAACAGCACAGTTCATTTAAGTAAAATAAAACTAAGTGGATTTTAGAATTTTATATTTTTTTTACAGGAATATTAGGATTTTATATTTTTATTTAAACAATTTATTTACCTCATATAAAAAAATATTTTAAAAATTTGAAAAGAATATTTTAAAAATTTAAAGGAATATTTTTGAACACAAATTTAAAAACTTTTAGCTAATTTTTATTAATAAATGATGATTTACCACTAATTTCTTTAACTTCTAATCTAAAAACTGTGGTTGAATTCACTGTTTTTAATTTAAAATCATCATCATTAAAGCTTTTTTCTGTGTATTGCTTCATTATATATCTTAGTCCTTTTAATTTTTCTTTTTCAGATAATATTTTGATTTCTCCATTTCCACAGATACTTTCAAATTCCATAGTATAACTACAAGGCGAATCTTTTTTAGTTACATCTAAATAAACATCCATCTCAAATCCTGCTTTGTTGTTATTTTTAATAATATCCAATTTTTTTCCAGTATTAGCTCCATGAAAATATAATTCTAATTTTTGGCTATCTTTGTCATAAAAATATCCAAAATTAAGTGGTATTATATAGGGATATTCATCATCAAACAAAGCAATTCTACATACTTCACATTTTTTGATTATATTTATTATATCTTCTATATTTTTCACTTCTTTTTCTTTTCTATTCATGTTATATTTCCTATTGATTATAATTAAATATCTAGTTAAAATATATATTAAATAAATTGATTTTTACAAAGTTATTAACCATTTCTTCTTTAAAATTATTAGTATATATTGGGAAGTTATTGAAAACTAATTGAATGATATTTAATGAAATTATTATATTTACCAATTTTTACAAAATTTTTCTTAAACAAATTTTTTTAAATAATAAATATTTAGGCACACCTAAACATTTATATGCTATTAAAAATAATATTATAATTGTTGGTGTAATCCTCCAAAAAATTACATCATATCACTCAATGTTCTTAAGTATATGGTTAAAAAAGTTACCTCCTCTTTTTTATATCATCTTTGGCATTTATATCAACTTTATTTAGCTATATGTTTAAGAACAACTCTCTTTTCAATTTGATTCTATTGTATACAAATTTTTTAAATAACTTTTTCTAACTTGTAAATATCTTCTCTACGATTTTTTAGGATTGGAATTTCTTCTCTTGTATTATCTATTTCATCAAGATCTATATCTACTATTAAAAGTTCTTCTTCATAGCTACCTTGTTTAATAACTTCTCCCCAAGGATTACAAACTATGGAATGGCCATAAGTATGGTAATTGTTGAACTCATTAAGACATGGTGAAACACCAATTGTAAAAACTTGATTGTCAAGAGCTCGAGATTTAAATAATAATTCCCAATGAGCGGGACCAGTAGTTAAATTAAATGCCCCTGGATATATTAAAATTTTGGCCCCTTCAAGAGCCATAATTCTTGAAAGCTCTAAAAACCGAATATCATAACAAATACCGATTCCTATTTTTCCAATTTTGGATTCTGTATCAATAACAGTAACCTTATCTCCATGGTCCAAAGTATCAGATTCTTTAAAATAAATCTTATCTTTAACATCTATATCAAATAAATGCATTTTTCTATGATAACCTAAAATTTTCCCATTATCATTAAATAAAAAACTAGTGTTATATATCTTTTCCTCGTTTGTTTCATTAATGATCTTTTTTTCAGGTATAGAACCCGCTAAAACATATATATTATTATTTTTACTAATATCAGCTATTGATTTTAGAGTGTAGCTGTCTTCAACAAATTCGGCATACTCTTTAAATTTTTCATTATCATAAGGGCAATTAAACATTTCTGGTAAAATAGCTATATCTGCACCTTCTTTTTTAGCGTTTTTTATCATGGATATAGCTTTTGTAATGTTTTTTTCCTTATTATCAATCACATTCATTTGACACAAAGCTATTTTTAGTTTCATAAGATACACCTATTAATAGTTATATTAATAAAATTATATATTAATATCTAATAATTAAAAATAATATTTAATATATTAAAATTGGAATGAATGGATATTTGATGTACTTAATTATAATTAATGTAATTAAGATAACTAAGATAATTAATATGGTAGAAAAAATAGTCATAATTTAGTTTAATATTTAATTTAATTTATATAATTTAATTTTAGGTTTTTTAGAGGTATAAAAATGAAAAATAATAATAATTTAGATAATAAAAATAAGAATAAAAATAAGAATAACAATAATTTAGATAATAAAAATAAGAATAAAAATAAGAATAACAATAATTTGAATAATAATGCAATTCCTGAAAACATTGATATTTCATTTAATGATATCAATTATGCAATATATAAAATAGGAAATTGGAAAAATGATTATAAAATAAATCTAATTGGGACTTCTAATGAGATTCCAGCTACTGAAACTACAAAAGAACATGTTTTATCTAATATGAATGAAATTAGAAATTCAACTTTTGAAATGAATGGAAAAGAAGTTAATGGTATTGTTGCTCTTTCTATACAGCTAAATATAGAACTTCAAGGACAAAATCTTGATGATTTAATTAATGAAGAAGAAAAGGAATATAAAAATATAGTTGATGAAATAAATGAATTAGAACTTGAAGATTCAAATGGTTCTATTAAACTTGAAAATGATAAATTTTTAATATATAAACTTGAAAAAGATCATCATGTTACTGTAGCTAAACCAGCTAACGGATTAACCTTAAAACATCATGCTGAAGAAATTCAAAGATTGAAAGAAATGAATGAATAATTTCTTTTGTTCTTTCTGTCTTAAAAGGATAGAAAGGTAATTAAATTGAAATTCACGAAAAATGATGAAAAATTAATGCAACTTGTAAAAAGAAGAAAAGTTTCTTATCAACGAATAAAAATGTATGATATTGTTTTCAATGAATTATATCAGCTATTTGAAAAAACACTAACACAATTTATAAAAGAATCAAGAGCTGAACAACAACCATTTCTTGATAATAATGGAAATCCAAAGATATTAGAGCTAGATGAACGAAAAATAAACAAATATCAATTTTTATATAGTAACTATCTAGACACAACCGGAAACTCTGAGAGAACAAAGAAAACCAAATTAATCACCTTCAGATGTTTATTCAATGAATATAATATAGAGCTACCCAAACCCTTAAATTTTAATGTAATACATGAAAGAACACGAACAAGAGATTTACCAACATGGAATGATGTTAAAAAAAGTTTAAAATACTGTATAAATCCTAGAGATAAAGCCATAGTTACATTATTAGCTACTTCAGGGATGAGGGAAGGAGATGCAGTAAGTTTCACAATCCAAGACTTTTTAAATGCAACCGAAATATATCATGATGGTACATTAGAAAATTTACTACTTTTAAATCCATATGAAATCGTGCCATGTTACGACTTCAAACCTGCCAAGACATCAAACAGAGGAAATGTTTGCATTACATACAATACTGGAGAATGTACACAACATATATTCCAATACTTAAAAGAAAGAATAAAAAATAATATTTCAGTAAAACCAAAAACTCCACTATTCCATAGCTATTTAAACAAGGGATTTTTGAAAAGCAATGCAATAATAAAAATATTCCAACGAATAAATGAGAAACTTAATACAGGTATGGATAAAAATGGATATTATGGCAAGTTTCGAGCACATAATTTAAGGAAGTTATTTTCAACAACCTGTAGAAGAAACATCACAAATATTGTAGTTAAAAATGATAAATACACAGAATTAGATTTTATTTCAATATTTACTGGTCATACCCCTCCAAATATGAATAATTCAGAAGTTTATGATGCAATAGATGATGTTGATGGGTCAAATAACCCACTAAGGCAAACATATGAAGCTTTAATTCCTTATCTAATAATTGATAAAAATAAACAAAAAACTAAAACAGAAAATGATTCTTTAGAAACTGAAATAATGAAAATAAAAGAATCAGTTGATATTTTGTTAACTAATAAAAAACAGCTAATTTTAAAATCTTAACTTTTTATAATTTTTTTTATTATATAAAAATTAATCAATGAAAAACAATTTTTTTTATAGAAAATAAATTCAAATACAAAGTTTTTATTTAAATATTTAATTAATATTTTCTTGCTTAATCTATATTATTTTTATAATTTATCTTTTCTTTGTGATTGATTTGTTTAGATTGATAATTTATTTTTTGTACTATTAGGTGATAATTATTTTTGTTTTTTAATCTTAGTAATCGATTATCCATTTAATAACAAATTTCTATATTCTAATTATCATGCTCTTTAATTATTTAAAAATTTCCTATTTTTTATAAAATAATCAGATATTAATTTTTATTATATTGGTTTTAATATTTTTTAGTATCTTTTGGTTATTTTAATAGTATTTTATGGAGTTACTATTTTCTATTGTTGTTGATAGAAAGGTTTATATATGATGGAAAATCTATATTACTATCTAATCATTCATTTTAATTCTTATTTTTTAAAATAGAAAGATTTAAATAGCATGAACTAGATAATATTGTATAGTAATTTTAATTACTTTTGTTTATTAATATATTTTATTATGATATGCATATTGAAAATTATTTTTTATATTAGTTATTTCATTAATTCTAATAGTTTTCATAGTAATAAAACTTTTTTTTTAGCAGTTCTACAGTGTTAAAACTATTATTAAACTTTATTTTGCAGTGAAATTAATCGTCGAAATGCTATTTTAAAAGTTCAAACAAATTAATTCAATATAAAATAGATATGTTAAATAAGATAAGATATATTCGATACTTTATATTAAAATCCATTTTATAAGGTTACTCGAAGTTTACAAAATAAAATATTGTCTAATAAAGTGATAAGAAATTTCTTTTGTAATAAAATCCCGTGAATTTAGAATAAGTATCTAAATTCGTATAAAATTGCAGTTTGGGAGAATAAAAATGTTAAGTGGCTGCATTAATGGTGATATAATGAAGAAATGATAAAAAATGGAAGATAAAACAAAAAAAATTGATTATATTAAATTAAATGATGAAGTTAATTTATTTTTAGAACCTATTGGTAATAGTAAATTAAAATATGTCTTTAGAAGAAATGGCAATGAAATATGTGATTATGAGGGTTTAAAACCATCATCTTTAACTACTAGAAGTATTCTAGGTAAAGAAATAATCAAACATTTAAATTATAAAAGTAATCTTAGTCAAGAAGCTGTTAATGGGCTTTTTGATAAAACTAAAGAAAAATCTCAATTACTTTTTGAAAAGAATAAAAAGAATTTCAATGAATCAAAAAGTTTCAAATCTTTTGAATCATTAAAAAAAGAACTTATTAATTTATTAGATGAAAGAAAAAATATTAATAAATCCCATAGAATTTTGGGAGAATTACTAGGTGAATATGGAGGTATTATACTTTCAAAAGATTCACATTTGATATATAAATTAGATAAAAAGTCTAATGGCTATGTTAATTTAAGCTTTGATGAGGTAAAAAAAATTGCAGCAGATTATGTTGGTGATTATAATACTAATGACAATGATATAAAAATAGCATTATCACATATTGATAAAAGACTAACACCAAAACATAATATTGTTAAATTTGATAACTGCTTGTATGATATGGATAAATTAAGCATAGTTGAATATGAAGAACCAGTTTTTACTGTAATTGAAAGTAAATTTAATTATAATTCCAATGCTAATGCTGGATTAATTAAAGAATTCCTCCATACCTCTTTAAAAAGAGATTCTATTGAAGAAACAGAGAAAGAAGTTCAAAAAGTCCTTGAAATTATTGGATATTTATTTACTTCTGGCAATAAAAGAACTATACTTCCTATAATAACTGGAATTGGAGGTTCTGGAAAATCTGTATTATTAAATATAATTACCAAAATTTTCGGTGTTAATAAAACGACAGATTTGAAATTACAGGATATGAATACGCCTCATGGGACATCTGCATTGTTGGGAAAACATTTAAATATTATCAGGGATTCGGATGATGGTATAGTGGAAAATATTGCGATTTTAAAACAGCAAACTGGATATGACGATTTACAAGTCAATCCCAAGTTTAAAAATCCAATTTTAATTGATAAAGATGAAGTTCCTAAGAGTATTCTAGTTGCTAATAAAATTCCAAGGTTTAAAAATCTTGATTCTGCATTAATGGATAGAATTATAATTATAGAATTTAAACATAAATTTCGTGGCACTTTAGATGAAAATAAAGATTTACTTGCAGATATTCTTAATATTCCTGAAGAAATTGAATGGTTAATTTATAATTCTATAGAATCCTATAAAAAAATGGTTTTCAATGATAAAGACTTTTTAGCAAAGGAATCTTTTGAAAAAACCGAATTGATATTAAATAAACATACAATGCCTTTGAATTTCCTGGTTAGTGAATTAGTATCTGATAATTCTTCTGATACTAGGATATCTACCGATATTATTTATACTGATGAATTAAATAGGCTATGTATTAAATTAGCTAAAAAAGAGGGATTAGATATTACTTCTTATATGTCTAAAGGTAAAATAAAACCTGTGCCTCTTTTAAATGCTATTAGGGGCGTCTTTGGTTTTTGGGATTCTAGATATAGCACTAATGTATCTAATATAGACAATACTTCTAAAAGATTTTATCCAGATATATATAAGATTATTAATAAATGGAATGAATTAAGTGATGAATAGTTGATAATACTATTCCTCACACTTTTGTGCTGTTATAATGAACTTTATATGCAAATGCTTTGATTTTTTTTGAATATTTTTGTAAAAAATTATACTTTTTGATTTTTAAATATTTAAAGTGTAATCCCTTCGTTAAGCGTTTATATCTAAAAATACCTCTTTTATTTTGATAAAATTTCATTGAAAAAGTTGAAATTACATTTTTTTAAAATATAATTCTAATACTATTTTTACTTTTATTTTTTTATAAAATTTATTTTATAATAAATCCTTTTTTTTTTAAGGTGTAATCTATTATAATAAAGCCTATATTCCATGCTTAGATTACTTAAATAATGCTTTGATATTCTTTTACACTTTATTTTAAAATTTTTATATATTGTAATTAATAAAAATCTAAAAAGTACTTTATTTAGTTTTTTATCAGTTTATTACATTTATTTTGTATTTTTAATGTAATTTTTTAATAAAAATAATTATTTAAATTATATTCATCTAATTTTTGATTTTTTAAGGTTAGTTTCTGAAAAAGGTTTAATTATTTGTTTTAAATATTTTTTCATAGCTTTTTAAATTGAATTAGTAGATATGGTTTGGAGTTTTTTATTAAAGTCATAATGCAATTAATTATCTAATTTTGCCATAAATATTATTTAGAGTTTTTATATTTTGATAATGTTCACTAAAGATTTTTAATTTTCATTTAATCTTAAAAATAAGCATGAAGAAATGAATTTAATTTTTTTAATTGTAGTTAGTGTAGAAATTTTTTTATTTTTTATAATAAAGTATTACTTTTTCTGTCTATTTTATTATTATATTGTTGGTTAAATGAGCTTTTTTCCATTAAAAATCAATTTAAGCAATTATTAATAATATTTATTTTTTTAATAAATAATAAAAAAGTATTACTTTTTGTTTTTTCATTTATAAAAAAATTTCATGATTATATAATTAATATTCATATTTTATATATTATTAACATTATATGATATATTAGTTTATATTAAAAATATATATTGTTAAATAATTTCTATAAAATACAATTGATAGAGTAATATAATTTTTTTAATATTTAATTATAAATAAAAATTATAAAAATGAGGATGGTTATTGTATATGTTTTAATACTTGCTTTCCAAGGGAGGTTATTTGATATAGTCTGCCTTGTTTTTTATCGGGATTTAAAACAATAACAAGATTTTTATCTCTTAATTCTTTTAATGTTCGGCTAATATGGTTAATTCTTATATTGGTAGATTCTGCTATTATTGAAGGAATTTTTAAACCATCTTCTAAATCAATTAATACTTTAATTCGGTATTTTGACATTTGTACAAATGAAATTGCATCAATAAGTTCTTTGTCCATATATTTAGTAAAGTCTAATAAAATATTATAATTATTAACACCAAATTACTATATATTTTTACCAAATAAACACCAAACTATAAATAAGGGTTTTAAATAAATTAATATAAGTTATCTTTAAATTTTTATTAAACAATTTTAAGAGGTGTCTTTTTGCCATTTGATGGTTCTAATTTTCAATCAAATACAAAGTTTTGTACAACATGTGGGGCTCAAATTCATGAAAAAGCTGAAATTTGTCCACATTGTGGGGTAAGGTGTGAGATTAATGATAATAATATTCAAGTTAATTCTGGAGGGGTTAATTTAGTATTGTTTTTTTCAAGTATTGGGGCTATTTCGGGTATTATTATGGCCTTAATGTATTTTTATATTATTTATTTATATTCGCTTAATGGATATATTCCAAATAGTATTTCGATGTATTTAACTCTTTTTTTAATGTTTTTTTCTAGTTTGTCTGGTTTTTTAGGTTATTGGTTATCTTTAAAAGATGTTGAATTGAGTATTTTGGAATATATAATTTCATTAACTGGAATATTAATCGCGGCCATGCTTTCGTTTTTAAGCACTTCTACTATTCCTTTTTTAAGTATTGCTACAGGAATCTCACCCGTATTTTTCATGTTCCTTGGATTAATGTCTGCTGTTTTCTTTATTTTAGCAATATTTTATGTGTATAAAAATAAGATAAATGAAAACCTTGAAAATAGAGGGGTTGTTTTATGAATAAATTAGGGTTGATTCCTATATTTAGTGTAATTATTGTGGGTGTTTTATCTTTAGGGATTTTTGCAGATAGTTATGGCCTTTTACAAAATCAAGACCCTGCAATAACACTAAGTAATATAGATGTTAAAACAGAACAGGGTATTTTGGGAGGAATATTAACTATACAAGCGGATGCTTTTTTTAATGAAGATTTAAAATCTATTGGGATGAATGGAACTATATATAAAAAAGATGGAACTTATACTCCAGTTAATCTAGCAGGGAACCCTGTAAATGGCCTTAAAGACCAAAGTTATAAGCTTGAATACTCAAACATACTTCCTTTAACTATTGAAGATTTAGAAAACATGGCCTATCTTGAATTAACAATTAAAACAATTGATAATAATGATGTAGCTAAGGAAATGACAATTAAAATTACAAATAATGGGCAAAAAATATCTGATACGGGGGATAATCAGACTGGTATCAATTTTTTAAGTCTTTTAGGTCTTCAAAATAGTACAGGTGAATCAACAAATAGTAATTATGATGTTAAAATTTCTAGTGGTTCTGGCAATCCTAGTAATTCTAATTCAGGTAGTTCTTCTCAGATGTCTGCATCAGAAGCTAAGCAGATAGCTAAAAATGCAATTGCAGAACCAGGTTTATCAATTGGATACTATTATTATGATAATTCTGTCGAAGCTTGGATTTTTGACATTGAAAATGATAATGGTGAACTAGTGGATAGAATGGGGGTTGATAGCTATGGTCACACATTTAGAATATAAAAAATTATTTTTAAGTGATAATAATGAAAGAAAATAGGTTAATAATGATTATAGTTATTTTGATAATTATTATTGTAATTGGAGCAATAGGGATAATAGCTTTTGTTAATTCGCAAAATTCCAATGAAACAAATTTAATTATTAATAATTCTACTAATGAATCTAATAAAAATGATGCATCTGTTGAAAAAAGCATTGATTCAAATAGTGATAAATATTTTTGTGAAAAATGTAATATGTGGGTCTTGGAATCAGAAAGAGAATCACATACCATACAATATCATCAATTTACTTGTGAAATATGTGGTAAAAAGGTATGGGAAGATGGTTCTCATGTTGATGGTTCTCCATATCATTCAAATGAAGAATATGGTGAACTTGACCGTGAAAAGGGATATAATCAATATGCAGAAAATTAATAAAGACATAATTAATTTTTTTTTATATTATAATTTATTAAAATATTTTAATTAAAAATGAAGTTTTCGGGGGATGATAAAATTGTCAAATAAAAAAAAATTTTTAATAATAATCTTATTGCTTGTTGCAGTTGTTGGGTTTAGTTTAAGTGCAGTTAGTGCATCTAATGGATATTCACATTATAAAGATTCTTTTAAACTTTATAAAGATTCTTATACTTATATAGGTAATAAATATCCATATCCTTATAAAAAAGAGTGGATAAGTGGTGGAAAAGGTAAATATGGTGGTAGTGCAGAGATTTATCTGTATAAAAAAGGTAAAAAAGTCACTAAAAAATCTTATTTAAGGATTAGTGATTATTATGGTAATGGTAATTTTAAAGTAAGTGTTAAATTTAGGTATTGGAATGGATATAAATACATTAACAAATATAAGACTAAAACTTACTATAAAAAAACAAATTTAGCATATGCAAATGGGGGCATAAGCTCTACTAACTGGATACCAGTTTCTGTTAAAATTTAAACTAAATAATTTATCTATTTTCTATTTATTAATTATTTATTATTATTATGCTTTGTGGAATTGATTATTTATGCCTAATCCTAAAAACCCGTGGAGATATAAAAACGACCCTGATTACAAAAGAAGAGTTGATGCGCATGATACTGCTTTAAATAATAAGCGAATTGCCAATAAGAATTCTTGGAGTGAGTTAGAGTGCATATGCACTATTCTTGCAATTGTAATTTTTATTATAGTTTTAGTTTTAGTAAATATATTTTAGATAAGAATAATTCTTTAAAATTACATTTCGATATTATTAAGCATTATTTAAGTTTTAGTTTAATTATTTTTGGCTATATTATTATATTATTTAAATTAATATGGGGAATTATATGAAAGAACCTATTGGTAAGACAGCAAGAAAAATTATTCATGAATCTAAAAATAATCCAAGAATAATATCCTATAATAAAAACCCCATGGGAAAAACAGCAAAAAAGATTTTATCTAAATCTAATCCTCCTATAAATAATAATAGAATTGCAATGATAAAAGGATATATTTATTGTATAGTTAATAAGAGTAATGGGAGTAGATATATAGGTCAAACAGTTAGAAACCCTAACACTCGATTTAATGAACATATGAATAATGCTTTCGACTTTAATTCCTCCTCGTACAATACCCAATTTTCACATGCTATCCGAACTTACGGAATTAACAATTTCGAATTATTAATATTAGAAACTGGAATAATAGAATCAAACTTAGACAGCCGTGAAATACATTATATTGCTAGATATAACACTTATTATGGAGGTTATAATGGGACTAAAGGAGGCGGAGCAAGAGTTAAAACCTTTTCTAATGAATTTCATGAAAATGCGATTAAAGATAGTGAAGAATTTAGAAAAAAATATGATGAAAAAAGAAAAAGTGATGAAGAATTGCAAAATTGGTTTTGTGCATGTTGCTTTGGTGTTTTTATAGTTGTTATGATAATAGTTATTTTAGGGAATATTTGAGAGTAATAATGGAATCTAAAGATTTTTTGAAGTATTTTTGCCATAGAAAACCAGAAAGAACATTTAATTATAAAGGACATTACTTTCCAGTATGTGCAAGATGTACTGGAATATATATAACAATGCTTATTTTCTTAATATTAACATGGGAAATTAAATTTAACACAATTACAAGTGCTTTAATTGGGATTATACTAATATTGCCTATGTTTATTGATGGAACCACACAATTAATAGGTATGAGAGAAAGTAATAATAAATTAAGATTCATAACTGGCCTTATTGGAGGAATTGGTTTAGTCATATTAGCCGAATTCATAGGTTTCTTCATTATCTTTTTTATTCGACCTTAGTATGAGTTTTATTATTTTTCTGTCTTTTGTATTTTATTTATAAAATCTTGTTAGTACTTCTAATTATTACAAATAATTAAAGCAATATTTCATTAAAGTAGATAACTATTACTTAAAATTGTTTTTACCATATATATTTGATTATATGTCATTAATTCTGTTATAAAATTTTTTTAATCCTCTATAATTCATTTAATATTATTTATCCCAATTTTATAAATATTCATTAAATAGCTAAATTAAAAAATATTTAAGTATCTTAACTATTAATATTACATATAATATATAATAATAAATAGTTATTATTTAATAAAGTAGGGAATAAAATGAATAAAAAAAATAAATTAAAGATTTTTATCAGCTATACTCATGAGGATGATAAAAAATATGAAATAGTAAAAAATTTTTCTGAAGTAATGTCTCCTTTAATTAATAATGGGGAAATAGAATTATGGAATGATAATAAAATTGTTGATGGTAAAGAGATTTCAATGGGAATCGACAAGAACATTGAGAATACTGATATATTTTGCCTATTCATAACCTCAAAATTTATTAATTCAAAATGCTGTCAAAAAGAAAAAAAAGATGCTCTTAACTTAAAAAAATCTAGAAATGCAATTGTTATTCCAATAATAACTTCTTCATGTGGATGGAAGGAAGATGAAGAATTAACTGATTTAAAAGCTATTCCTAAAGATGGAAATCCAATTTCCAAATATTCCGATGAAAATGAAGCATGGTATCATGTATATAAAAGAATAAAAAAAATAATTAATGAGGAGAATCACATTAGAAATATTGAAATAAGTGATGAATTCAGTGAATTTTTAAATGATGCGGATACTCTTAAAAATACACATACTAAAAAAGGAAAAGTAGTTTTAGATGATATATATGTATATCCTGATTTAACATTACATGAACCTTATGAAGAATACGACAAACAAATAAATCTAAAAGATTTATTAAAGAATTTTTGGGATTATTCTAGAATTTTAATAGCTGGAGACCCTCAATCAGGAAAAACTGCTTTATGTAAAACATTATTCAAATTTTTGTATAAAAATAATTTCCTTCCAGTCTATCTTGAAGGAAATAGTAAAAAATTGGAGAGCAAATTGGATAACTATATAGAAAAATCATTCAATGAACAATATAAAGAAGAAATAGATGAAAAATATAATGAAAGAATCATTCCAATAATTGATAACTTCCATTTAGTAACATACAAAAATAAAACTCTAAAAAAATTATTCAAATATTCTTCAAAAACTATTATTTTTACTGATGATGTATTTAATATAAATATAAAAGATGAACAAATTGTTTCATCATTCACTCGATTTAGAATAAATGAATTTTTACCTTCATTAAGAAGTAAATTAATATATAAGTGGTTAGGATTATCAGATAAAAAAATCAAGAATTATGAGAAAATTGACAACACAAGAAAATTAATAAATGATATTCTGGGTAAAACTATTGGAAATGGTGTAATGCCTTCATACCCTTTTTTCATATTATCCAGCATCATTGCTATTAACAGTCCTGAATTAGGACCTATTACTTCCCAAGGGCATTGTTATCAAGCATTAATTTTTACTTATTTGAATAAAAAAGGAGTTGAAGGCAAGGATATGTGGACTTATATAAACTTTTTACAGTCTTTTGCTTACTATCTTTTTAAAGAGAAAAAGTTAGAGATTTCTACAATTGATTTTGAAACATTTTTTGAGGAATATTTGGAAGAATATAATGTAGAAAAACCTGACGAATTATTGGAAAATTTAGAATCTATAATTGAAAAAGATAGATTGAATAACTATTCTTTTAAATATCCTTATTTCTATTATTATTTTGTTGGACATTATATTTCCGATAGAATTGAGGAAGAGGAGGATATATTATCTGAAATGGACGATATTATGGATAATCTTCATGTAACGGAAAATGCATATATATCAGTTTTTATTTCTCACCATTCCAAAAATGCAAAAATTTTGAAAAAATTAGATGAAATAATGTCAAATCTATTCAAAGATTTTAATGAGTCAACGCTAACTAAAAAAGAAGTAGAATTTTTTGATGAAGAATCCGACATGATAATTGAATCCTCCTTACCATCTTCTGATAGTACTCCGGAAATAGAAAGGGAAAAAAAGGACAAAAATGAAGATAAATTTGAAAAAAGTTATAAAGAAAAAAATGATGATTATGAAGAAATAGATAATACATTAGCTAGAGATTTGAGTAGAACTGTTAAAACAGTGGAAGTTGTAGGGTGTATCATTAAAAATCGGGCAGGTTCATTGAAAAAACCGGATTTGGAGAACATTATTCAAAGAGGAATTAGTGTTTATTTGAGAATATTATCTTCATATTTTAAGCTTATACAAACTAAAAAAGAACAAGATTATATTATTGACCATATTTCATATATCTTAAAGAAAAATATCAAAGAAATTAAGGAGAGTGATGAAAGAGTTAGTGATGAAGACTTGAGAAAAATTGCAAAAATGTATTTTTGGAATCATAATTTTCAAATTTTAACAGGTGTATTCTACAAGATTATCCAATCAATAGGCTCAGATAACTTAATATCAGTAATTAATAAAGTATGTGATGAAATTAATACTCCTGCGGCGTTTATTGTGAAACATGGCATTCTGATGGAATATAAAAAGAATGTTAACATAGGTGAAATTGAGAAAAAAATAATTGAGGATGATTTTTCTATTATTGCATTAAATGCTCTTAAGCTACTTATTGCTAATCATTGCTCACTACATCCAATAGATTATGCAACTATACAAAGATTACATAAAAATCTTAACATGCCTTTAAAAGCAATTTATACAAAAAAAAATTAAATAATATATGAATTATAAACTTTTTTGGTATTAATTTACATTGAATAATTTCACATTATAAATTAAAATTTCAATCAAATTGTAGAAAATGCCCTAATTTAAAAGTTAATATGAAATATAATATTATATAAATTTTTACAAAAACTATTTATTTGAGAACTTATAAAATTATCTTTAAAGGCCTTAATTTCTTCTTAAATTAAGAATGAAAGCAAAAAAAACTCATTCAAGGTAGTCTGCGTAGATGAATACTGTATAAAACAAAAAAATTTATTTTCATAAAGTTACTGTAGTTAATATGGGGGTTTAAATACTTTTTTTTTTAAATATTAATCTTTCTTAATTTTGATTTTTTATAATTTTAGTAGTTTTAATTATATTTTTGCACGATATCTATATTTAACTGTGTTTTTTATAGGTTTTTTCTTCTGTTATATACTAATTATCGCATTCTTTAATGGACTTAGAAGAGGTTATATTTGCTTCTAAATATCTTATATTTTCAATTTATTGATTTAAATTTTGCAATATTCAAAAAAAAACATGTCAGTCTAAGGTACAATTTTTATCACAGCCTGCACATATGTCAGGATTTATGAATCGTTGATTAGTAATATCTAAAACAAGGATATTTAAACTCCCATTATTTTTTAAAGAAACATCTGTGACAATAGGGTCAACATCAGGATATAAGAATATAGTCCACTCCCATCCTGCCATTAAATAGCTTATAACTGGTTGACCTATTTCAGTTTCATTATATTCAGGTATTATCATTCCATTACTTCTGATTTCTGGCTCTAATTTTGAAAAAAATTTATGGGCTATGATTGGAAAAGTTTTATCATCAGTAGAAGGAGATAATACTTTTTTTCTTAATAAATGAATAATATAACTTTTTAAATTTATATAGTTAAATGGAATTGAAGTGGCATAATTTGATTTAATGGTAAGACCAAAAACAAATCGTTGAATTAATTCAAAATTAAGATTTTTTTCTTCTATTCTCCCTTCTTTTTGATTTATAATTTCTTCTTTTTTATTATAGTAATCAGTCAATTTTTTAATATAATTTTCTGATTCTCCCAAATATTGTTCACAGTCTTTACATAGTAGATAATGTTTATTTCCATCTTGTTCCTTGACAAATAATCCTAAAGACTCATAATTCCCTACAATGAATTTACTATTTTTCTCTTTCAGTGGCTTATAGCACCATTTTGGTACAATATGGCTTAATTGAAGTTTTGTTTCTTTTTGGCAAAGGATACATTTTCCTTTTTTACCTCCTTTAATTTTTTTATCATTATTATATTTTTCTCTATATATTCTGTATTTTTCTTTATGTGTTTTGTTTATATGGGGTAAGATGGGAACATTGATTCTATTCATATGCAAATCTTTAATTTCATAATATTTATTTCTGTTTATTTTTTTCATTTTTTTATCTTTTTCGAAATTTATTTTTGATGATTTTTCTGTGAAAGTGTTCCTAAAATACTCCTTTTCGGAACAAAATTTTCCTAATTTTCAATATTTTTCACTAATTTTACATATATATCAGATTTTATATTCCTAAATAAAAATATTTATATATTATAAGGAACAATATTAATATAGATTTTTGGAAAGTATTATTTAAAAGGAGGAACAAAAATTATGATAAATTTAAACAAAGAAGAAGTATCATTATTTCTACATAAAGTAAAAGAAGACCCTAAACACTTTAACAAATATCTATTTTACAAATTACAATATTTTTATGGTAGAAGAAGCCAAGAAATAGCTATATTAAAAGTTAATAATGTTGATTTTGATAAAAGGGAAATAAAGTTTGATTTAGCTAAGAAAAAACAGGATACAATATTAAACTTAACAATACCAGAAGATATATCTAATGAATTAAAGAAAATAATTGAAGATAATAATAAAACAGAAAACGATTACATTTTTATAGATAATGAAAATAAAATTGATGGGTTTAAAAGAAATATGCGAACCTATCTAGAAAGAAATAGTAATAAAATAATAAAAAAACAAACAAACAAAAATATTACATTAAACACACATGATTTTAGAAGGCTTAGGGGTCAACATTTATATTTAGCAGGTAATGATTTAGAAATTATTCAAAGTCTTTATGCACATAATTCTCTTGACCAAACAATTGATTACTTGCAAATTAAAGAGATAGAAGTAAATAAGATGTTAATAGAAGATATGAATTAAATTAATCAAAATTTAACTAAATAGGTGATAATTTGAAAAAGTGGCTTAAAAAATGGTATGTATTATTGATATATTCTGTCGTCATTATTCTTTTTATAATTTTGAATATATGTTTTTCTATAAATGATGAAAAATTTGATTTTAATAATATAATTTCATTGCTTGTGGGATTAATGGCATTATGGGGAGTTATTTACACATCTATGTCTAATAAAGATAATTTATTGTTACAAATAGAGAACAGCAATAATCAATTAAAGTTTCAGTTTAACTCTGAAAATAAACTAAAAGCATTGATAAGTCTTAAAAATCTATTATCTGAACTTTTATCGACAAAACAATCGGATTTATTAGGAGGAATTTCTTCAACTTCTAAAAATACGGTATGGTTTAAAGAAAAACGGCCATTTTATTTACATTATTTGCCTACAAAAATAAGATATAAAATTAATAAAATTAATGATAAAGTAGGTACTGAGTACTGGTGTTCTGAAGATTATTATGCTGACATAAAAGCATTATGTATATACACAAACGAAAAAATTGAAGAAATGGTTGACTTAAAAAAGATTAAATAATTAAGAAAGATATGGAATAAATAAAATAAGGCCCTTCAAAAGAAACAAACATTGGAAAAGTGAATAATATACTACTTTAGCTCTGTTCCATAGGCATTATTAGAAATTTTCTTTGTTTCTAATTGTCTTTTGTTTCATGAAAATTAATGAGCTAATCAATCATGATTTTAAGAAATAAAGCAGCTAAGAAAGATGAGAATAAAATGAGCGTTGAAAAGGTTGGAGGGTAAACTCTTTCCATTTTAATTTCTTTTTATATTTTATACATTTTCACAATCGGATTCATTCTTCTAAAATACATTATTATTTTTCACCACATTAGTTTACAAATATGCAGATTTTTTAATACCCTAATAGACATTGCTAATTATTAAATCGTTATGTTAAAATACTTAGGAAATTATCAGACTTCTGTAACATTTATATAAAATATTTTCATATTAATTCATTATTTACACTAGTTTTTTATCAAACATTTTTTAGTATTAAAATATTTTTAATATATAATAATTATTATTTATCCCGGAGTGTTTATGAAAAGTATTTTTTTAATTTTTGGTTTATTTTTCAAATGACTTTATTGTATGATACTTTTTCATGAATTTTTTACTCTTTTTATATATGGAGTGAATTATTTTATAATAAAGAAACATTTGTAAATTATATTTTTGTAAAATGTTCTAAAACCACATCAATTGTTTTTATACTTTAAAAATTTATTCTTCAAACAAATGAGATTTATATGGAAAAATGTTTATATCATTTTAAAAAAATTTAATAATAATGATAGGGGATTGGCTTAGTGAAACAAAAAGAGTTAAATCAAAATATAAAAAATTTAACATTTATGATTTAACCGAAGATGAAAATAAAAGAGATGAAAATTTAGAAAAATATCTTGCAGAACAAATGTTTATACATTTGGGATATCCAAATAAGATGAAAAGAATATATGGAAATCAAGATTCATCAATGTTGAAAGAACATATTTATGAAAAATACCTGCCTCCAGAAGGAGCTAACCTTAAACAATCTACATGGGCAGAAATAGTTTCAGCAGATATATTAGAAAAAATAAAAAGTCATATTTTGCCAATTTATAAATTAAGATTTCGAGATAAAAATAACATGGCAATGAGGGGAGAAGCAGATATTGTTTCATGTAAAATTGAAGGTGAAAAGCCAACATTAATTTTTACAGAAGTTAAATCAAGAAGGACTTACAAGAAAAAAGTAGGGGTTGAAGCTTATGAAGGAGTTGTTAAAAATAATAAAGAAAATCCAGATATTGTTAATTTTGTATCAAATTGCTTAGAAAGAGAAAATAATTATGAACTCATGGAATTATTTGATAATGCATTGCTTGACCCTAAATCATATAATAAAGATTTTGAGATTTTTATAGTTATTGAAAAGAATGTGTATAAACCAGATATATTGGATGCTTTGGATGAAGAGGATATAAATCTTCCTAATTTAAACTTAAATTTATTATTAATAGACTCTATGAAAGATTTATTTGAGAATACTTATAATCAAGTTGGGAATGTTGCAGAGGATTTTGTTTATGATAAATAAAGAAAATTATTTAAATAATAAAAGAAATCAACTTGAAAAAATACTGCTTGAAGATACTAAACTTTTTAATTTTATTAATCAATTAGTTGCTAAAAGAATTAATGTTGAATTCAATTCGAAATATAGTGAATCATATCTTTGGAGACATGCTCTATTTTTATCTTCAAAAGGCTCTTTTTTACTGAAAAATAATTTTAAAGATGAAATAGGGATTCAATCAGTGAAAACTGCTGCTGAGATTTATGAAAATTTGTATTATACTAGTAAAAAGTATGAAAAAGGGTATTTATTAATATTGGCTAGTTTATGCTATGATATAGCAGGTTATCAGGCAAATGCTAAATGTTTGATAGATAAATATAATGAATTAGGTAGTGATTTAGAGAATTACTATTCTTTTGAAAATGATGAAGAAGATATAATTGGAATATATGAAAATAAAGTGTTAAAAACTATACAATTATTTTTACAGAAAAAAATATTCCTGTTAAATGCTGAAAAAGGTAAAATAGAACATATATATGAAACTAAAAATATCAATTACTATTATTTTTTCGAAGATTTTTTGAAGTCAATAGACTATTTGTCTAAGTTTATTTTAAAAGGTGAAGAAAATAATTATAAAGAATATATTAGTAGAAGCTATGAAAATATTCTTTATTCTGGTAATGTTACATTATCTCATTTATTGAACTTATTTGATGTTAGGCTTTCTTTATTCCAACAAAGAAATATATGGGATGTGTTAAATAAATATGTTGATACTAATAATATCATATGGAATAAATATATAAAGCTTTTAACAATGGATATTTATGGAAAAAATGGTTTGAAACCAATTCAAGAGAGAATATCTCGATTTGAATTTTGGCAATCTCAATTAAAAGCTATTAATACAGGAATACTTTTAGATGAGGATAGTTATATTCTTCAAATGCCAACAAGCGCTGGAAAAACTTTTGTTGCAGAAACCATGATAATAAACTCATTAATAAATAATCCTGATACTAAATGTATTTATATTGCTCCTTTTAAATCATTAGCTTTTGAAGTATATGAAAATTTTTCAAACAATTTGAATAAATTAGGGTTCAATGTATCAAAATCATCAGGAGATTATGAAATAGATGAATATGAATTTCAATGGATGAAAAACGCAGATATATTAATAGCTACTCCTGAGAAAATTGATTTACTATATAGAATAAGACCAGAATTTTTCAAAGATATTTCATTAGTAGTCATAGATGAGGGTCATATAATAGGGAATGATGGTTTAAGGTCATCATTATTTGAATTATTAATTACCAAATTAAAAATTAAGCTTAGAAAAAATATGTTAGAGACTAGATTTTTGTTTATTTCTGCAGTAATGAGTGATGATGATTCCAAAGAATTTTCGGAATGGTTTTCTAATGAAACTCAAAATATATTGTCTTCTCCAAAGATTTTTGGAAAAGAATGGGAGCCGACACGAAAATTAATAGGCTATTTCGAATGGAATAGAAGTCAAACGAAAGGTAGGATAAATTATATTGATAAAGATAATCATAACTTATTTTTACAAAATATAATTGAAAAAAGAAGATATAAATATTATTTTAAGCCAACTAAAGGAACTAGGAATAGAGAATTTCCTTTTTATAATTATAAAGAAAAAAAATTTCATCGAGTGGACACATGTGTAGAATTAGCTTATAAATTTGTTGATGAAGGGAATATATTAATATTTGTTCCAACCACTACTTTAGCTAAAAGCACGGCTAATTCATTTTTAAGATTATTTGAGTATAAAAAATACACTGTTGGAGAAACTATCAAGAAAAATTTCGAAAAAAGACCTTCTGCATCTTTAGAAATGGCAAAATCATGGCTTGGCGAAACACACCCCATTACGGAATGTTTAAAATATGGGATAGGTGTGCATCATGGAAGACTATCAGAACCATTAAGAAATGCAATTGAAAAAGATTTTAGAATGAAAAATTTAGAAGTGCTTATAGCAACTAATACTATTGGGCAAGGATTGAATTTCCCTATAAAAACTTTAATTATTCATTCTCTAGATATTAATAGGAAAACTCGTGAAAAAATAAATGTTCGTGATTTTTGGAATATAGCTGGAAGAGCTGGAAGAGCAAATCATGAAACAGAAGGTCAAATAATCTTTTTGAATTTTAATGACCATGATAAGGGTATTATTGATAGATATACAAATAAAAACAATATAGAATCTGTTAAAAGCCAATTTTTTAGAATAATATATGAATATATTATTAAAGGAAGGCTTTCAGAATATTTTTTGGATTTTGAGAATGAAATAAAGAATCATGTTGAACCATCTTTACTTAATATTTTAGTGGAAGAATCAGTTGAAACGCCTACTGAAGAAATTATAAAAGAAATAATGGGTTTTAGTTTGTTTAATATACAGTTGCCTAATAAATACCGAAATATTGTTAACAAATCTATAACTAAAGTTGGAAAAAATTTTTATGAGCTAGATGACAAGAACCTTAGAAACATTTATTCAAAAACAGGATTACATTTAGAGTCTTGTTTAATAATTTCAAAATTTATCAATGATTATTTTGATGAAATAGGGGATATTTTAAATAATGATGACTATGAAACATTACTAAAGTTTATCTCAAGATTATTTGTAGAAATAGATGAGATGAAAGATGAAAATTTCATTAAAGATGGAAAAATAGCCGAATTATTTGAATTCATAATAAATTGGGTTAATGGTGATGATATAGATAGTTTAAAATCTATTTGGAATGAAATATTTAAGAACGAGGATAATATGCATAAATACATTAATGATTTTCTTAGCTATAGGTATCCATGGGGAATAACATCTTTTTTGCTAATACTTTCATATCATATTGATGAAAAGGCTGAAAAAATATATCAACAATTTAGAACTTTTCCAACAAACATTAAAAACTTATCTTCTTATGTTAAATATGGTCTCAACAACCCTATTGCTTGTATATATAAAAATTTAGGAATAAATAATAGAGAAACTTGCTTGAAATTATTAAGTCTTTATAATAAAGAATTTAATATTGAAAAATTTTTGAAATGGTTTTCTAATATCACCATAGATGATTTAAAAGGCCTAAATCTCACTAATTATGAGATTCAAAATGTTTTAGATACATCACAAAAATTTAACTATGATAATCAGCCTTTGGATTTCAATGAGGAAATAATTTGTGATATTAATGGCATATATTTTAATGAAGAATTTAAAGAAACCTATGAAAAAATAGAAGTAGGGGATTTATTAGAACTTGAAAGAGATTTTGACAATGAATATGATATTAATAGTATAAAATTCAGATACAATAGTGAGTATTTAGGTTTTGTTCCTAGAGAAATTGCAAAATTTGTTTCAGTTGAAATGGATTTAAATGACATATCTTTTGGAGCTATCATATTGGAAAAGCCCTATAATGAAAAGTTTAAAGTCAAAACAGAAATTTTTGTTAAAAAATTTATTATTAATTCTTGAATAATTAAATATTAATCAGGTGGTAATTTTGTGGATATTCCTTATTGGTTAACAATGTGTGGGACATTGAAATAAAATGACAAAATTTTAATGTTAAAAATGGTTAAAAGCTTTAATACAAATTTTAATCTGGAAAATACTTTTATAAAGCGTTTTTAAAGGAATTTAAAGAATGAATAAATTTAAAAATAAAAATTACTGATTTAATATGGGTTGTTCAGGAAAATTTTCAACAAAAAAGAACATTAGCATTAGTTATGAGTTATAAATTTGTATCTGGATAAATAAAGATGATTTATAAATATAAAGATTCAAATGGACAACTATGGATGAAATTAAGATTATCTTGATGGTTTAAAAAGCTATTAATTGAAAAAAGTATAAGTTATGATTTTAGTATTGCATTATTCAAGAAAACATAATTCTTATTTCATATAATCTTTTGAAATATATATAAACAAAAACTCTATAAATAAAATTGATGTTAATTTCAAATTTTTAGTGATATTTAAATATATTAAAAAATGAATAATGGTGTTTTAATGGACACAATAGATAAAAGATTAGAAAATTTAAGTGATGAAGTAAATTTAACTTGTGAAAAAAATGGCTCAAATATTAGATAAATTCTTATCAGCAACTACAAATAGTGTAAGTGATTATTACAAAAATGAAATAAAGCATTTTGTTATTTCATATCCAAATATCACTGAAAAACATGGTAAATCTGGTATAAGTAATTTAAAATTAGAATGTAAAGAAGCATTGAATAACCTGCCTATTATCATTAAAGATAATCTTGATATTGAAAAATTTTGGCCCCATAAAATGTCTATAGAGGAACTTGAAAAATCATATAGAGAAACTTACTCTATACATATTCCTAAATTTATAAATTATTCTAATAATCACAGAAATTATGATATTAACACTGCTTTGACAAATACATTGAATAATCTAAAGGAAATAAGAGAAAAATATGGTTATGTGTCTCACTATGGTACTTCTTATCATTATTTTGGTGAAGAAAGATGTAGTGACATGATGAAAAAATATTACCAAGAATATAAAGAATTCTGTGTTAATTTAAACCAATTAATTTCTGAAATAGTGAAAATAAAAAATGATGATGCTAAATCCAAAGCTGAAGATATTTGGAATGAATCATGATTCAACTTTTAGTAATAATTTTTAATTAATATTTTATATCACTTTTAGGATTTGAGTTAGGTGATACAAAAATATTGCTACAGGAAACTCTAACTACTAAGATTGTTTTTAGAGCATTATTGCTTTTTAACATTAAAGTTTTATTTTTTTCATGCGCATTGTTTGCTATGACCTAAATATTTTAAATATATTAAATTTTTAAATGTTGCCAAAAAGTTTAAATATTATTAATTTAATACTTAAAATAGGAAAGAAAGAACGAAAGTAACTAATTAAGAAATTCGGCAAGAAATATCATGTTACTGTAGCTAAACCAGCTAACGGATTAACCTTAAAACATCATGCTGAAGAAATTCAAAGATTGAAAGAAATGAATGAATAATTTTTATAATCCTCTAAATATAAATTGTATAATAATTATAATTGTATAATAATTATAATATTATAATAATTACGATATTAGTATATTAAACTTTTTAAAATTGTTATTTTCATATAATCCTAGAATTATATATTTTCTTAAATATGGAGGATATAAAAATGATGAGAGGTATAACTGTAAATAATAAGAATGAATTGGAGAGCACTGTGGATAAATATGTCATGAATGGTTATGAACTAGTTTTTATGAATAACCAAGAAGCACTAGTTAGAAAAAAACGATGGACTGCAGGTTGGATAATAGGGATAGCATTAGGTTTGTTATTTTTTCTTGTCATTGGGATTATTTTATTGGTAGTTAGGGCAGTTATGGATGTTGATT
This sequence comes from uncultured Methanobrevibacter sp., assembly GCF_937881195.1. Classification (GTDB taxonomy): domain Archaea; phylum Methanobacteriota; class Methanobacteria; order Methanobacteriales; family Methanobacteriaceae; genus Methanobinarius. The sequence continues at coordinate 29,418 of NZ_CALGFC010000065.1, read as the reverse complement.
CGGTTCAAATTACTGTAGCTAAGTATAATACTAGTAATAATACAAATTATAATGCTAATGATAATAATATTAATAATATAAATAATAATGCTAATGGTAATAATAATAATAATAATAATAATCCTAAAGATGATTCAATTCTCAATAATGATTTAAAAACAAAATTTTGCACAAATTGTGGAGTAAAAATCCCCGAAGATTCAGATTTTTGCCCTAAATGTGGAGCAAATTTACAAGAACCAGAAATGGACAATAAAGAATCTTCTGACCTTAAATAATTATGTTATATTATTTATTTTAATTTTTTTTATATATTATATTTAAAAATTTTATAAAATTTTTAGGAAATAAATATTATTTTTCAAATTTTTAGCTAAAAATAATAAAAACTTCTTAATAGATACTTATTATGAAATTAAAAACAATATAATAAAAAAATAAAATAATAATTAAAATAATTAAAAATAAAATAAAATAAGAGATAATATAATTAAAAATAAAATAATATAATTAAAAATAAAATAAGAAATAATATAATAAAAAATAAAATAAAATAAGAATTTTACTTTATTCTTCTGGAATATTTACCACGAGATTATAATTACTATTTGTTATGTGAGGTTGTGCAAATTCATTGGCTAAAGCTTCTGCATAGATTTTTTCTTCATCATAACCACTTGAAGCTTTTGTCACATTTATCATATAAATATAATAACAATAATCCTGAACATTTTGTGAAACTATTGAATCATACAATGCTTTTTTAATGCTTGATTCAAGAGGAGTTAGCCCAATTACAAAAGCAACTTTTGCATCTGATTTAATATTTCCAAATGCTCCAATTATTTCTACTGTTCCTAAGTCATTAGAACCTAATAACTTTGAACTAACACTACTATTATTTAAATTTCCGCTCTGGTTAAATATTGGAAGATATTTATTAATACTACTTGAAATCGGTACATTTAATGATAGTGAGTTGGGAAGAACTTTATTTTTATTTATATAGTCTCCTACTTTAACTAATCCATACATAATGGTTTGATATTGTATGTTTCCATATTTAGAACTTACATAATTAGGGGATTGTTTATTATTTTCTATAAATGTAGATATTCTTTTACTAATATCATAATACTCCGTTTTTGTAAATATTCTATTTATTGAAGCACCGCTTGGACTAGAAGGATTTTTTATTCCATATTTTACAATTATGTCCCCATTTGATCCTCCATATTTACTACTTATTAATTTTGATATTAGATATAAATATTCCGGGATTGAGTATTTATAGTTGGATATTGTAACATAGTTTGGTAATTTTCCATTTTTTTCAACATAGCTTTTTATTGAAGAAGAAGCTACTAATATACTATTTTGAGATAATTTAGTAGGTTTTACGTTTTCTGAGTTGTTACCTGAATTATTTTGGATATTTGGATTTGTTTGAGTATATTTAGGCATTTTTTTATTAATACTATTAGTGTTTTTTATATTTAATGAAAGATATGATGGTAAACTATTATAAGAATAAGTATAAGCTAATATTCTAGAGAAACCATAAATAGCTGTCTGATATTGTACTTTTCCAAATGAACTAGATGCATATTTTGGAGCAGTATTATATTTATCAATATATGAAAAGATATTTGTTGCTAGGCTATAATATGCTTTTTTAGTTATTTTTTTATTAATTGAGTTTCCTGTTGGGGATGTCGGATCTTTAATTCCATATTTGGCTAAAATATCTGTTTTAATGTTTTTATATTTATAATTTATTGTTTTTGAGAGTAAATACATGAATTCTGGCATTGAATAATTGTAGTTTGAAATTGTTACATAATCAGGCAGTTTCCCATATTTTTCTGTATAAGTTTTAACATATTTAGCACTAATTAATATTTTTGATTGGGATAATGTTTTAGGGCCAGTTATTTGAGCTGTTTTATATTTTGTTTGAGTAATTTCTTTTGATTTATTCATGCTTTCTTTGTTATTAGCAATTAAACTAACTTCACCTGAGTCATTTACAAAATTTGCACTGTTTAAATTGGACTGATCTGAAATAGTATTTTTTTGAGTATCAGTACTACTTTCTGCAAAACTAAAACTACAGGTTAAAAAAACTATCATTGAAAATAATAAAATAATTCTAATATTTTTCATTAATATCTTTTTTATTAACATTTTATTTCCCCTTTTTCATGTTTATTTATTCTTAAATATTATACTTTATTTTTATCTGTTCTATATTTAGTATTTATTAAAATATAAATATTACTAATATTATTAATGAAATATTTTAATTTAAGGATTAATAATTAGATTTTAGTGTTTTTTATTTATTAATAATAAAATATTAATATATTAAGAAGTTGGAATTATAAAAAAGAATAAAATATACTATATAAAAAATTAGTTAATCTATAAAAAAATTTTTATTATTATATACTATGAATAAAAAAATAACTGTCTATTTTACATTATTCTTAAAAAATTATATCCTTTTTAGATTTATATCTTTTTTTAAAGTATACTTATACAAAATTAAAAGAGTTATAATTATTATTGGAACTAATATATCACTATATAATGCATAACCAGTATTTCCAATAGCCATATTTCTAGTTTGGAACATATTTGTAATATGTATATATGCATCTCCAAGATAAAAAATAGAAACCGCTGTTACAGTAGCTGTCCAAAAATTATCTCTTAATTTCAAACATAAAATACCCAAAATTCCATAAGATAAGTTTGCAATTCCAACTTCAAATTGAAATGGACTTCCAGTAGGCCAACCTATCATCTTAGCTATGGTATCCGCCATGAAAATATGCCCAAAAAAGGCAAATAATGATCCAAAACCAACCATTATTACTAAAAACCATAATAAAAATATTTCAAATATTCTATTTTTAGTTTTTTCTTTTTTACTTAAAAATAAATGTATTAAAGCCCCTAATATTGTTAAAATCCAAAAAATATAAATCATTTCCATAGAAATTCCCCTTTATACTTTATCTAATGGAATCTTTGTTTTATATTCTTTAAATATTTGTTGATTTTTAATTATTCTACTTTAATTTAAAATTAATAATGGAATATTAAGAGTATTGAGAGGATTATTCCAACTATTGAAATAGCTATTTGTATGTATCCATGTTTTTTAACAAATTTATCTTTGGATTGTATTAAATAGAATGGTAAAAAGATTCCTATAAAACTAAAAAAGCCATAATTATTAAATAAAATATTTAAGAGAATTCCTCCCCAACTAAATAATATTGTGATTATATAGCTAATTATTATTAATTTTTTATAGTTTAAAATAATGTCTTTTTCTTTTTTTTGGATTAAAGGCATTCCGCAATTAGAACAATAGTTGAAATTTTCTTGGTTTTCACAACCACAATATTTACATATTTTTACCATTTTTATCAAGGAATATATTGTTCATGATAATATAAAATACTTTTTAAAGTTTTTTTAAAGTTTTTTAAAGTTTTTTATTACAAAAGTTTATAGATTATAATAAGTTTATAGATTATAATAATATAATAAGTTTTTGATAAGTGAATGTTAAATATTATAGGTACTTTTCCATGATTTACAATTAAAAAATTTAGATATTAGTAATTAGAAATATTATTAATATAAAAGTGGATATATAGTTATTCTTGCTTTTTTTTTAAAAAATAATTGGAAATAATAAAAATAATTCAAATCATTTTATTTTGAATCATAACTAATTGTGGCATCAATATTATCTCCAATTTTAAATTCTGTCATTTCTCCTTTTACTTTTAATTTTCCATCATTACCGAGGTGTAAAGTTTTTGCCCAAGTTCTTTCTTTTCTAGTTAACATTTGATAACATGTAATAAAGAATAATGGGATTAGATGGAATGAATAAATCCAATATCCAATAACATTAGTTAAAATACTAGGTATTGAAAAGTTGTCACGGTTTAATGAAATAATTACTCCTGGGAAAAAACCAATTGCAGAAATCAGTCCTATAATTAGAGGGGCATTCATTTCAATTATAAAATGATTTTGATAATAATATGAAAAAACATCGATTCCAAGAACAATAAATCCAATGAATATAAACAAATTTAGAATATAGAATGAAATGTGTTCTATAATACCAAATGTTCTTAGTAATGGAAGTTTTGATTTTAAGATATTAGGGGTGTCTATGAATAATGCTTCAAAGTTTCCAATAGCCCATCTTGCTCTTTGTCTAAATAATTGTTTCCAGGTTGGTACAGCTTCTTGATAAACACAGGTTTCTCCACAATACCTAATTTCAAAACCTTTTACCATCATTCGAATACTTAAATTCAAATCTTCAGTTATAGCAAATCCATCCCATCCTCCAAGAGCAGTAATTGCTTCTTTTTTAACAATTTGTCCATTTCCTCCTAAAAATCCAGCTTTACCTAAGATATCCTTCGCCCTAACAATATTCCCAAATAATCCAAATTCTATATTTTGCATTGCTGTGAGGAAATTTTCATCTTTATTATAAATTTTCACTCGTGATTGTACCCCTTTAACATTCTCATCATTTAAATAAGGCATGATTATACTTAAATAATCATCATCTACACGTGCATCAGCATCAAAAACAGCAATAACTTCTCCTTTAGCTATTCTTAATCCATCATTCAGTACATAGCTCTTTCCTTTACCTGATCTTGGAGGAACTCTTGTAATCACTTTTAAATTATCAAATTCCTCTTTAAGTCTACTCAAAACTTCTCCAGTTCTATCTTCTGAACCATCATTAATAACAATAAGTTCAAAATTCTTTTTGCCTTTATAATAATAGTTAACATTTGCAAGAGATCTAACACAATCTTCGATGGTATGTTCTTCATTATGTGCGGGAACCATCATTGTAACAAAAGGAGGTACTTCATAAGGAGTTACTTTTTCTTGTTTTAATAAATTTGCAAGAGCTAAAAATATCATTACACATGAAGGTATGAATAGTAACCATTGCATCCAAGTGAAATTAAAATATAAAAATGAGGTAATTATTAATGTGGAAGAGATTCCAATCATGGCTGCTACACATATTTTTTCGATTAAAAGCTCTTTATTTTTTCTTTTAACATCATTTTCTACTTTTTTAATTTTATTTAAGTCTTCAGCACATTTTTTAATTCCAAAATTAATAACATGTTCTAATTCTGTAGAATCATAAGGTTTTGAGATAAATCCAAAAGGATAAGTCATTATAGCATTTTCTATATTTTTTCCTGTTTCATCGTTGTCTAAATAAATTATTGGTATGTCTAAATATTCAATTTTTTTAGCAGTTTCCACACCATTCATATTTCCTTTTAGATTAATACCTATAAGGATCATATCTGGTTTATATTTTTTAGCTATTTTTATCGCATTTTTTCCAGTGTTAGTTGTATCAATAACATTATGCCCTATATTTTCAATCTTTTGCTTGATATCTAATGAAACAGATTCTTCTTCTACAATCAAAATATTTTTAGAATTTGAATCAATTTTTTGAGGTTTTTCACTTTTTTTGTTTTCTTTATTCCTATAATATCTTTCACTAGCTTTTAAATTTAATTTTTCTGCTGATTTTTTATCTGAATTATCCTCTTGTTTATCTTTTACTACACCCATAGCAAGATTTAATTTTTCTGTTTCAATTTTATGATTATTAATAGCTATTTCAATAGAATTATTAAGCTTTTTTGTATCTATTGGTTTGAAAATAAATCCTAATCCTGAATTTATTGTATCTACACTTAAATTTTTGATATTTTTATTATCAATTAAATCCTGTTTATCAGCTATAAATAACACTGGTAAATCTAATGCTGATAATTTTTGGGATACTTCGATACAATCAATATTTCCTTTAAGGTTAATATCAATTAAAATTAAATCTGGTCTTTTTTCTACAGCGATATCAATTCCCTCATCTCCTGTAGAAACAATTTTAAGTACTTTATAATCTATTGATTCTAATTTATTTTTTAAATCATTTGCAGTAAATTTATCATCTTCGACAATAAGAATGCTTTTACGCATTAATTTCCCCCCTTTATGTCGAATTATAAAATCATGATTATAATATTTTATATAATGTCATTTAACATGGTTAATTATGTATTTAGTTAATCAGGGTAGTTACATAGTGTAACCTAACTGATTTAGTTACATGGTCTAGTCTTAACGAGCTAAATTTACATTAACAGATCTATTCTGCAATTATTCAAGCTAAATAAATATCAAATAATATATAGTGTCCTATCAAGTTAAATAAAATATTAAATAATATTTAAAAGGATTGCTAAATAGCTATATGTAATAAAAAAAGAAAAAATATACAGGCTATCAATTAAATTATTAAAATTAGATTTTAATCAATAATTTCTAAGGCATTGATTATTTAGCATTAACATTAATATTCAAAAAATATAAATAGTATACTTTAATAAATAATATACTTTGTATAATTTGCATCAATGTTGTAAGTTATATATAATATTTTTTTTAGTGAAATAATTTATAAAATTTTATATTGCATGATTTTTATAATCATATATAAATATTTTATATAATATTTTTATTATATCAAATTTTCATTATTATATAATATTGTATGTTATAGTATATAATGTTTTGTATTTTTAGGACATTATAAAAATAATATATATTTGTCATGTTTTAATAATGAATTAATACATAAAAAATGAATGTTATGATATTACTATTAAATTTCTAAATTAAAAATTTAGATTTTTCTTTTTTTATTAAAATTCGTTATGAGGTTATATTTTATTAATAATTCTTATTAATCATTAGAAAACTTTAAAACAATTAAATATTATTTTATTATTTTTAAAAATTTTTAAAATCTCTTTAATACTTATTTTAAGATTTATAATTAATAAAATATCCTTTCATTAATATTTTAATATTTTTATCTCCATATTCTTAAATTTTATAGAGTTTTGAATGATTTATCTTATTATTAAGTTGATATACATATTGTTAATGTGTCTTATAACAATAATAGTGTATTTATATTATATTAATATTTTAAAGTGGATATATTATTATTTTATTTTAGTAGTTAATTTATAATGTACATATTTCTTGTAATATTATTCACATTTATCTTAACTTATTTGCCCTCAAATTTGAAACCTTTTTAATTTGTTTTTTTTAATTTAAAACGGTTTTAACGACCTTGTTTTTAAATTTTATGCCCAAACATTTATATATATGATTGTTCAATATTACTTTCTCTAGAAATTAGCTTTTATAAGAAAAATTTCTAGATATCGGAGGCGGAAAATATTAATTTAAATAAAATACATTACGCAGTATTTATTATCTGTGTAGCATTCTCTATAGTAGCAGTTTCAGCTACCCAAGAAATGCCAAATACTAAAAATGAATTATCTAACAATACTGGTGGGGGTTCAAAAAATCCTGAAATTACTAACAATAATCAAAAATCCAATAAAGATTCAAATAGTTCTAATAATTCAATAAAATCTTCAAATTATTATAAATCTTTAAAGAATACAATAACTATTACTTCATTACCAAGTGCTAGTGGGACTGGATTACCTTATGTTTGGACTACAAATACTTGGAAAAACTATTGTCCTTTGTGTGGAAAATATGGAGGGCTATTGATTAATCCAAAAGGAGTTTATGAGAAAGAAATTACTTGTAAATACTGTGATGCAGATTATTGTGGAAGTTCTGGTAAAGATAAAGCATATGGATCCAGAGCTACATTAATAAGAGCATAATTAATAAAAAAGTATAATTAAAATATATTTTTGGTACCTATTAATTTGAGATTATTTATTAATTTATTAATGAATTAATATTTCTCAAATTAATTTGAACTACTTTCTTATTATTTTCTATTTATTTTTATTTTATTATTTTATTTAGGCTGAGTTATTAGGAAATGAATATTTTAATGAATTTCTAATATTTTTTATAAAATTCTTTATAAGTATATCTCTTATATAAAAATAGATTTTTTTGGGATAATATATAAAATTATTAACACTTCATAAAATTATTAACACTTCTATGTTCATTTAATGAAAAATATAATAAATGAAAGATGTGATAACAAAAAAACATTATTTTTTTATAGTATTTATGAAAAAAATACTCTTTTAATTAAATAAAAATTGGAAAATTAAAAAAATTTGATTATATTTTTAGTATAAATATGAAAAGCTACGTGCTTTAACATAATTTACATTACCATTTTTTATTAAGATTTTTACATTTCCTTTTTTATCGATAGTTGAAGAATAATTTTTTCCTTTAAACCACATTCCAAAATTATTCAGTTTTTGTGATTTGATTTTTTTAACTACTTTTGCAGTATATTTTGTGTATCCATTCCAGTAACGGTATCTCTCATTTGTTATTTTCTGATTTTTTATAGTTTTTGAATATGTTTTTTTACCATTTTTATAAAATCTTAATGTTTGTTTGTATGATTTAGGGTATTTTTTAACTATATCTTTATGTTTGTCTGTTGGATTTGTTTTGTAATGATAGTCTAATGTCAATGAATTAGATTTAATGGTATCTTTATATGCAATACCAGCATATTCATATTTATAAGTTATAGCAGATACTGTTGGAGCGATGCATAGTCCCAATACAAGAGCTCCTAACAAAAATATAATATATTTTTTTTTCATTTTATCCCCCCAATATTAACATATAATAATTTATATTTAATGTTATGTATATTATATATATATTATTAATTTTTTGCTTTGTTTTATATAAATATTTCTTCTATACTTATTTTATATTTTATTTCAATACTATACATATATATTTAAAATCATTTATTAAAAAACCATATAATGCTATAATATCTTTTAATTATTATAATTTTAGTTAAAATAACTAAAAACAAAAATAAATAGGGTTCATAGATAAATTAATTAAGTAAAAATGGTAAATATTTGAATAAATGGATTAAGTAAATAAAAAACATAAATGTATAAAAAAAGTAAAAAGGATAAAATAATAAAAATTATCCTTGAAAAAATTTAATTTTAGACTTTGTTTCACTTTCTTCTTTTTAAAATTCCCAAACTGCTTATTAAAATTAATAAAATTGCTATAATGGGGGTTCCTGTTTTTTTCATAGATGCATAAGCATCTGGATTGTTTTTTGTTTTTACATTATTTTTATTTTTTGTTAATTTAATGACATCATATTTTTCAGAAGAAAGATAATTATCATCACCATTAAAACGAGCTAAAAATTTAAATATTGTATTAGTAGAATCAATATTTCTAATTTTATAATTTAATGTGGCTATTCCATTAGAATCTGTAATTAAATTGAATTTTTCATTACCAATTATAAAAGTCACATATTTTCCTTTTAATGGTTTTTTGTTTTTGTCAGTCAATTTTAGTTTAAATATTAATTTTAATTGTTTTTTAATAACACTAACTATGGTAATATATGTTTTTCCTTTTCCAGGAGTCATAATATAGTTGGATATTTGGCCATCTGCTTTAGAAGTTAGGTATACTGGTTTTGTTGAATTAATAATGAATTTTATGTCATTATTAGAAGTTTCTATATTATTCAAATCTATTTTGTTTATGGAAGTGTAAACACTAAATTTTGCTAATTTATCTATTCCATAAGGAGTATTTGTATTATTTAATACCATGGTATGGAATTTAGCAATATCTCCAACAGTTAAATTAACTTCGAATGGAATAAATTTTAATATATAATGATTTTTAGTAATTATATTGGTCTTATTCTCAATATCATTAACTCCCCACCAATTAAAATCTGCAGTATTATTGTTGGTTGTAGTATTTTCTGATAAAATAATTAAACCTCTATAAAATGAAATGATTCGGTTGAATGAAATATTAACATTACTTATGCTTTTGTTAAGAATTTCATCAGAAATTCTATTTTCAGTATCACTGCTAACATCTATTTGAATACCGTTTCCTATACTATTTATAAGATTATTTCCAATAATCATCACATTTTTTATATTCCTGGCACTGTGTATGTTTAAAATATTTTCTGTACTATTGCCAGATATATTATTATTTTTAATAGACAGATTATTAATGTTTTCAATACCTTCTATTATAATTATGCCATAATTAAATGAGATGTTATTGTCATAAACACTAAATTTATTTAAATCTTCATAAGCGTGGAAGTTTTCAAATAAAACTGTTGTATTAATTTTATTATTATATAATGAACAGTTGTATTGGTTATTGCTCTGTAAATATAATGTTAATGATTCTAAAAACATTTTATTATTGAATATCGAGCTATCTACTATTTTTTCTGTAGCTGAAATTAAGAAATTACTATTCCCTGATTTTATTGTGTTATTATACATTAAATTTTGGCTTATATTTATACTGAGCATATATATTCCAAATTCATCTATGGAATTTATGATATTGTTGTTTATAATAGTTTTATTTATATTTTGAGTTGTATATATCTGAAAAAACGTTCTTTTAGCATTAATTTTATTATTGGATATGCTAGAATTATATAGGTTGTTATTAGATTGGATATATATGCTCGAATAATCACTATTTATGTAATTATTAATTACATTGTTATTTACTCCTATTTCGGTTCCATTTAAATTTATAATGTTCATTTTAGCATTTATTATATTATTAGATAAATTAAAATATTTTAAAATAGCTGTGTTTTGATTTATTATTATATTTTCTAATGAACTAAAATTATTGTTTTTTATATTAAAATTAGCTATATTTTCGAAACCATTTATATTCATACTTGTATTAAATGAATTTATTTCATTGTTAGAAATTGTAATGTTGGTTATATTATTTAAATTGGAGTTAATTTCATAATTTTCTGTAACATAAAAAATATTATTGATAATATTCACATTATTTGCATTTTCGCCGTTTATATTGATATAACCATTCTTAGAGTTAATTTTATTGTTAATAACATTCCCATTATTCAAATTTCGGCTGTTAAATTTATTATTAAACCCTTCAATTGTATTAATGGTATTGTTTTGGATATAACTGTCATATAAATTGTCCCATCCATTTAAATCTATATATCCAGAATAGATATCAAATTTATTATTGTAAATATTTCCTTTAATTAAATTAGCACCATTAACATCAATAGCAAATATGTCTGTTGTATCAACTGTATTATCATTAAAATAAGGGCTGATAAGATCTTCACTACCATAGAAGTTAATGAAACCAGAATCTACATGAATGTTATTATGGGAAATTATATTATTTATTGAGTGCTGTGAATAGATATTCATTGTTAATATATTGTTATTAAAATTATTATTTGATATTGTTGTATTATTAACTATTCCTTGACTTCCTAGGACCAAAATTTGTGCTATTGATTCATTATTATTAAAATTATTATTGGTTATTGCTATATTTTCAGTATCTTTGCTTGAGTATACAAGTATTTTTTGGAGTTCTCCTCCTTTAAATTTGTTATTGTTGATTTTAACATCTTTTGTACTATTATTTGAAGATTCAATTAATATGGTTTCCGAATCATCCACACCATCTGATTCTAATTCATTATTACTAATTTGAATATTTTCTATATGACTACTACTGCTATTAATATTATCATTTGTTTCTGCAGCTATTTCTATAGTTTCTCTTGTAGTGTTAATTTTATTGTTTTCAATATTTGTATTGTTGATGATTGCATTTCCTGAGTTTTTTGTATTATTGATTATTATTCCATGTGTGGAATTTGTTATATTATTATTTATAATAGTTAAATTTCCTTCGGTAGAGTTTATTGGTGTTTCATAATTTTTAATGTTGAAACCATCTATTTTAACCCCTGTTGAATTAATATTGAATAGATTATTTTTCCCATCTCCAATAAATGTTACTATTCCATTACTTATGATATTTATTGCTCTAGTTATATTAAGGTTTAATATGTAGTTATAATCTCCAGAATCAAATATAATTGTATCATCTGCTGTGTTATCTATGATATTTTGTATATCTGATATATTTGTATTATTATTAACATTAGCTCCGCTCACAGAATTCATGAAAATAGATACTCCTATCAATAATATTAATATATAAATAATTCTTTTGATTTTTTCACCTCCACTGTAATTATTAAATATTATATATTTTACCTAAAATTATAATGGCATATAATTACTTATCAACCTTGATAATTAAATATATGCTAATTTTAATTGTTTTTAATGAATATATAACTTTTTCTATATAATATTCAATGTTAATTTCAAATAGTATTTTATTCTTAGCTCTATTTTAATAATTTTAAAATTTCTATTGTTTAATCTAAAAACTCTATTGTCCTAATATAAAAATTATATAATCTAAAAAATTTATTCTTATAATCTGTAAACCAAGTAATTTAAAAAATTATTTTTATAATTTTAAAAATATACCTTAAAAATGAAACTTTAATAAAATCTTTGAAATTAATAAAAAATTATTAAAGTTCACCAAAAACAAATAAAACAAATATTTTTATCTTTTTCTAGGATTAAACTAATTTAAAAACGTAAATTATATAAAATAATTTTTTATTGTGGGGGTGTTTAAAATAAACTATATATAAAATTATATTGTAAAATATTAATATGTTTAAAAATTTTATTTATATAAAATAAAAGTATTATAAAATCAGTTCTTATTTATAAAATAAAAAAATTATATTAGATTAGGGGATAATATTAAATTTTTATAAAAATATGTCATTTTAAACGAGATTGTATAAAAATTAAGAAATATACAAGTCCACAATAAGGAGGTATGAAAATTGAAACAACCATACTTATTATTGGGATTATTATGAAAGTTTTTTTACTTTTAGAGATTGTTTTAATTTCATCTTTAGAGATATTTGGAATTAATAAATCATTTTTCACTAGATGATTCCACTTACTGAAATTTATTATTCCAATAGCTAATAAATTTAAGTTAAAAGGAATTGTTCCTATTGTAAAATCTCCATAACTTGTAAATATTGAAGTTGTTAATGGTATACTAACAATAGCTATTAATTCATATATGCTGAGCCATAAATAACTACTATTAATATTATTTATATATTTAAATTGGGCATGAGAATTTAACCATAATATACTTATTATCAAAAAACTTATTATAAAACTTATATATTCTGGAATTATATTTATTAAATATTTCATGACCTGTGTTTGTGTTATAACTCCCAAATCTGAAGGTTGAGTTACTCCGAGGATTAATATTGTCATAGCAATAGCAAATATGCCATCCATTAATGCTGAAAGTCTTTTTTTACTTAATCTTGAATCAGCAACATCCATTAAATCATTTCCTCGTTTAAATGTGTTTATTTATATATTTAATTCTTCATGTTTATAATATATTTTAATATCCTTATTTTTAAATATATTAAAAATAAATAAATCATTTATATGATTATATAGTATATTAAGAATATTAAATTAATATATATTTTTATTGATATATTATTTTCAAATAATTTAATAATTTTTATTATATTTTAATTTAATAATTTAATTTAATAATTTAATCTAATAATTTAATCTAATAACTTAACTTTATTAATTTAATTTAGTATATAAGAATATTAATCTAATTTAATAATAATTTAATTTTAATAATTTAAAAGTTAAAATTTATTTTATTAATAAACTATTTTTAAAAGAACAATTTTTAAAAGATTTTCATGAAAAATTTTAAACTTTTTTTAAACTTTTTTTTTAAATTATTTTGCGTATTAGGACAGATGTATTATTTATATTCCCTGTCGGCAGTATCATTACTTCTTTATGGAAACCTCTTGTTTCTTTTTCTGTTACTGGGGAATATAATATTGCCCTCATACCAGTATAGGTTCTGTATAAAACAGGAGTTTTTTCATTGACTATTTCCCAAATATTTGCAAAAACTCTTTCTTTTGGTTCAGCAAGAGCTGCAACCATAATAATATCATAATCAATTTCTTTGATTGTTTTCTCATCACCAACAAGTATCTCAATATCTTTTTTAATATTCAACTTTTTTAATACTTCTTTAGAAAGCTTTGCTGTTTCTTCATCTACTTCAATTCCAATACATTTTGATTTAAAAATTTTATTGAACATTATAAGTGTTAATGGTAATGGCCCACTCCCAATAAAAACTATCTTTTTATTTTCATCAAATCTTACAAGTTGACTTTCATTTTTAATTAAACCTTCATATCTATCGAAGAATTTAAATGATTCAAGAATCTTTTTGGGGTTTTCTGATTTTAATATCCTTTTTGCGTTTTCAGTTTCTAATCTTGCTCCAATATAAACATAAAATTTTCTTATAAGTTGCAATGCTTTATTCATTTTTGGATCATCTAAAATATGTTTTGCTGAATCAAAATCTATTATATTATCATGGGCTATTATCTCGACTTCATCTAGTAATTTTAAGATATTTTCTAATTCTACATGATCAAGTTCACAATCCCCATATTTTTCAATATCTCCATATTCTTCCAATGCATTAGCTATTTCTTCTATTTTTCCCCAATATTTATAGCAACTCATTTTTTCATTTCCTTTAGATTGATTAAAATTATTTTTTGTTTTTAAGGTGAGGTTTATTATTAATCTTTTTTTGTCTAATTTATAATTTTTCAATTAATTCTTTAGATTTATTCTATTTTTATATTTATTCTATTTTTAGATTTATTCTATTTTTAGTTTTATTTTATTTTTAAATCTATTTTATTTTTAGGTTTATTTTATTTTTATTAATATTTCAATATGATATATTTAATAATAAATTATATATAATTTAACTAGATAATATATTTGTAATTTTAAAATAAACTTCTTAAGTATTACTATTCTCTCTTTTTAAGTCTGAAATGTAATACTTTTTGATATAATGGATTTAAGTATTATTTAATTGAATATAACTCTATAAAAAGTAATACTTTTTGAATGTTTTAACTTTAAAAATTTTTATATAATATTTTTAATTTACTTAATTTATTTAAAGTAAAAATTAATGGATATTATTATTTTAAAAAAGATTAATTATATTTAATAAATTATATTCTTGTGATAATTGTCTTTATTGGGGGAGGTAAGATTTTGAAATATGAAATTAAAGCTTTGGAGAATTATGGAGAATTTCCATCTGAAACTAAAAAATTTCTTTTTAAAATGATTAAGAAAGAATATGGGTATGGTTATATTCCAGAATATCATGAAGATATAAAAAATTTAGAAGAGATCTATCTTGATAATAAAAGGAACAATTTTTTTATTGCAATAGATAATAATGAGAATATTGTTGGTACTGTTGCTATTCGCGAATATGATAGGAATTTTGAACAATTCGTGGATATTTATTCTAAAGATTCAACGGCAAGCATATGGAGAGTATTTGTAGATGTAAATTTCCGAAGATTAGGTATAGCTTCTGCTCTTGTTAATAAAGCAGAAGAATTCTCAAGAAATAATTATTATCAAAAGTTATATCTCCATACTCATAAAAATGTTGATGGAGCATTAGATTTTTGGAAATCTTTAGGATATAATATTACTTTTGATACAAATAATGAACTTAAAACTGTACATATGGAAAAAAGTATTAATAATGTTATTTATGATATTAGAAACAGTCTTAAAGGACCAATAGCTTATATTTAGCTTAATCTTCTTTTTTTATTTTCATTGATTGAAATATTTTAATATATTTATAATTTTAATTAATAATATTTAAAATGTAATACTTCTTGATTTTAATTTATAATATTTGATATTTTCTAATTTTAATATATAATATTTAATATTTTCTGATTTTAATTTATAATATTTAAAATAATGAAGAATATTCTTATAAAGAATTATTCTTCATCTAACTCTATTCCTAGCTTCCCTAAGGATCTTCCAATTACTATTGTAACAATTACTGCTATTATTGTAACTATAACTGCATATATCACTAATCCTAAAGTAGCTGAACCTGCTTTTAAAAATTCATTAATAACTGCTTGTATAGCACCATTCCATGCTAAACCTGCAATGAATGCAAATGCAGTTGTCATCAATGTTGCTAATGTTTTCAATGTTTGAACTTTCATATTATCTCCCATATTTATCACCAATTATTATATTATTCATCTAATATTAATTAATATTTCTATTTCATTCTTTAAGCATTGTCTCAATATTATATTAAAATATTCATGAATTTTATATAGGATCATATGAATTTGATTGATAATTTTTATTTTTTAATTAATATCTCAGAATTTTAAAATTTCGAATTTTGGATTTCGAATTTTTCATTTTGCTTTAGTTGTACAAAAATTTTATATAACACGTGTTATAATATTATTATTTATCATTTTGCTGTAAATTATTTTCATGAAATATCTGTAATTATTTATTAAAAGCATTTAATTCTAATTATAAATTAAAATAATTTATTTCTACAGCTAATGATTATAGGAGGAAGAAAAAACAATTTATACCAATATCAAAGATCATTTAACTTTCTATCTTCCTTCTTACATATTATTTTTATATATTTTTTATTCATTTTCATATTTTTTCATATTTTTTCATATTTTTTTATATTTTTTAATATATATTTAATGGGCATCATTTTGAATCTTTTTTATTATTTTATAATTTTCTATAATTATTTTTTAATTATTTCCACCTTGATATTATTTTTAATATTGTATTTAGGAAAATATAATTGATAAAACTGAAAATTTTCTTTTTGACTTTTAATGTTATTGGACATAAATCGTTATGTTTATATATTCATATCGTAAATATTATTAATTACTAATAGAGGTGATATGATGACTGTTAAAATTGATTCTGAAAAATGTGGAAACATAAGCAACTGTCCTGGTGATGGTCTATGTATAAAAATATGTGAACAACAAGCTTTAATTGATGATAATGGTAGTTTAAAAGTTATTGATGAAAATTGCGATGACTGTGATCTTTGTATCGCAAATTGTCCTAATCAAGCTATTAGCAAAGCATAATGGTGATATAATGGCTTCAACTCAGCGTGAAGGGCAGGATAATAGGGAGATTATCCATCATAATGATATTTGTGTGGGTTGTGGTATATGTTCTGATATATGTCCTACTTCTGCTTTAAATCTTGGTCCAATACTACCTATAGCTAGAGGGATAGTTGATATGGATTATATAAGAATGGATGAACACAAATGTGTTGTTTGTGGTTTATGTTCATTTGCCTGTCCTTTTAATGCAATGGAATTTAAAATTAATGGCAATGTTGCAAAAAATCTAAATGAATATCCAAAATGGGATCATGGAACAAATATTGATAAAGAAGATTGTATTCTTTGTGGTAAATGTGAGATATATTGTCCAAGAGATGCTATTCTTGTAAAAAGAGAACTACCTAAAATAAAAAATCTTGTATCTGGTGAGATAAAAACTGATGTTGATAAATGTATAACTTGCCATATTTGTGAGGAAATGTGTCCTGCTGATGCTATAACAATAAAAACTACTTCAAATTCTACTATGGGACGTTTTGAAGCTTCAAATATTGAAATTGATCCTGAAAAATGTATGTATTGTAAAATTTGTCAAAAAGTTTGTCCAGAAGATGCAATTAAAGCAATATGTACTACTTGTATGGACAGCGAAAATATCCCTGAAGTTGAAATTACTGGTGATGTGGTATTGGATGAAATTTCTTGTATAAATTGTAGTTGGTGTGAGAAAATATGTCCTTCTGATGCAGCACATACAATAAAACCATTTAAAGGAGAAGTATTGCTTCAAGAAAATGAAGAAGAAGAAAAAGTTTGTACTGGCGAAGCATGCCATGCATGTTTGGATGTTTGTCCTTGTAATGCAATAACATTAACTGATAATCACATGACAGTAAATAGTGATGTTTGTGTATTGTGTGGAGCATGTGAAAAAGCATGTCCTCAGAAAATATTGTCCGTAGATAGAAATAGTATGGAATTGTCTAATATAAAGTCTAAATCATGGCAAAACATTCTTGGAAGTTTAATTGAATAATTATGTTTATTTTTAATTTTAAATCTTTTAATATTTAAAAATTAAAAGAATATTATTAATCTTTAAATTTATTCATATTTTATTCTTTTTTTTATTCTTTTTTATTTATATTTTATTTTTTTTCTTATTCTTTTTTTCTTTTTCTTTATTATTTATCCTATTATTTTATATTCTTTTAATTATTTTTTAAATTTTTATTTTAAATTATTTTAATGGAATATGAATTTCCTTATGATAAATATTTCACATTGATTATTTTTAAAATATTCCTATACCTTCTAATAATATTTTAAATCCTAATAAAACTAATACTATTCCTCCAATAATTTCGAATTTATTGCCAAAGAAGTGTCCAATTTTTTGCCCAATTATTATTCCAATTTCTGATAATATAAATGAAACTATCCCTATGAATAATATTGGAATAATTATTGGTGTTTTTAAAATAGCAAAAGTAACTCCAACTGCAAATGCATCTATACTTGTAGCTATTGCTAATAATGTCAATTCTTTAAAAGAAAACTTATCTTTAGAAATTTTTGTGTAAATCTTGTTTTCATTTTCATTAATATTTTTATTAATATTTTCATTAGTATTTTCATTAATATTTTTATTAATATTTTCATTAGTATTTTTATTAGTATTTTCTTTAATATCTTCTTCATCTTCTTTTAAACTATCATAAATCATTTTAAGGCCAATAAATAGTAGAAGTAAAAAAGCTATCCAAGGTGTAATTGATGTCACAAATTGTTCTAACTGGCTACCTGAAATATATCCTAATAATGGCATCAATGCCTGAAATCCTCCAAAAAATATTCCAAACCATAAAATCTGCATCTTTGTTATATTTTTTAATGTAAATCCTTTAGTAATCGATACACTAAATGCATCCATAGCTAAAGCTATTGAAATTATGATTATTGTTATAATGTCCATTTCATGCTCCTAATTTTAATATATTTCGAAATATTTTAAAAAATATCTAAAGTGACTTTTTTATCACTTTTCAACTCTTTTGGAGGCTTAACTGCTTTAAATTCTATTCCTTCTTCTTCAAGAAGCTCTTTAGCATCTTCATTGATATCTGGTGCTACAAGTAATCCTCTAATCTTCTTTTTTTCTGTCTCAATCTCTTTTAAATAAGCATTATCACTTTCTTCAAAATCTTTGACATATCTTCTTATTTGTTTCACTGCATTTATGCCTGCTTTACGACATTTTAATTCAACTACAACAGTATTTCCGTCATTATCTTTCCCTAATATATCTATAAATCCATGTTCTGTATTATATTCTCTAGCTGTTGGAGTAAAACCTGGTTCAATAATATGGGGATGTTCCATTATCATATCTCCCATATCTTTTTCATAACCTGCTAATTCTAATTCTTGGTAATCTTCTGCTAATGCAAAACTTGCGAAATGAACTTTTTCTATTTCTACTTCAAGTTTTTCTTTCGGTGTTCTTCTATGGCTCTCTAGAAACAAGTTATTTTCTTTTATCAATGCTCTTGGTCTTGATTTTGGAGGTTGCCAATTAACTGGGTCTACTTTTCTTTCTTGATGAACAAGAAACGACCCATCTGGTTTTAACATTACAAAACGCTCACCCCAGTCTAATTGGCTTAGTGCTCTTCCTTCATATAATACTTTGCAGTATGCGAATATGTTTATAACTGCTTTTTTACGTATACCACTATCAATAAGGTCATATGTTTCTTCGATATTAGGATCTTTCAATAATTTGTATTTCATCATATCACAATTGATTAGTAAAAGTTTAAATATAGATATTTAGATATACCTTGAGCTACAATATTTATATTATATAATATAATATTTTCTAGATTTAATTATTATGATTCATATATAATTATTATAATTAATTTTTATAAATAATTAAATTTATAAATAATTAAATTTTATAATTTCTAAAAACTATTTTTTTTATGAATTATGGTTTTTTTTATTAATAAAAATATTATTTTTGGGCGATTTTATGGTTTATAGGATTGAAATAGAAAGGGACTTATGTATAAATTGTGGTAACTGTGTTGATGAATGTGAAGAAATGTTTGAGATGGTTGATGATATGTCTGTTCTAATTTCTGGGGAAATTAATAGTGATAATTTATCTATTAAGGAATATGAAGATATTTCTTGTGGATTAGATGCTGCTGAAATGTGTCCTGTCGAATGTATAACTGTATATGAAGATGATATAGCTATAAATTAATATAAATTTTAGATTTATGCTTTTTAAATCTATATATTTAGACTTTATAAGTTTTTGATTTTATTTATTTTGGATTTATGGATTTTATTTTTATATTTGGGCTTTATATTTCTAATTTTATATATTTGGCTTTATATTTTTTAGATTTGTATTTTTTAGGTGATTTTTATTAGTTTTGAAAATAATAATTATGAGATAAATGAGGATGAATTTTATCCAGAGTACTTTGAACTTAAATCTTTTGATTTTTCATCTGGAGAAAGATTGGAGAATCTTATGGTTGAGTACTATACCATAGGAACTCCAATTAAAGATGATGAAGGGCATATAACAAATGCAGTTATATTTCTTCATGGTTGGGGAGGAGATTGTGGCTCTGTACGAAGAATAAAAGATATAATAGGATTAAAAAAGCCTCTAGATACTAAAAAATTTTTTATAATATCTATAACAACATTAGGTTCTCCAAATTCTGCAAGTCCTTCTACAACAAATCTTGGTAATAAATTTCCAGAATATTCTATTGAAGATATGGTTAAATTTCATATAGATTTCTTAGAATCTAAATTTAAAATTGAACATGTAAAAGGCATTATTGGAAATTCTATGGGGGGATTTGAAGCTTTGACATGGGGAGCTAAATATCCAAAATATATGGATTTTTTAATATCATTAGTAAGTACATATAAAGTAGCTGGACATAATTATGCTCTTTTTAAATTTATGAATCATATTATTGAAAATGATAAGGATTTCAATGGAGGAAATTATTTAAATCCTCCTAAAAATGCTTTAGCATTGGCTAATGAGTCAATGTATACTTTTGGACTTTCAACTGATTATTATTATAATTTGAAAAATAGTGAAATTGATATCTACATGGAAGAAATGAGAGAAGAAGCTATTAATGAATGGGATGCAAATGATACTGTTTATAGGAATAATGCGTCCACTTCTTATAACATTGAAGATATAATTTCAAATATTGAAGCTAAAACACTAATAGTGGCTATAAACCAAGATCAATATTTCCCTCCTAAACTAGATGGGATACCAATGTCTAAAAAAATTAATAATTCTGAAATTATTGTATATGACTCAGTTATGGGTCATATTGGAACACATGAAATAATAAAAATAGAAAAAGAATTAGAGAATTTTTTAAAGATATTTAAGTAATTTATTAATATTTTTGTTTATAATATCTTTGTTTATAATTAAAGATTATTCTTAGAAATTAACATCCTATTTTAAAACTTTTATCATAATGTTTATATAATTTTTTTTATAAATTGTCATTGGGATGAAAAAATGGAAGTAAAAGTAAAAAATTATGGCTTAGCTGAAAAATTAAATGAAGATGATAAAGAAATGGCTTTTGTAAATTATGAGATTTCAGGGCTTGATTTAGACTCAATAAATTTTTTAAAAGAGAATTTGGAGGGGGAAATTAAAGTTGAAGGTAGTGATTTATTTATAAAAATTTTTTATGATGAAGATATGTCTCCATTTCATAGTGAGGAATCAAAATTAAAAATCGAGGATTTTATTGCTAGGGAAGAAATAGAAATGAAGTTTTTTATTTCTAGCTTTTTAGAAGACAAAGAATAGTTTAACCTTAAGATTATTATTTATTCTTTTTTAAACAGTCTATTTAGTCATGTTGTATTAAAACAATGTTAGAACCATTTGGATCTTTAAATAATGCCATGGATCCAACAGAAATTTTTCTAGGTTCAATTATAAACTTAACTCCTTTGGATTTAAGTTCTTTAACTTCAGAATCTAAATTTTCAACATCTATCCCTATGGAAAATAGCCCAATTTCATTTTCTTCATTTTTAATTAGTTCTAAAATTGTCTCTCCTTCGCCCTTCAATAAAGTTATAGTTGCTTCTGGAAGTTTGAATTGGCTATCTACTTTAAAACCCATTAATTCTGTATAAAATTTAATTGATTCCTCCATGTTTTTAACTATCATGGTACTATATTTAATTTTCATTTTATCTCCTCTATATTATTTAAATTCTTTTTATACTATTTATATAGTTTGAATTATTTTAATATTTAATAATTTATTTTTATTTTTAAGAGATTTCTAAACTAATATCTAATCCAATATCTAAACTTTTTGCAGAATGAGTTAAAGATCCTATTGAAATTATATCTACTCCTGTTTTAGCGAATTCAATTATATTTTCAGAATTTATTCCTCCCGAAATTTCAATTAGGATATTTTCTCTAAGATTAAAATCATTTAAAATTTCTAAAGTTTCTTTAATAGATTCAGGGTCCATATTATCTAACATTATGATGTCAGCACCATTTTTTGAGGCAATAGCTGCATCTTTACTGTTTTCAACTTCTATCTCTATCTTTTTTGTAAAACTAACAGTTTCTTTTGCTTTCTGTATTGCTTTAGAAACAGAACCTAAAACTGCAATATGATTATCTTTGATTAAAACCATATCATCTAAACAAAATCTATGGCTGTCTCCCCCTCCAATAGTAATTGCTAAATTATCAAATTTAGCTAATCCTGGGGCTGTTTTTCTAGTTCCTGCAATTTTTAGATTTGGAGCAATATTATTAATTTTATCAATAATTTCTCTCGTATTTGTGGCTATACCACTCATTCTCATAAGAATATTTAATGCAACTCTTTCAAGAAATAAAATATCTTTAGCTTTTCCCATTATCTCAATTATTGTTTCATTTTTAAAAACTTCTTCTCCATCATTTTTAAGAATTGCAACCATTAAACCTCTACTTTCAAAAATTTCTTTAACTATTTGTGCTCCAGCAACAATTCCTTCTTGTTTAGAAATTAATTTTGCATTAGCTAATGTTTCATTGGGAATTAATGCTTCTGTTGTAATGTCTCCAAAACCAATATCTTCTTCTATCCATTTGTTTATTATATTTTCCATTAAACTCACCAAATAGCTTTAATTTTATTTTAAATATGCATGTTTATTTTAAATATTTTTTTATATATT
This sequence comes from uncultured Methanobrevibacter sp., assembly GCF_937881195.1. GTDB lineage: Archaea > Methanobacteriota > Methanobacteria > Methanobacteriales > Methanobacteriaceae > Methanobinarius. The sequence goes on along the minus strand of NZ_CALGFC010000065.1, from coordinate 6,026 downwards.
TTTCACTCTTAATTTAATTAGTATATTTCTAAATTTTTAAACATCTAATGATTTTGGATATATATTTAAACCCTAAATTATATATAATTTATTTAACAAACTTTTTAAAATAATTAAGCATATAAAATAAATTGTTTTGTTTAATTTTATTAATATTTAGTCATATATTTAGTTAAATTTTCTTAAATAGATTTTTTAGCTATAAAATAATTATATTTAAAATTTAAAAATGATTAAATTTAAAAATAATTAACTTTAAATTAATTAAATATATATTTAAATAGATTTAGTAACTATCTATATTTTGTTAGCTGATTTTATTATATATTTCATTGATTATATTTTAATTGATACATGTTATTTAAGTGATTTAATGGAAGTTACATTTTTAGGAACATCATCTGCAGTCCCATCAAAATATAGGAATCATCCATCAATAGCTTTAAAAGCATTTGGGGAAATAATGCTTTTTGATTGTGGTGAAGGAACTCAACGTCAATTAGCTCATGTTAAAATAAGTCCTATGAAAATTGACAAGATATTTATTAGTCATTTGCACGGGGATCATATTTTGGGTCTTCCAGGACTTATTCAGTCAATGGGTTTCAGGGGTAGGGATTATCAAAATCCTCTTCATATATATGGTCCAATTGGGCTTGAAAAAGTAAAGGAATCTATATTTAATCTTGGATATTTCACAATCGATTTTCCAGTTATTATACATGAGATTGAAAATGATGGAAATGAAATCACTACTATATTTGAAAATGATGAATATGTTGTAGAATGTATAAAAACTCAACATAATGTTACAAATATTTCTTATTCTATTTATGAAAAGAAAAAACCAAGATTTTTAAGGGAGAAAGCAATAGAATTGGGTGTTTTGCCAGGGCCTAATTTTGGAAAACTCCACAATGGACAATCTATTGAGATTAATGGAAAAATAATTAAGCCTGAAGAAGTAACAGGTCCTCCAAGAGAAGGTTCTAAAATTGTTTATTCGGGAGATACGATTCCTTGTGAAGCAATGATGAAATTAGCCAAAAATGCTAAAGTTTTAATTCATGAAGCAACATATAAATCTGTTGATTTTGATAAGGCTTCAAATAATTTTCATTCAACTGCTTCTCAGTCAGCGGAAATAGCTAAAGAATCAAACGTGTCTATTTTAATATTGACTCATATTAGTACTAGATATACTAAAACAGATGATTTAAAAGAAGAAGCATTGAAAATATTTAAAAATACTAAAATTGCTTATGATTTTATGGTTCTAGAAATATAAGTATATTTATATATTAATTTTAATAAATTATCTTAATGTACTAATTTTTATTAATATAATTTGAATATAATAACTCAAATATTTCAATAATTTAATGGCATATGAGAGAATAAAATGAATCTAAATATTTTTCCACAATATCCGTTTATTGGTTATTTTATATATGTTGTGATAATTCTCATTGCTACATTAATATCAGTTAAAATTTCATCATTATTAATAAATAGAGTTAGTAAGAGATTTGGTATTGAATTAACTTTTAAATATTTATTAAAGGACCTTGCAAAATACTTAATTTATATAATTGCTTTTTTAATGATCTTAGATATTGTTGGAATCGATGTTAATGCTTTAATTGTAAGTCTCGGTGTTGTAGGTATTACTCTAGGGTTTGCTGCTAGAGATGTTATCTCTAGCTTTTTATCGGGAATATTTATACTTGCAGATAAAACTGTAAAAGTAGGGGAAGTTATCGAAGTTAATGATGTTAAAGGCAAAGTTACAAAAATGGGTTTCAGAACAACTACGATTGTTACGGTTGATAATTTAATTGTTACTATACCTAATACAGTACTTGCTAAAAATCCTTATACTAATTATACATTTTTTGACAAATATAGGATTGATTTAAATATTATAATACCATTTAATGTAGATATAGGTAATTTTGAGAAAACTTTAATTCAGAGAGTTTCTAATTTAAATTGGGTTCTAATTGATTCTTCTCCAAAAGTTGATATAATAGAAATGAATGAAAATGGGATAAAAGTAAAAATCAGTGCTTGGGGAGAAAATTATTCAAGAATTGATTGCTATCGATTAGATCTTGCTAATGAGGTTAGAAAATTAATAGAGGAATTAGACTAATTCTTTGTTTAAGATTTTTTATAAAAATCATTTTTTAATCTTTATAGTTAATTAACCATATTTTTCAATAATGCCTATTTATCTCTTTTCAATAACCTTTATTTAATATTATTATAATTATTTATCAGATATTAAGCTAATATTTTAATTAATTAAAACATAAATATTTTATAAAAATAAATATAAATTTAATTATTAATATAATAATATATAACTTTTATAATACTAAATATAGATTTAATTATTAATATAATAATATATAGCTTTTATAATACTTAATATGGATTTAATCATTAATATAATATTATATAGGTTTATTTTTCATTATTGAATATAAATTTATAAACTTGCTTACTTTATAATATAATTAATTATAATATAATCTAATTAATAATCAAGTATAATATAATTAATTTCCACATGTTTTCATATTATTTATTCAAATTATATATTAATATATAGCTTTAAAACTAAATTATAATTCTAATATTAATTTATAAATTTAATATTATTTTGTAAAATATATCAATAAATCGCAATTTATTGATTATATCCAAATTTTATAGGTAATTTTCATGTTAACAGATTTACAAAAAGAAATTATTGATTTAAAAAATGAAAAAAATGCAATAATCCTTGCTCATAATTATCAACCAAAAGAAATTCAAGAAATAGCTGATTTTCTTGGAGATTCACTGGAATTATGTATTAAAGCTTCTGAAATTGATGATAAAGATTTAGTTGTTTTTTGTGGCGTAGATTTCATGGCTGAAACAGCATTTATATTAAATCCTAATAAAAAAATTCTCATTCCGGATATAGGTGCGGAATGTCCAATGGCACATATGTTAAGTTCTCAAGAGGTAAAAAATGCCAAAGAAAAATACCCTGATGCTGCCGTCGTTCTTTATGTTAATTCTTTAGCAGAAGCTAAAGCTCAAGCAGATATTCTATGTACTTCTGCAAATGCACTGAAAGTTGTAGAAAGTTTAAAAGAGGATAAAATTCTATTTGGTCCAGATAATAATTTGGGAAAATTTGTAGCTAAACAAACTAATAAAGAAATTATATTAATCCCTGAAGGGGGGCATTGTTATGTTCATAAAATGTTTCATAAGGGAGATATAGCTTTTGCAAAAGAAAAATATCCTAATGCTGAGATTATTGTACATCCTGAATGTAATGAAGAGGTTCAATCTTTTGCTGATGCTGTTTTAAGTACTGGAGGTATGATTAATCATGCTAAAGAGTCTAGTAACAAAGAATTTATAATTGGAACTGAAGTTGATTTGATAACAAGATTAAGAAGAGAGATTCCAGAAAAAGATTTTTATCCTCTTTTAGATGATGCAATTTGTAAGACTATGAAGTTACATTCTCTTGAAAAGGTTAAAAATTCATTATTAAATGAGAAATATGTTATATCTGTTCCCGAAGATATTGCTAAAAAATCTTTAAAAGCAGTAAAAAGGATGATAGATGTTTCTAAATAAAATTTATTCCATTTAGGGCCTATTAAAGTTGACGATAATGTATTATCTATGGATTTTAAAAATACTTTAAAATTAAAGGATATTATTGAAGAAGATAAATATTTTAAATTATAATAATTTTTTAAATTTTTTTATTTAAAAATAATTTAATCTAAATGTCATTTCCTTCAAATATTGTAAAACCTGTTTTTAAGTTCTTAAGCTCATCTTCTGTTAATTCTTCTTTTTTAACATCTATGTCCATTATGTTACTCTGACCAAATGGATCTTCTATAATTAGGGTAGCTTCAAATTTTCCTTTTAATAAGGAAGATATATTATTTAATATTTTTAAACCATTTTTCTGAGATTCATCATCATCAAATATTTTTAAAGCTTTTTTAACTCCTTCTTCAAAGCGTATAATCGTTCCTTCTACATTAGAAATGTAACCTAATGATTTTGGACCAGGTTCTACTTTTAAACCTAATTCAGGAATTGAAACTGTTGCTGATTGTGATTTAATAACTCTAGAGGCTAAATTGCTTTTTTTTATTTGTAATGTGTATTTCATTGGCTCTTTTTGTTCTAAACAAATTATGTCATTATGTTTATATCCACAAGATTTACATATAATTGTGGTTTCGAGAATATCTCCAAAATGGGGTATATTATCTTTTTTTGTTGTAGATTCTGCTGTTTTATCTCCATTACAGACAGGACAATCAATTATCATTTTTTCCAAGCTATTACCTCTACAATTTTTATTTAATTAGTCTTTTAGTTATTTTTAATATTTAATTATTATTACTAATTGTTTTATTAACATTATTTTTTAATATAACTAATTTTTAGGCTTTTAGTTTTTATTTAAACTTTAATTGTTTTTTAAACTTTCATTAGTTTTTTTAAATATAATTATTTTTATTTAAAATTTTATTATTTTTATTTATCATATTCATTTCATGTTTTTTGTTTTGATTCATTAGTTTTATCTTTATAAAGATAACCTTTTTCATCTAAGTCTTTAATAATATTTTCGAGAGTTTTCTCATCAGAAGCACAGATTTTATTTCCTCTAATATTGTTAGAAAGATTATATAAATATTTAAAGTCTTTTTTTATCTTTGGTTTATTTTCTAATGATTCTATAAATTTTCTTGTTTTATCAGGATCTGATGCCCCGACTTTTCTTTTTAAAGGTTCTTTAAATCCTGGAAGCAGATAAGTAACATCTTCAATAATGCCACCATGTTTATTTATTATTATATCTACTACATCTGAAAGTTCATCAACAGTATTTTTCAACATAATTGTTGCACATGTTTCAGTTATGCTTGTTAACATGTTTTGAACAGTTCCATCAACACTTTGTGTATTTACCACCCTTATTCCATTCTCATGGGCTTTATCAATTAAAAAATCATGAATTATTCTATTTTCAGCAAAATATTCTAATTGTTTGCCTCCTCTATGTATTTGCATAGCTCTCTTAACAAACCTCTCTTTATGATTTTCTTCATCAGAACTTAAAACAAAGAAATGTATTGATGCATCATTTTTAAATTGTTCTATATTAATCAAACCTGGGACAAGATGAACACCTTCTATAATCACATCATCATAATCCGATATGGCTCTACTTATAACTTTTTCAATAGCGGGAATAACAAATGAAGAATGTTCAACAAATCCTGCATTTATAAGATCTATCTTATTATCAAAATTATTTTTATTTCTAAGAACTGTGAATGCATCAAATGATGATTTATGGAGTGCTGGAGCGTATTCTTTCCCAATAATTCCTCTAACAATTTCTCGAATAAAATCAGATTCAAGTAAGTGTTTTATTTCTAATTTTTTAGCTAATTCTGCAGATATTGTTGATTTACCAATTCCTGATGCACTTCCTACCAATATCACGTAAGGTTTTCTCAATTAACTCCCTCTCCTATTTATTTGTTTATTAAATCATATTTTAATATTTTAAGTTTCTTATAAAATTTTATGGCTACTTAAAAAGCTATTGTCTATTGTTTATTATTTATTTTTTCAATGATAAATATCTAATGTTTTTAAAACATGTTATTGATAATATTTGGATTAATTTTTGATTATTATCTAGCTAAACTATACATTTAATAACAATGAAGTATAATAATTATATTAATATTTATAAGTTATAATTAAATTTATGATTATAAGAGTATAATTAATATGCATTTGTAATTAATATTTATGGAATAGTTTATAAATACTAATATAATTATCATGATTGAACTTGGATGATATTATTAAGATTACTAGAAATATTATAAATTAACCCATTACTAAATAATATTATACATTTTACTAAAAATATTATAAATCAACATTTTACTAAAAATATTATAAATCAA
>NZ_CALGFC010000064.1 GCF_937881195.1 uncultured Methanobrevibacter sp. | reverse complement strand
AAGAAATAATAAGAAATAATAAGAAATAATAAGAAATAATAAGAAATAATAAGAAGATCAGAATGAAAGTAATTATATATTTCTTTCAATTCTATCTTTAAGAATTTTAATTATAATATCATCTGCACCTAACGGTTCTGTATATAATATTTCACCATCAAAGTCGATATTACCACCATGAGCATGATCATGAGAATGATTGTGATCATGAGAATGGTCATGAATATGATCATGAGAGTGAGTTACTTCATTAGAATTACTATTAGAAGAATTATTATTAATACTATCTTCATCATCGAAAATTCCCAAAATAGTAGGAATATCTCGTTTTGTATGAACTCCAGGGGCTAAAAATACCGGAACAACTATTAATCTATCTAAATCTTTATTCTCAAGCATTTCATTTACTGATTGTGCTATTGTAGGTTCACATAGCTCCATGAATCCTTGAGAAACAGAATAATCAGTTTGAGATTTGTATTGATTATAGATATCTGTTATAAATTCACGATTATAGTTGAGCCTACTACCATGACTTACAAGCAAAACACCAGTTTTATCCCGACCTATATCATTATCAGACATAGATACAGCTAATTCAATCTTTTTATTTATTATATCAATAATCTGTGAATCTGGACCAATACAATTAATTAAATCAATTTCACCAGAAAAATTAACAGCTTTAGATTCCATTAAATAATGATCATCAGGATAATTTCCATCTGGACATCTTGGATCCGCTTCTTTAGGTTCAAGCCCTAGCATTATTGGTATATCAATATTAGTATGAATACCTGGAGCCAGAAATACAGGCATTGCTATAATCCTTTTAATGCTATTATTTTTATTTATTAAATTATCAATTGCCTCAGAAATAGAAGGTTTAGCAACTTTCATATATCCGACTTCCGCATTATGGCCAGTTAACTCTACATACTTATTAAGTATATCTTTAAAAGTTTCTTCTGCAAAAGGCAAACTACTTCCATGACTAATAAGTAATACACCAAAATCTTCTGAAAGTGAATTATTTGAAGCATTCAAGTTTTCATAATTTGTATTGACATTAGAGTCATTTGACTGGTTTAAATTTGAATCCATAAGAGATTACTCCGTCTTCCCCATCTTCCCTAATTTTTCTAAACACCATTTCAACGGGATCTCCAATCTCTATTTCATTAAGATCACAATCTACAAGCTGAGATGTGAGTCTTGCACCCTCATCTAAATCAATTATAGCTACAGCATATGGTGAAATAGTCTTAAAATCACTAGTTGGAGTTTCAACTATTGAAAAACTATGAATTTTACCTTTTCCACTAAATTGAACATTTTCAATATTACCTTTTCTTCTACATTTTGGACAAATTACACGTGGAGGGAAGTAAACTCCATCACAATTAGTACACTTTGATCCAATAAGATTATACCTCTGTTGAATATGACGCCAGCTTCTTACAATATCAGACATTTAAATCCTCCTATTAACTCTTAAATTCATGATTTTAATATTATATTATAAGTAAATTAATTGATAATAAAATATTCTATAATTCATATATCTCTTAATATACTCCTTAATTTAGATTATACTATAATTATGCTACCTAATTTATATTATCTATTAATATATAATTTTACTATATTATCCTTAAAATTAAATATCTATGTTACTAAAGATAAAATTAATAAAATATACTAAATATTAAATAATAAACTTAAGAAAGCATTGAAAAGTATAATAAAGCATCAAAAGTATTAGAAAGTATTTTAATTATATTAAATAAACTTAAACTCAAATTAAGTATCAATAATTATTTATAGAATTGATTAATAATTGTTACTATATAAAAATTTATATAAAAACTTAATTTATATTAATAAATTATTTGTAATAATCATATAAAAATTTATTTAATATTAGTAATACTTATTTGTAAGTTTATATTATTTAATTTGTTTTAATAGTAAATAAATATTTGTATTTATATTCATTTTAAAAAAAATTATAAACAAATCTAAAAATTAATAAAAAATACAAAAGTTTTTAAATAACTTAATTCTATATAATAAATGTATAGTAATTTTTGAAAATAAAATTTTTAAAATAAAAAATACTAATAAAAAAATACTATAATAAAAATACTTATATTCTAATATATTTTAACTTATTAAAATTTTTAATATTTATCTTATTTACAATTAACATACTGATTATTATTTAATTTATTCAATATTATAGATGTTTTCATTTTTATATTTCGAATTCTATTTAATTAATTTCATGAATATTAATTTGTATTAATTATTAAATGTTAAATCTTTAGTTATTATCTATTTTGATTTTTGGAGGATTATTTATGAGTAACGATATTTTTGGTGAAGTTTCTGAAATTTTAAAGCATATAATGGAGAATCCTAGTGTTCCTCGTAATATTAGAAGAGCTGCTGATGAATCTAATACACTTCTTAACAATGATGAGGAAGATGAAACTGTAAGAGCAAGTGCAGTTATTTTAATATTAGATGAAATTAGTAACGACCCTAATATACCAATACATGCTAGAACTCTTATATGGGAAGTTTTAAGCAAATTAGAATCAATTAAAACAAATTAAAACAATTACTACTTTTTTAATATTTTATAAATAAATATAATTATAAAATTTTCCTAATTAAATTATTTAATTATAAAAAAATTAATTATAAAGCTATTTAATAATATCATTAAATATTTATTAATGCTGATTATATAAGCCAATTTGAATATATTAAGAGAATAAATATATTTAAAAAAATAAATTTAAATAAATTTATATAAACTAAATTGTAATTTTCATTTGATGCTTATTTTATTATTTTTTATTTTCTTCTATATAGAAATTATTTTGCTATTAATTTTAATATATTTTATAAAATTTAGTTGGTATTTTATATATTTTATAAAATCTATTTAAATCCTGAATTTATGAATTAAAACTAAAAAGAATCAGATAAATTAAGAGTGTGGGAAATAAATTGAGTTTTAGCGATATCTTCAACAAATTCCGCTAAAGAACAAGCTTCTTGAATATTTTCTCCTGTTGCAATAACACCATGATTTTTTAAAATCAAAACATCCTCATCTTTAAGTGCTTCTGCAGATTTGATAGCTAATTCATCACTTCCTGGCGTTTCATATTCAATTTCAGCTAAATATGGAGAAACTATTTTTCCAAAACCTTCTAATCTTTTTATTCTTTTATCAGAAAATGCAAAACCAGTTGCAAATGGTGAATGAGTATGCACTATTCCACCAATATCTTTTTTCTCTTTATAAATAGCTAAATGTAAGTATATTTCAGAAGAAGGAGTCCCTTTAGTTAAATTATTTCCATCAATATCGACTAATATTATTTCTTCTTCTTTTAGACTACCTAGTGATTTCATAGTAGGAGTCATTGCTATTACATCAATGCCTTCATCATTAAACCTAGCACTAACATTTCCAGCTTTGCCAGAAACTAATTTACGCTCAAAAAGGTATTTTGAAACATCGACAACACTTTTAATATTATCCTTTTTATCACTCATATCATCACTTAAATCATTTAATAGCTTAATATAGTAGTATCTAATATAGTATTATCTTAACTTAATAATTCTATTAATATATTAACCTAATTATAATATTATTAATAAAATTAGCTTTAGTTGATAAAATAAGTTTAATTAATATAAATAAATTTAATTAATAAAATCAATAATCAAATAAATTTTAATTTTTTGTAAACACCTCTATGGAGAATTGGAACCTCTGCACAAGTTGGAAGAATATTATGAACTTTTTGAAATTCTGTTTGAGTCTGAAAAGTCCCAGAATTAATCATATGAATTCCATTATAGTTTTTATATGTATTAATATGAACATGCCCTGTATGGAAAATATCTGGAACATTGTCAATTACAAGATAATCCTCAAGTTCTGATGCTAAAGGAGTTCTTTCACCATAAATTGGTGCTAGATGACGTTTATTTAACAATTCTTCCATTATAAGATCGTTTCGCTCATGCGAAAATCCTTTTACAGTAATAGCTATGTCATCAAAACCACGACCATGATAAATTAGGGTATTCCATCCATCAAGACTAACAATTGCGGGATTACTTACAAATTCTACATTGTTCAATTCATAAAGAGGTTTTGCATATTTTTCAGGTATTGCAGGTTGGGGTTCAGCAACTCTAGAAGCATCGTGATTACCTGGAGCTATTATTATTTTTATATCGCTTCTTACATCTCCAAGAAGCCTTGCTGCCTCTTCATATTGGTTTGATATATCTTTAATAGCTAATTCCTTGTCTTGATTAGGATAAACACCAATACCATCCACTATATCTCCAGCAACTATCATATATTTAACATCTTCACCAATAGCCTTTTGTTCATCAGTTCCATAATCACCATTTAGCCATTTTGTGAATCTTACAAAAGCATCTTCAAGGAATGTTAAACTACCTATATGTACATCAGAAGTGAACACAGCTGAAAAATTCATGGATTTATTTGCAATTCTTGGAACACCAGGTTGCACAATTTTATTTGCAATGGCTAAATCTCCTTTTTTCTCAGCTAAAAGGCCAATTACTTCATCTTTAACAAGTTTATCTGACTCTCTAAATAGTTCATGATTATCTTTGTGGAAAAGAACACTGATTTCCCCAGTATCATCATCAAAAGTTATTATTTTATGTCCGTTTTTTGTGCTTCTTATCTCTTTAACCATTACAATTAGACATAAATCTGTAGCTTTTTCTTCTAAATCAGAAATCTTCTGATAAGTTTTTAGTTCAGGTCTTTTAGACAAGATATTTGATATTTTAGAATACCTGTTTTTAAAATAAGTTATTAAATTATCAATTTCTCCACTAGTATAAGACTTCTTGCTAGTATCTTGAATTACTTTATAATCATAATTTAAATTAGATGGAATGACATTTCTTGAACATTCAGAAGGTATAAATTCAATTTTTTGATTATTTTGTTCTTCATTTAGACTATTAATTTCAGGAAAATCAGTCCCCATAGGGTTAGATATAGAAGAATCATTAGAAAAACCATTAGAAGAATCATCTACATAATCATTAAAAGTATCATTAGATGAATCATTGGAAGATATATCATTTATAGAAAATTCGCCTACAGAAGATTTAAATTCTGGAGATTCAGATTCTGAAAATCCAGGGCTAATACCAAAAGAAGGAGAATTTGATGTTGATGAATCAATATTTGGTTCAAAAGATTTTGAATTATTTTTTAAAGGGTTAGATTTGGTATTTGAATCCTTAAGATCTTTTTTATTTAAATTAATATCAGGTTTATCTTCTTCATTAATCAAAGTTTTTTGAAATTTAGGAATTTGATTATTGGAATTTTTATCTTGGTTAGGTAATTTTAAGCCTAATGTTTTAATAAACTCTTCCACGACTTCTGAATTTAAAGAAATTAAATCTTTTTTAGAATATTCCTGACTTTTTAATTTGACAATTAAAGATGAAGAAAAATCTAAAGGATCTTCCAAACCACATATTAAATAATAGGCTTCAGGAGACAGATTTATATTTTTTTTAGCAAATTTGAAAAGAATTTCTGTTGTCATTTGGATCTTTAGTATTTTATTCTTTTTATTTCTATAATTTTTATACCTAAATTTTATTTTTATAAGATTTTATTTTTATAAATTTTTGTGTTTGTAAATTATATCACATTTTATAATGAATCAAATTAATTTATATCAAATAAATTTCTACTATAAGTTTGTTTTTTCTTGCTATTATATTTTATTTATATCATTTGTTTAGTAATTATATAACTATTTAAAGTTCTATATTTTTTATTTAATCATTTTGCAACATATATTAAAAATATTTAATAATTTAATATTGTGGTAAAATTATTAAATAAAAAAAATTTATGCAAAATATTGAATCATGATTGAAGATATAAAAATAGATGTTAGTATTTAATTATAAACAATTAATATAATTTAATAATAATTAAAATTGAATCTTATAAAATTGAATCTTATAAAATTGAATCTTATAAAAATTAAATTTTAATATATATAAAAAATAAATCCGAATAGAAGTTTAAATAAAAATCCAAAATAGTTAATTTTATTAAACTAAATAAACAAATTTATTGTAGTATATATAACAATTAATAAATAGAATTATTAATAAATTTAAAAAATATTTATTAATATTGATAATTATGTTTTAAATTATAATTAAATAATAAATTATGATTGAAATTTTTTATTATATATTTTTAATATATTATAAAATTAAATATGTATTTTAAATTATTTATTATATATTTTATTCTACATTCTTATAAATTTTAGATTTTTATGAGCCATGATAAAATATTTTCGTGAAAAGTTATACTAATCTAAACTTCTAATTAAATACAAAAATTAAATTATATTATTTTAGATAATAAAAATATTTAAAATATGCTAATATAAATATTTGGGTGATTATATGCCAAAAGCACTTAAAATAATACTTATCTTAATACTTTTTATAGGATTTTTTGAAGCAGGTCTGCTTAGTTCATACACTATTATAACTTCAGAACCTCCAGATGTGAAAGGACTTATTGACTTGCAAATAAACACTATTGCAGAATTATTCAGCTCTGAAAATATCAATAGTATTGTTATTAAAGATCCAGAAAAGATAAATGTTACAAACAAGGTTGATGTGAGTGAAAATTTAACGAGTCTTGCAAAGGTTGATGGTATAGATTTAGAAAGCCTTAATTTTACAACATACTCAAAATCTAGTGAAGGTCAAATATCAGTAAATATTACTGCATTAGCATATTCTTCACCAAACACTACATCTCAACAAATTGTATTATCTGGAACTCCAGATTATATTATTAAAGCTACTGCAAAAGCAAATAGTACGGATAATGGAATTGTAGTTGATTTAAGTACTTTAAAGATAATATCTATATTAAAATTCTTTAATCAGACAAGTACTGATTATTCTGGAAGCACAAGTTCAAATGGAATTACTATTGGATAAATTTAAATAATACCAATATCTAAAAAACAAGCTAAAATATAAAAAATCTGTATATGGTGAAATAATGATTAATATAATTGGTATTGGGTCCAATAAAAGCAATATTACAATTTCAGCTCTTAAAACATTAGAAGAGTCAGATGTCGTTATTGGTTACAAAAAATATGTTGATTCAATTAATGATTTAATTAAGGATAAAGAAATAATTAAAAAAGGTATGGGAGATGAAATTTCTAGAGGAGAACTTGCTATAAAGAAAAGTTTAGAAGGAAAAAAGGTAGCATTAATTAGTTCTGGGGATCCTGGTGTTTATGGAATGGCTAATTTGATGTTTCAACTTATTAGTAAGTATAATGATTTTGATCCTCAAAAAGATATTGAGATTTTTCCTGGTGTTAGTGCGGTTAATTTTGCATCTTCTCTCCTTGGAGCTCCACTACACGACTTTGCAGTTATAAGTTTAAGTGATATATTAACACCATTAACTGAAATAGAAAAAAAAATAGAATATGCATCTAAAGCAGATTTAATAATGGCAATATATAATCCAATTAGTAAAACTCGGAAAAAACCTTTTAAAATATTTAAAAAAATATTAGATGAAACGAAAGATCCTAAAACATTAATTGGAATTGTTGATAGTAGTGAAAGTGATTATAATGATGAAATAAGTAGTAAAACAAGCATAGTCACTCTTGAAGAATTAAATGAAGATAATATCAATATGTCCACAATATTAATTGTGGGAAATTCTTTAACATATGTTCAAGATGGATATATGATTACTCCAAGAGGTTATGTTATTAAATCTCAAATTCATCCGCTTTCAGAAGATTTCTATGAAAAATATTTAAAAGGAACATCCCCAATCGGACCTAATACTGAATGTGAATATTATCCATGCCATGAATGTGAAAATGGTTCACAATATTGTGATTTTTGCTACTGTCCTTTTTATCCTTGTGGCGATGGATCAACTGGGGGAAAATGGATAAAAAATAAAGGTGTTTGGAGTTGTGAAGACTGTGAATGGATTCACGAAAAAAATACTGTTCAATGTATTAGAAAAGGATTAATTAATATATTAGAAGATGTTGATGATTTAAAATCAAAAAAGAAAGAATTATTAAAATTAAGAAGACATTGTATATTAGAAAATAAAAACAAAATACAAAAAGAATAAATCCAAGATAGAAGTAAGCCTATAACATAGAAATAAACCTAAAAAATAGAAATAAACCTAAAAATATAAATAAACCTAAAAACAATTGAAAAAACATTCAAAAATAAATAATAAAGGATGGAAACATGGCTAGTATAAAGGATATTTTAATAGAAATGAAAAATTTATCTGAGTTAATGGTGGATTTGGCCTATTCAGCTGTACTCTTTAATAGTAAAGATGCCGCAAGTGAAGTTTTAAAACTTGAAAATAAAGTTAATAGTTTAAATTATGAAATAAAAAAACAATCCCTTGTAGCTGCTCGTTCTGTTGAAGATGCTGAAAAATTAACTGCATTAATTGAAATAGCTGAAGCTGCTGAAAGTATAGCTAATGCAGCTAAAGATTTAGCAGACATTGTTATTAAAGGAATAAAACCACACCCAGTATTTAAAATGGTTATGGAAGAGGCTGAAGAGCTAATTATTAGTGTTACTGTTGAAAAAGAATCAGAATTAACTGATAAATCACTTGGTGAATTAGTATTAGCTAATAGAACAGGTATGATTGTAATCGCGATTAGAAGGGATGAAACATGGATTTATGGGCCAGATAAACATACTATTATAAGAGCAGGGGATGCTTTAATTGCTAAAGGTACTGAAATGGGATCAGAACTCCTTAAAAAATTAGCCAATTGTGAAATTGATTTCGACGAAATATCCAATTTAGTTGATGAAGAAGGTCAATCCCAATCGGAAGATTGATTCTATGATTCTATAATTAAATAGAAATATAAAAATTAATTATTTATAAAAATTAATTATTTAAATTAAAAATTAAATACTTCTTTAATATTTAAATCAAGGAATAAAATTAAATATTAAAATTATATTGAATATTGAATAATAATATAAAGAATAAAATATAAAAATAGTATTTAAGTATATAAAATTACTAAAATGTTCATTAAAAGTTGATATTATGTTTGTAGGTGATATTTATGAAGAAAGCAAAGCTTCTATTGAAGATGATTCGCCAAATATTTTCAACAATAATATCATTCATAGTCAGCTTATTCATTTTTATATATAAAAAAATAAATTATTTATTATCCATTCCCTACTTAATTGGTAGTAGATTTAAGCATTTTTTTAAAGAAACAAAAAATGTGTTAGGAGAAGCATTTACTGCTCTTTTAATATGTGCTATCGGTGATTTATTTGCAGGAATAATTCTTGGAAATATGACAGATTTCTTAACTGCTTTTCCTGGTCTTCTAGTCATTATTCCTGGAGCTATTGGAATGAGAGGAAACATATTTGGAGCTCTTGGATCAAGATTAGCAACAAATCTACATATAGGTTTATTATCTCCTGAATTTAAACGTTCTAAAATTTTATCAGAGAATATATTATCTTCTCTCATTTTAACCATTATACTATCTATTTTTTTAGCTTTTTTAGCTAAAGGAATATGTATATTATTTAGATTTGAAAGCATAAGTTTAATTGATTTTACACTAATTTCAATATTTGCAGGAATTATTTCAAGTGTAATAATGTTGCCATTGACAATGTTAATATCACTTAAAAGCTTTGAAAATGGTTGGGATCCAGATAATATATCTACTCCTATTATAGCTGCTTTTGGAGATTTATTCACACTTCCTGCCATTATACTAGCTATAATTTCAGTTTCATTTTTATCAAGTGTGATTTTGAAAAATGTAGTATTTATATTTGTGATTTTTATTGCTATTTTAGGGTTTATATATGGAATAAAAGCAGGTGGAGAAATGAAAAAAATTATAAAACAATCCACCCCTGTTTTACTTATTTGTTCATTTTTAGGAGTTACAGCTGGAAGTTTTTTAAACAATTCAATTAATACACTTCTTAAAAACCCTAGTCTTCTAACTCTAGTTCCACTTTTCTCTGGTGAAAGTGGAAATCTTGTAAGTATTCTAGGAGCAAGGCTTTCCTCTTCACTTCATGCAGGTTTGATAAATCCTGTTTTAAAACCAGAAAAAGTAACAATTAGAAATTTTTCAATAATAATTTTTTTAGTCATTATAATATACCCAATCATTGGATTTTTAGCAGAATTATCTTCAAGACTCCTTAATATGCCCGGTTTAAGTTTTTTGCCCATTATAAGCATAAGTACAATTTCAGGAATAATTTTAATCAGTATTATGCTTTTCATAGTATATTTAATCTCTTCAGTATCATATAAAAATGGTTTAGATCCAGACAATATTGTAATTCCAATTTCAACAAGTTTAACAGATTCATTATCTTCATTGACCTTAATTTCAATTTCAATTATGATTTTAAGTCTATTATAAATACATAATTAGTGTTATAAAACTTAAAATCTGCTAATTTTTTATTTTTATAAATATATAAAAAATTTTTAATAAAAAAAGTCTTTGACATTTATTTCAAGTGTAATATTTTAACCTTAAATTATATGTTTCAAAATATTTTATATTTCATATTTTTTCAAATAATATTTCTATTTTTATATTTTTTTCAAATAATATTTCTATTTTCATATTTTTTCAAATAATATTTCTATTTTTATATTTTTTCAAATAGTATTTTTCTAACAATAAATCATTATTCTTTATTATAAATAAATATTCTAATTTAAATCAATTTTACAAAATAAAGGAATTATTAAAGGATTAAATTAATTTTAAATTCATTATAAAGTAATATACTTATATATCTAGAAATATAAGGTTTTTCATGGAATTTAAAAAATCAATGAATAACATTGGAAGATTAAATATTTATTTTGGTCTAAAATTTAAAAAAAATAAATTTAATTGTGAAAAAGGAGCTATTTTTACAGGTTTATCTGTTTTATATGTATTTTATTTTGTGATAATAGGAATATTGCTTTTAAACTTTACTATGTCTTATCAAAACATTGTTAGTGATTCAAAAGATTCAAATTCTTTTAACTATATAATCCAAAATCACAACAAGAACATTGAAATTTTATCTAAAGAAACAATTCAAGAAGTATCTGATGAAGTTATACATAGTAAGAGCCCTTGTTATAATAGTAGAGAAATAATTAAAGATAAACTTCAAAAAAAGTTAGATAAATATGTGGAAATTTATAAAATAAATAATGGAATAACTATTCAAAATGAAGTTTTGAGTATTAGCAATGGAGAAAGCCCATTCTATCTAAATGTTAAAGTCCTTGTTAGTGGAAAAAAAGGAAAAGAAACATATGATAATTTAGTTGAAAGTTCAATTTCAATCGAAGGTTTTAAAGATCCACTTCCCTTTTTAATGTGTAGAGAACATCCTACATTGATTGAAAATGGGACAAAAATTAGCTATAAAGATTCATTAGTGTATTATATGAATGAAAATAATCTATTAAATGGTGAAATGTATGAAAATGCTACAAGCCCTCTAATAATAAAAAAATGCATATATGATCCTTATGAAAATCATGGGAAAGGATATTGTTTGAAAAATTGTATTGATAATGGGTATTTTCATGAAAGTGCAGATGGTAGCTGTTATTTATGTCGTTTAGAAGGAAAAGGTGGATGTCCTCATTATGGATTAGAAGTTTTTATAGTCCCTCAACCTAAAAACTTTTTTGGAAATATGAGTCAAAAATCAATTTGTGGATCAGATCATGTTATTTTCAAAGATCATTACCCTGGAAGTATGATTGAATTCTATAAAGAAGGTGATTTATCTGAAATATTATTTATAGATGACTCTCATAAAGAAAAATATGGGATAATATGAAAATTTTTAAAGATTCAAAAGGAATTACATTCTCTACTGATATTATAATAACCTTCTTTTTTTTAATTTTAGTTTTTGGAATTATTGCAAACATTATAAATAGTTCAAATGATAGACTTGTAAATTCATTAGAAACAGCCGAAATTGAAAGATTAACTAATGAAGTAGTGGATATTTTAATTAATAGTCCTGGAACACCAAAAAACTGGGAAAAATTATATGATTTTGGTATTGTTAATCCTGGTTTAAGTATTGAAAATAATGATGAAAATAATCTTAATAAATTTTATCCAAATAGAATTTCATTTAAAAAGATTCAAATACTAAAAAATGGAGAATATGAAAATTTAATTACAGAAAAATTATTTAAAAATAAAATAAAAAGTTCTATTACAGTTTATCCAATTAACACTAATCTCAATCCGATTATGATAGGTATTGAATCAAAAAATTTTGAAAATTCCTCAAATGTAATATCAGTAAATAGAACAGTTAAATGTGATTTTTATAGTTATTTAGCTATATCTAGTATATTAATCAAAGATAAAATCAACTTTGAAAGTGATTTATATTCAAATCAAAATTATAATAATCAAAAATATTATACTCCTTTATGCAATCATGAAAATATTGATAAAAATAATCATTCTAATAGTGAAAAATACTTGTGGATATGTAAAGGATTTAAAATTAGTAAAAAAGAATTTGAAGAGAAAAATTATTACATTATATTTAAAGAAAGTGCTTTGAATAAAGATAATTATTGGATATTGGATAATATAAAAGATCATTCTAACTATGAAAACCAAATTAGTAGTGAATATGTGAATTTAAATAATTATTTAAGCAAAATTTTTCAAAATGAAAGTTCAATGATATTTTATATGCATTCAAAAATTAATAAAAATAGCTTAGAAGATTATGAGCATGTTTTAGTTGGAATTCCAAAAGAAGAAGAAAAATATATTGAAAAATTCAAAATCGATTACTTTAAAGAACAAGAATGTCATTTTATTATGAGAAGTTGGTATTTTTAATGGTTCAAATAAAAAAATTATTAAAATATATGAATAAATATTATAATTTTGAAAATAATATGAATATAATCGATATTTATGAATACTTTCAATTATTTTAAAATGTTAATTTAAAAACTATTTAAAATTTTGAATTTATTTCGAAACAGCTACTGCAACTGTAACACCATCAATCGCCATCTTCCTATGAATAAGTTTTGAACTATTACTGTCTTTTTTTGCTACTATTAGTGAAGAAGGTTCTGCAACTCCAGGAATATCAAATTTTTCTCTTACAAAATCTGAATGTGATATGATTGGATTGTTTAAATCCCTTATTTCATCTAAAGATACTATATTAAGAGGTATTTTTAATTTTTTAGCAGTTTCTAATATTCCTTTTTCATCAGACTTAATTTCAGCAGTAGCAATTCCATCAATTCTTTCAATTGGAAGATTTAAATTGTTCATAGCTATTTTAATTCCATTTAAAACTTTTTCATTTTCGATGTTTGCTCTTGCGCCAATTCCAACAATTAATTTTCTTTGTTTAAAGAAAATATACTTTTTATCAAAGCATGCAAAAATATCAAAATCGGATTTTTTAAAATCAATACCATTGTAATTAATAATATTCAAGTTAAAATCTTTATTTTTATTATTTTTGAATAAAATATATTTTTCATCAACACTTTTTATTGACATTTCCTTGTTTTTTAGGTCAATGATTTCAAGTGTATTACTTTCATTATTTTTAAAAAAATCGAGCATATCCTTTTTATAGTTTATATTATGGGGTTTATTTATATTCAAAAAAATTTTAATTGTTTTTTCATCTAAAATAGCTTTATTAAAACTTAATATTTCATTTTTATTGATTATATCCCAATAATATTTATTTGAAAGAGAATCAATGCCAATTTTATTATTTATATCAGTTGCTGTTGTTATAACTGGTTGTGAATCTATTAATTTAGCTATTTTTAATGTTAAATCATTAGCTCTTCCAAGATGGCCTGAAAGTAAACTAATAGTAAAGTTACCATTATCATCTATAGCTAAAACTGCAGGATCTATTTTTTTATTTTTAATATTTTTTGCTATAGATCTAACAAGAATTCCTGTAGCCATTATCCCAATAATAGCATCATATTTAACTGGATTATTAACATTGTCAATAAAAATATTATCAATATTCTCTTTAACATTTTTATGGAAAGCATCAATCCAAATTACAGTAGGATCTTTTGATAATAAAGATTTCAACTTAGATGAAAGTATTTTTCCTTTTTCTGAAACGGATAATATTGCAATTTTCATATTTAATCCTTCATTGAAGAATTTAGCTAAATATTAAATAGAATACAGTGCATTTTCTAAGATATCATTATCACATTGGAGAGAAATTATATTAGTCCTTCCCCTACCACGACCTCTTGAAATTGTGTTAGTGGATATAATTCCAAGCATTTCAAGTTCATTAATAAAATCAAATATTCTCCTATATGAAACTGTATCTCCCTTAGAAACTTCTTTATAAGTATCATAAAGTTTACCAGATGTAATTTCTTCTTTTTCTTGAGTTAAATTTAAAATTGCTTCTAAAACTCTCTGTTGTTGTGCAGGCAAAGTAGTGATAAGATCTGTTATCTTATTATGTTCAATTTTATCCTTTGCTTCTCTAACATATTCCCCCCTAACAATTTTAGATTCTTTTTCATCTGCTATTTCACCAGCAGTTCTTAAAAGATCCAATGCATATCTCGCATCTCCCTCTTCTTTAGCAGCCATAGCAGCACAAAGAGGAATAACATCATTAGTTAGTGTTTCTGAAATAAAAGATAGCTTTGACCTTTCTTCTAAAATATCTACTAGTTGTTGGGCTCCATATGGTGGAAAAACGATTTCTCTATCTCTAAAACTACTCATAACCCTACTTTTAATAAATTTTTTGAAATCAACATAATTACTAATGGATAATATTGATACATTATCAGTTCTTGTTAAAGTATAAAGAATCCCATCACCGTCATTTTTTAGAAGAATATCTATTTCATCTAAAACAACGATTAAAATCATTTTATTTCCATATAAATTAGATTTTAAAATATCTCTAAATGTATTTACAACTTCTGCCTTAGTCCATCCCCTATAAGGAACATCTCTCCCCATTTGCTGGCAAAGTTTTGCAATAACCTGATATTCAGTCGTGTAATCGGTGCATCGAATGTATTCTGTTCTTATTCTTAATTCTTTATTGGAAGCTGCTTCTTCTAGTTGTTTCATTGCAAATTTAGCTGCTGCTGTTTTTCCAGTTCCTGTTTTCCCATAAATAGTAACATCTGATGGAGTTACATTATTTAAAGCTTCAATCCAGTACTTAGCTATTGAAGTAATCTGATCTTTTCTGTGGGGTAAATTATCAGGCAAAAATCTATGATCTAAATATTGTTTATCTTTGAAAACAGAACCTTTATCAGCTAGATTATCGAAAATATTAGTCATTAAATCACCAATAGATTAATTATGAGTTTAATGTATAGTTATTAGTTGAAATCGTTATTATTAAATTATAAATTTCACTAAATTATAAATTCACAGAATTATAATTTTTACTAAATTATAATTCTTTGTAAGATATAAAAAATTTATAATTTATAAAAAATTTCGCAAATTTTATATTTAATAGATAAAATTATTGAGTTAGTATTATCTTTTAAAAATTTATTCATATCTTATAATTATAGATAGATTTATAGAATAGTGAATTTTATACATTATTGAAAAAATTGTATACAATAATTATAATTTAATAATAATTCCATAAGCTTTCTATAAAAAGTATATCATTAAATCAAAGAGAGTATAAATAAAAAGAAATTGAGTAATTTTCTTATAATATAATTATTAAAAAGAAAAATTTTAGCTATTATTAAAATTGAAAAAATTTCATGAAAAAATTTCATAATAATATTATTTCAAGTTTTATATGACAGTGTTTTATTAATATTTTAATATTATTAGGAAATTATTATAATTTTAGTTGAAATTTCACTCTTCTTATTTGATATTACATTGTTGATTCCCTTAAATACACTTGAAACAGAAAATTTAAATATTATATTTATGATAAAACTTAATTTTTAAAAATATATTCAAAAAATTTTAATATTATATTTATAAATTTTATATTATTATTAAATAAAATATTAATTTATAATAAATTTTATAAAATTTATATTAATTTATAACAAAAATTTTAAATATCTTTTTTAAAAGTTTCAAGTGTATCGTATACTTCAAGTGTAATATTAGAAATTAAAACATATAAACTTATTTATTAAAAAATCATTGAAAAATAATAACTTATAATATATTACCTAAATAGTTTTTTCTAAGTAAAAAAGGGTTAATTGTGATTTTTTTAAATTATAATAAGTATTATCTCAATAAAATATCATAGGGGGTATTTTAAAAAAGAATAAATATGAAAAGAATGATTTTATGTTTTTTAAAATAAAAAACTCAGTTTTTGGCTTTATAATAAAAAACAATTGAGGCTAATCAATTAAAATTGTTAAAAAAAATAAAATAAAATAATTATTTCAATTTTAAAAAATAGATAATAAATAATAGATAATATTGAAAAAAATAAAATATTATATATTAAATATATAATTCTTTTTAAAATTTAATCATATATTGCAAGTGTAAAAAGATTATTTTATTCTTTATTTTTTAATTAAGAAAAAATAGTCATTAAAATAATAAAAATAAAATAAATATTATCATCTGGATAATAAAAAAAAATTAAGTAAATTTATTTTAGAAAATATTAGAGAATAAACTATTATAGAAATAAAAAAAGAATTTTATTAATAAAATAAATGTAAATAATTATGAAAAATATGAAATTTAGTAAAAAGTTTAACAAAAAACATTGAAGATTTCATGTAAATTAAATAATTTAAATATATTAAACAATTAAAAAGAGTATTATTAAATTGAATAATAATTTAATTTTCTATTAAAAATAAAAAAATTGAAAAATCAGCTGTCAAATAAATAAACAATTCGGAAATAAAAAATAAAAAAAATTTAATGGTTATTCATAAATAAAAAAATAATATATATAAATGAAAAATTTTATGAAAAATACTATTAATTCGATTTTACATAAATTATATTTTTAATTATAAATTATTATAATTTTTTTATTAACTATTGAATAAAAAATAAAGTGAGAGGTAAATTTCAAGTGAAATGAAAATTTCAAAGAAAAAAAATACAAGACGTTTATTTCAAGTGTAAAAATACTAATTTTTCAAAAAATGAAAAATAATTATATGAAGCTGAAAAAAGATATAAATGAATTTAATTGGTTAAAATTTTGATATAAAGATATTTTATAGGTTTTTGGCAGTATTAATAAAAAATTTTTAAAAAAATAAATAGAGAAACCTAAATTTCAATTATATTCACTTGAAATAGACGTCTTCATTCATACAAGATACCAAAAATACGTTTCACTGGAAATATATCTCTCACACTAATAAAAAAATTACATGTTTATAATTCTTATGAACGTCTATTTCAAGTGTAACAAGTGAAATAAATTAAATGAAAAAATTGAAAAATTGAAAAAAAGAATCTCTATAGTATTAATATGAATAATAAAGTAATATATATTAAATAAATAAGAAATATTAAATAAATATTGATTAGAATAAGAATTAAGGATAGATCTATTAACATCTGAAAAATAAATATATAATTATTATTATATAATTATTATATATAAAATAAATATAAAATATAAAATAAATTATAGATAATATAAAATAATCTATAAATAATATATAATAATATATAATCTATAAATAATATATAATGTATATATAATATATATAATTTAAAAATATATATAATTTAAAAATACTAAATTAAATAATATTAAATTATATCAATTCAAACATATTCAATATATATATTTCATTAATTAAAATATAATAAAAAAAGTATTATTTTTGTAAAAAAGAGAAATATTAAAATTAAACAAACATACTATTATCATTTATTTGTGAATTTTCACCTTCACCAAAAGTTTTTCCTGTAATCCAAATACATTGTAATTTACCTTTAAAAACTTTTTTAATGGATAATATCAAACTATTTTTTGTTAAACCATCTTCATATATCTCTTCAGAAATCACAAACCTACTCAAAACATTATCAGGATGTTCAAGCTCAAAATCAAGAAGGAATTGATTTAAAGCAAATCGAATTTCCCATATAAAGTTTTCTCTTTTTTTATTTGAGGAGTCTCTAATTAATGATAATTGTTCAGGTGCTATTTCAGAAGCACACCCTATTAATACCATATCTTCTTTATGCTTTGGTTGTATAAGATCAAGTACATGCTCATCTGGATAATTTATAAGAAAATGAAAGTTAGATGTTTCATCAGATATTTGTTCTTTAAATAGACCTTCTTCAACAAGCCATTTTTTGATTACTTTTTCATCAATCATATAATCACTGTTTTTTAATGTTAAAATTTAGATAATATAACTATATTTTATTATTAAATATATATTATATAAATAAATATAAGTAGTTATACAATTAACTTGAATTATAAATATAATTGAACTAAAAATAAATCATTTAATATTTTAGTTTATTTATATTATATATTTAAATAATAATTATTTTTAAATAAAAAATTTTAAGTATAATTTGTTTTCAAATATTATTATTTTAATATAATATAACTTGATTAAAAGTAGTTAATATATTAAAATAAAAAGAATATTAAAATAAAAGGAATAAAAATGTATTTTCAAGAAATACTTATATTATCACTTATAATATTAGTTATTGCGACTTTTATTGATTTAATTTTAGGTGAATTGCCTAAGAAGATACACCCTGTTGTGTTTATTGGGAAAATTATTGACTTATTTCTAAAATATTTGATAGAATTTAAAAATAAAATATCTGGATTCTTTTTGACACTTTTAGTTTCAATTTTTATTCTATTTTTTTTCAGTGTAATTTTGTGGATTTCAAGCTATAATATCATTTTATTTGTTATTGTTTCTTCAATACTTTTATCCTCAACTTTTTCAATTAATATGCTATTATCATCAGCTAATTCAATTAAAGATGATTTAGATAATGACATTGAATCTGCTAGAAAATCAATGTCTTATCTTGTAAGTAGAAATACACTTGAACTTGATGAACCCCTAATAATTTCTGCTACAATAGAAACATTATCTGAAAATATAACTGATTCTGTTATTTCACCTATTTTTTATTATATTTTAGCAACAATTCTATTTATTTTGGCTATTACTATAGATAATATTTTTAACTTAAATTTCTTCAACTTTTTTTCAAATAATTTAACTATCAATATAATATTTTTCGCTGTTTTAGTATCTATTTTCTATAGAATAATTAATACTTTAGATGCTATGGTTGGATATAAAAATCAAAAATATTTTTATATAGGATATTTTCCTGCAAAACTTGATGATATATTAAATTATCTACCTGCACGCTTTGGTGGAATTTTAGTTGTTTTAGCTGCTTTTTTATATAAAAAAAACAATTTCAATTATAAAAATAGCTATGAAATAATGTTAAGGGATGCTCGAAATTGTCCTTCTCCAAACTCTGGATTTACAATGGCAGCTGTTGCTGGTGCATTGGATATTTCTCTTATAAAAAAAGGAGTATATAAAATTGGAAATAGTGATAATATATTAAAAAAAGAAGATATTAGTAATGCTGTTAAACTTTCTAATTTGACAATTATTTTATCCATTTTATTATTAATATTGATTTTCACACTGTTTATATTAATTTTATAATATTTAAATCAATTTTTTAGTATTTAATTTAATTTTATAGTAGCTTAATTTTTTAGTATTTAATTTAATTTTATAGTAGCTTAATTTTTTAGTATTTAGCTTAATTTTTTAGTATTTAAATTAATTTTATTAAGTATTATTATTTTTATAAGAATTTAAAGCTTGTTTTTAATTATATTTTTTAAAATGGCCATTCGAACTGGAACACCATAAAATGCTTGCTCGAAATATTTATTATATTTTGTATTGTCAATGTTTGTAGATATTTCATCAATTCTTGGAAGAGGATGCATCACAATTAGATCTTTTTCTTTTACAAGTTCATAATCTATTAAATATGCACCTTTTATTTTTGAATATTCCTCTTCATCAGGGAATCTTTCTTTTTGTATTCTAGTAACATATAATACATCAATATCATCAATAACATCTTTTAAATTATTTGTTTCATGAAATTTTATTTTGTTCTTTTTTAAATCATGAAGCGTTTCATTAGGCATTTTTAACTCATCAGGTGATACGAAACTCATTTGCGCATCGAAAATTCCAAGAGCATATGCTAAAGAATGTACTGTACGCCCATATTTTAAATCTCCAACTAAAGCAATATTCAATCCTTTAATCTTATTAAAATGCCGTTTAATTGTGTATAAATCTAGAAGAGTTTGTGTTGGATGTTGTCCTGCTCCATCTCCTGCATTAATTACTGGAACATCGACAATGTCCGAAATAAATTTTGCAGCTCCTTCCAAATTATGACGAATAATAAGAGCATCAGAATAAGCTTCAAACATCTTTGATGTATCAGCTAAACTTTCACCTTTTGAAATTGAGCTAGCTGAACTTCCAGCAAATCCAACACAATTACCACCAAGTCGTTTCATTGATGTTTCAAAGGATAATCTTGTTCTAGTTGATGGTTCGAAAAACATCATTCCTAGTATTTTCCCTGCTAATTCATCAGAAATCTCTTCTGATTTAGCTATTTTTTCAAGACTTTCAGATTCCTTTAAAATAAACTCAATATCTTTTTTTTGAAAATCTTTTATAGAAATTACATCATTAAGATTAAAAATTTTAATCACACTCAAATATTATTCTAATAAATTAATTATTATTACAATATATTAATTATTATTCCATTAATTATTATTCCAATTTTAATTTTTATTCATATATTTTTTATTTATTTTCACTTGCAATCAATGTCTTTTAATTATTAGTTTTAGTATTTTTTATATATTTTTATTTTTAATACTATTTTAATTATATTGCATTTTGTTCTAATTTTTTATTTTAATTATATTCCCTTTTTTTTATTTTAATTATTTTCCCTTTTATTTCAATTATTTTTATTTTTATATATCATTTATCATTTTAATAATAATAGGATAAATATTTACAATTTTCTTCCAAAAAGAAGATAGCCACTATGCCCAACCATTCTAGTTTTAGGCCTTGTACCTTGGGTTCTTACTTCTATTTCTCTTTCAAGAGTTTCTATAATTGATAAATTCATAAAACCAACTTTTTTTGCTATTTTATATGATGTTTCGATTTGATCAATATATGGAGCATATACAGCTAGATGTCCTCCTGTATTTAAACTTTCATAAACATCTTCAAATATATCATAAGGTTTATTTAAATCAAGAAATACTAAATCTATCTCTTTTTCAATAATTCCTTCTTTAATGTCTCTATTTTTTATTTCGATAATTTCGCTTAAACCAAATTTTTCAATATTTTTTTTAGCTACGTCTGCAAAATCCTCTCTTATTTCATAAGAGTAAACATGGCCAGATTCACCAACTATATTTCCAAAATTTAATGCAATTGCTCCTGCTCCAGTTCCAGCATCAACAACTTTATCCCCATTTCCAAGCCCACATTTTGAAATTACAGTTCCAATATCTTTTTGAATTAAAATTGAACATCTTCTATCCATTAAATCTATAAAATCATTAACATTAGGTTTTATTACTTTAAATTTTTTATTTAAATGTGTTGTCAATGTTTCTCCTATCTTTGCATTAGCTAATGATTCCTGACTTATGATACCTAAATCACTTTGAAACTCAGATTTTTGATCAATTAAATATTTTTTTGATCTTTCATCCATTATAATTATCAATTAATCACCATTTATTGATATAAATTTAATTATTTTAAATTTAGTAAATATTATATTTATTTTTTTACTATAATTATTCTATTAATATAATTATTTTTTAAGTATAATTATTCTATTAATATAATTATTTTTTAAGTATAATTATTCTATTAATATA
>NZ_CALGFC010000063.1 GCF_937881195.1 uncultured Methanobrevibacter sp. | reverse complement strand
TGCTTTTTTCTTTATATATAACTTTTATTTTCAATTTTTTTCGTTATATTCAGGTTTAACGAAGTTAAAAAGAATATAAGAAAATTAAAAAATAAAAATCAAATATGAAAATAGTATTTTAATACAACTATTCACAATATAATATAGTAAACACTCCCTATATAAATCTTTTGATTTATATTGAAAATTTATGAAAAATTAAAAAATTCTTCACTAATAGCTAATAATTAAAAAATAGAAAATAAGTTAAAAATACATCAGTGTTTTTTAAAGCGTTTGGCGTCTAATTCTCTTTTTTTTCTTAAAAATTTCATTCTAGAACGTTTTCCTCTAAAATAATGCCCTTTAAATGGATGCGCCATTGAATGATGCATTTTATAAAAGTTTTGCATATCATCATAATCACCCCATCCATGAAGATCAGATTTTTCTCTTTCCTCCATAACAGAGTTAAAAGAGCTTTTAGCTAAAGATTCTAAAATCTTTTTTAATTCTTTTTTATCTTCATTAGGAAAATCTTTGCTAAAGTTTTTTAAAAGAACCTTATCCCAGTTTTTCTCAATTTTTTCAACTTCAGAAGCGATTTCTTTTCCTTTATCAGTCAAATAAACTTCATTCTTTCTTTTATTATCTTCAGCAACTTTTCTTTTAATTATCTTCTTTTCATCAAGTTTTTTAAGAGTTTTAGCAGTTACTGCTCTACTTAAAAGAAGTTTAGAAGTTAGATCACTTTGATATAATGATTTAGAATGTAATAATTCCAATATAAATGGGATTTGGCCAGGCGTAATATCTAAAGAAGCTAATTTATGGACTAAATAATGTTTATATGATTTATGAATAATTTTAATTAAATCACTAATTAAAAAATCATCCATTGGAATTTCATTAGCTTTATCATCCGAATCCATTATAACTCCTCTTTGAATTAATTTAAATAAATGAATATATTAAGAATATTAAAAGTATTATATTAAAATTATTATATTAAAAGTATTAAAATTATTGAATATATTAAATAATATATGAATTTATTAATTATTAAAAATATTGAAATATTGATTTTTAAAAATAATAAATATTAATTATTAAAAATAATGAAAGTATTGAGTGTTAATAATATTAAATGTATTAATTATTAAAAATATTGAAAATATCAAAAGTATTGAAAGTTTTGATTAATAAAATATCTATTTTTAAAATTAAATAACCTTATTTTTTAATAAACCAATGCCATCAATTTTTACTTCTGCTAAATCTCCTTTTTTCATCTGTCCAACTCCCGAAGGAGTTCCAGTAGCAATTATATCCCCAGGATTTAATGTCATTATTCTTGAAATAAATTCTACAAGATCATTAGGAGAAAAAACCATGTTTTTTGTGTTTGAGTTTTGTTTAAGCTCATTATTAATAGATAAAGATATATCTTGATTCATAGGATCCATTTCTGTTTCAATAAAGGGACCAATAGGGGCAAAAGTATCGAAACTTTTAGCTCTTGTCCATTGTTCATCTTTTCTTTGAAGGTCTCTTGCAGTAACATCATTTAATATAGTATAGCCTGCAATATAATCATCAGTTTCATCTAAAGGAATGTTTTTTCCTGTTTTAGAAATTACAATAGCTAATTCTGCTTCATAGTCAACTTCAGAAGACATTTCAGGATATTCAATATTATCCATGTGAGCAATGACGGATGAAGGAGGTTTTAAAAAAATTTTAGGTTCAGAAGGAAGATCCATACCAAGTTCAAGAGCATGATCCTTGTAGTTTAGACCAACACAAATAATTTTTGAAGGAGAAACTGGTGGTGTGAAAATAATATCTTCAAGAGAATAGCTATTTATAATTTGATTTTCAAGATAATCCTTATTTTGCCAATTTTTTAAAACAATTTCAATGGAGTCATTCAATGCAATAACCTTTTCCCCATCAAAATATCCAGTTTTAATATTAGAATGATTATTTACATTATTTTTATCAAAATCACAATTACAATCACTAGTAAAAAACCTTAAAAATTTCAATAATATCCCTCATAAATTTAATAAAACTAAATAAAACTAAGTAAAGCTAAATAAAGATTAATAAAAATGAATAAAGATTTAAATATAAATTTAAATAATCCTCTCTATTGGTACAACTAATATATCTCTAGCTCCAGAATTTTTAAGCTTGTTTACAAGATCAAAAACTTCTTCTTCATCTACAACTGCTTGAACAGCTACAGTATCCTCTTTATCAGATAAAACTTCTGAAACAGTTGGCCCAGACATAGAAGGCATTAAATTTTTTATAGCTTGTAAATCATCCTTTAAAACATTCATCATTAATAATTTTTTCCTATCTGCATCAATAACACCCTTAATACTAATATTTACAGTGTCGATAAGATTTTTCTTTTCTTTATTGTTGAAATAATTATCTTTATTAGCAATAAGTGTTATTGAACTATCTAAAATTTTATCAATAATTTTTAGATGATTCATTTTTAAAGTAGTTCCAGTACTTGTTAGGTCAGCTATAATATCAGCTATTCCAATAAAAGGAGCAATTTCTGTTGATCCTGTAAGTTCAACAATCTTTGCATCAATACCCTTATCCTTAAAATAAGAATTAGTCAAATTAGGAAATTCAGTAGCTACAATAACACCAGATTTAATATTTTCAAGAGAATTGATATCAGAATCTTCGGGAGAAGCAATAACTAAACTAGTTTGACCAAATTTAAGATCTGTTAAAATTTCAACATCAGAATCACTTTCTTTAATTAAATCTAGACCAGTTATTCCCATATCAACTATTCCATCAGCTACAAATTCAGGAATATCAGCTGCACGAGCAAACATGACACTAATGTCTGAATTATGAGTATTTGAAAATAATTTTCTATTAGAAGCATCTTTAAGTCCAAGCCCTGCTTTTTCTAAAATAGATACTGCAGGATCACTAATTCGTCCTTTAGAAGGAATTGCAATTTTAATTTCCATTGTTTCTCCTTTTTATTAATGAATATAATTGTACATAATCATTTGATAAATAATAATAGTAATAATAATATAAAATATATAAATATAAAATATAAAAATTATAATTATCTATAATCTTTAATAATAAAACTTATTTTAATTCTTAATAATATAAGATTATCTTAACTCGCATAAATTTTATTATTATATTAATAATTAATGATATTTAAATTAAAATTAATATTTGACTATTAATAATATTTTAATTAATATAATATCCAATAATTTTAATAAATAATATAATAATTTTAATTAATTAATATCTAATAATTCTAATAACTAATTCTAATAATTAATATAATAAATAATATAATAATTTTAATTAATGTAATATATAATTAATTTAATTAATATAATATCTAATAATTCTAATAATTAATATAATAATTAATATATAATTTATTATAAGTAATCAAGTTTAAAGATTTTTCGAATATGGTGAGATGATGGAAACTAAAAATATTTTAATTAAAGATACAGTTATACTAAATCCAAAATCAGAAGGAAATAATGATGTTGAATCATTTAAAGGAGATTTATTAATCGAAAATGATAAAATATCCGAAATAGCTAGAAAAGATGAAGAATCCATATCAGAAAAAGGTATTGATAAAATCATTGATGGAAAAAACAGGATATTAATGCCAGGATTAGTTAATACACATACTCACCTATCTATGAACTTATTTAGAGGTTTAGCTGATGATATGGCACTCGATGAATGGTTAAATGATAATATATGGCCAGCAGAAGCTGGATTAAATGGAGAATATTGCTATAATGGAGCTCTTTTAGCAATCATAGAAATGATTAAATCAGGGACAACAACATTTAATGATATGTATTTCTATATGGAAAATGTAGCTGAAGCATCCATAGAATCAGGAATAAGAGGATGTTTATCCTATGGAATGATAGATTTTGGAGATGAAGAGAAACGTGAAAATGAGTTTAAAGAAAATATAAGCCTTATAAAAAATTATAACAATTCAGCTAATGGAAGGATAAAAACATTATTTGGACCTCATTCCACATTTACAGCTTCAAAAGAATTATTAGAAAGAGTTAGAAAAGAAGCTAATAAATACAAGGTTGGAATCCATATACATATGAATGAAACAAAAAAAGAGATTGATGATGTTATAGAAGCTACTGGAAAAAGACCATTTGAGTATTTAAATGAATTAGACTTTTTAGGAAAAGATGTTATAGCTGCTCATGGAGTTTGGTTATCAAAAGAAGAAATAGAGATTATAAAAGAGAAAGATGTGAAAATATCTCATAATCCATGTAGTAATATGAAATTATCATCTGGAATAGCTCCTATACAAGATTTATTAACAAAAGGAATATGTGTTGGTCTTGGAACAGATAGTGTTGCATCAAATAATAATTTAGATCTTTTTGAAGAAATGAAATTTGCATCACTTCTACAAAAAGTAGATACATTAAACCCAGAAGCTTTAACATCTAAACAAGCTATTCAAATGGCAACTATAAATGGTGCAAAAGCTTTAAATCTTCAAGAAGAAATTGGATCAATTGAAATTGGGAAAAAAGCAGACATAATTTTAATTGATAAAAGTTCAGTAAATTTAAATCCAATGAGTAATTTAGTTAGTTCAAATCTTGTTTATGCAGCTAATGGATCAAATGTAGATACAACAATTTGTGATGGACAAATACTCATGGAAAATAGAAAATTAACAACTCTTGATGAAAATTTAATTATTGAAAAAGCAGCTAAATCTATAAAAGATCTAAAAGAAATAGCAAGAAGTTGAATCAGAGAAAATTGATAATTAAATAAGAATATGTTTAATTAATTAAAAATAAGGTGTTTTAATGGAATATGATAATTTTTTTCTTCCAGTAGATAATATTGAGAAAGCTAAAGAATATTATAAAAATGTTCTTGGACTTGAATTAAAATTTGACTTTAGTGAAAAAGGTATGGCTGCTTATAATGTTGGTGAATCTGAACCTGCAATTATACTAAAAGATAAAAATATATTTAAAGACATGAAGCCTACAATATGGTTTGTTGTAGATGATGTTGAAAAAGAATATAAAAAAATGAGTGAAAAAGGAATAAAATTTTTATCCAAGCCTTTTGAGATAGGAACTGGAACTGCTGTAGAATTTGAAGATCCTTTTGGAAATAGGCTAGGAATAACAGATTATAATAAGTAAAATTAGAAGTTAATGGAAAATTTAATTATAAAAAACTATCAAGCATTAATTCAAAAAATATATTTTATAATATCCATATTTTAATCTCTACAATTTCTTAAATCAAGTAATGCTTTAACTGGATTTACTCCTTTTGGTGCTTTAGCTAATCCAACTATAGAATTCAATTCTTTTTCCATTGAATTAGGATTATATGTTTTTTCATTAGCTATTTTCACTTTATTTTCAAGTCCCAATCTTTTTATCCTTTCGCTAAGTGTTTCTTTTGGGTTTATTCCTGTTTCATTAATTAACCCTTGTTTTAAATAATTATTTACTATTTCATTTTGTGTTTTATTTTTATTTACAGCTACTAATTTTATGCCTTCCATTATTTCAGAATCTATATTAAATGTGGTTTTTATGGTTTTCATAATATCAAAATCCTTTTTATTGGATATGATTTTCTTATATTAAAATTTTTATTGTTTTTATAACAATGATTTTTTCATTAAAATGGTATTTTTATGGATAAATTTTAATTTAATAAAATAATTATGATTTCATAAATTATTTTTATTTTACAAAATTCATTTACAAAATATTTTTATATATTTAAATCATAGCCATTACTATTTTATAATCAGTTAAGAGATTTATATAAAATTAATTAGCTTAAAAAGTAAATATTGTACTTTTAGAAAAAATATACATTAATTAGAAAAAATCGCTTAAAAAAATAAGATAAAATAATTTAAATAACTAATTTATAATAAAATAATATATAAACAATTTTAAAAAAAAAAGTTATAATTAAAATAATGAGATGAATAAATAATAAAATAATTAAATACAGTAAAAAAAATAGTAAATAAGTAAAATAAGAATTATTTTATGATAATAATAACTAATTACCAAAAGAAAATCATTTAATTAGCTATCTAGGAATGAATCTAACCTCATGGTTTTTATTCATTACAATACTCTTTTTCCATTCTTCTTTTGTTTCAGGGAAGTCTTCTCTGAAATGAGCTCCACGACTTTCTTTTCTCATTAAAGCAGATTCAACTGTTAAAATAGAAATATTAATCATGTTAATGACTTCTAAAGCTTCTTGAAGTCCTTTGTTGTAATGAGTATCTTTTTCAACATCCATATAATTCAATTTTTCTTTTAAATCATACAATTGGAATAAAGCTTCATCTAAATCTATTTCATTTCTTATTATAGCTACTTTATCCCACATTAAATTCTGAAGTTCTTTTTTAATTTTAAATGGAGGAATAGAACCTTTTTTAGCAAGCCCTTTAATCCTGTTACTTTCTTTTTCTATCTCTTCTTCATTAATTTCAAATTCAGAATCTTTTGCGGCTAAAGATGCAGATATCCCTGCTCTTTTTCCAAATACTTGAGTATCTGCTAATGCATTTCCCCCTAACCTATTAGCTCCATGAACTCCTCCAGTTACTTCTCCTGCAGCGAATAAATTATATACTGAAGACTGACAATTTTCATCTATTCTAACTCCTCCCATAAAATGGTGGGCAGTAGGAGCAACTTCCATTGGTTCTTTTCTTATATCAACACCAACATCCATAAACTGTAATAGCATAGTTTCAAGTTTTTCCTCAATTAATTCATCATCAAGATGAGTAACATCAAGATAAACTCCTCCTCGCTTGTTTCCTCTCCCATTTCTTATCTCATTATAAATAGACCTTGAAACAACATCACGAGTAGCTAATTCCTTTCTTTCATCATAATTTACCATGAACCTTTCATTATTCTCATTTAAAAGAATTCCACCTTCACCACGAACAGCTTCTGTAACAAGAATGCCTTTTCTAGAATCGGGATATAGCATTCCAGTTGGATGAAATTGAATTTCTTCCATATCAATAAGATCTGCTCCTGCATTATAAGCTAGTGCAAAACCATCCCCATTTTTTTGAAAAGTATTAGATGTTACTGGGTAGAGTTGACCTGCTCCCCCAGTAGCTAATATAACAGATTTTGACTGGAAAAAAATAATTTCTGAATCTTTTAAAGAAATTCCAACTGCACCGATAACTTTTCTTTCATCATCTATAGAATTATTAAGTATTAAAGAAGTTATCATGACTTCATCAATTGTTTTAATTTTTCTTTTTATTATTTCCTCTTTTAAAGCCATTATAATTTCATGCCCAGTTCTATCTCCCTGAAAACAAGTCCTTCTAAATGTTTGACCTCCAAAAGGTCTTTGATTTAGTTCCCCAGATTCTTGTCTATCAAAAAGAGCCCCATACTCCTCAAGATCTATTAATCTATCAGTAGCTTCATCAACTAAAATTTTTGCTAATTTAGAATCATTAAGATAGCTACCCCCTTTCATAGTATCATTAAAATGAATATTCTTAGTATCTTGCTCATCTACAAAAGCAAAAGCTGCATTATAACCCCCTTCAGCCATTCCAGTACATCCAGACCTGAATGAAAGTCCTTTAGATACTATCAGAGGATTAAGTCCATTGTTTGAAATTTCGATTGCTGCACGACAACCAGCACCCCCTGAACCAATAATAAGCACATCTGATTTAATAATTTTAGTTTCCATAATAATAATATTTAATCTTAATTTTATAAATATTTTTATAAAATTTTAAAAATCTAATTTTAAAATATATTATTGAAAATTTATTATTGAAAATTTATTATTGAAAATATATTTTTGAAAATTAGAAAAATTCTTTATTTTAAAAAATGAGAAAAATTCTTAAAATATTATATAATATATAAAAGATATAAATTATAAATCGAAATTCTAATAATATTATAGTAATAATATAATTCTATAAGAAAATAGTTTAAATAATTATAAACTAATTATAAATATTAATTTAATAGTAATTATTAAAGAATATTAAACTATTATCAATATAAATATCAGGAGGAAATGGATTGGATAGAAAAAAAATTGTTAAATTAGCTAAAAAAGATTTTGAACGCGCTTGGGTTGAATCTGGAAATTTAATAAAAAAACCACATCCTGATAAAGAATATCCCAGATTAAAATATGAAATAGGAAAACCACATATTTTATATGATACAATCTCCATGCTCCGTGAAGCATATCTTAGGCTTGGGTTTAGTGAAACTGTTAACCCATTATTTATTGATAAAAATGATGTTTATAAACAATTTGGACCAGAAGCTCCAGCTGTTCTTGATAGATGTTTCTATTTAGCAGGATTACCTCGTCCAGATATTGGAATAGAAACAGAGAAAATAAATTATATAAAAAATCTTGGAAAAGATATTGATGACAATAAAATAGCTAAATTACAAGAAGTATTTAGAGGATATAAAAAAGGGCATCTTGATGGAGATGATTTGGTTTTAAAGGTTTCTGAATCTCTTGAATTAGATAATGAAGAAGGTTTAAGCATTCTTGAGAAAGTTTTCCCAGAAATTAAAGAATTAGTGCCTATTGCAAGTAACAATACCCTTAGATCCCACATGACATCTGGATGGTTCATATCACTTGAAAAAATGGTCAAAAATTATAAAATGCCTTTAAAAATGTTTTCAATAGATAGATGTTTCCGTAGAGAGCAAAAAGAAGATTCTAGTCATCTTATGACTTACCATTCTGCTTCTTGTGTTATTGTAGATGACAATGTTACTCTTGATACTGGAAAAGCTATCTCTGAAGCATTATTAAAATATTTTGGATTTTCCAAATTTAAATTTGTTCCAGATGAAAAAAAATCCAAATATTATATTCCAGAAACACAAACTGAAGTTTATGGATATCACCCAAAACTAGATGATTGGGTTGAAATAGCTACTTTTGGACTTTATTCCCCAATAGCTCTTTCAAATTATGGAATTGAACAAGAAGTTATGAATCTAGGTTTAGGTGTTGAAAGAATTGCTATGGTTCTTAATCAAATAAATGATGTTAGAACATTAGTATATCCACAATTATACAAAAAGTTAGAACTTAGTGACAGAGATATAGCTACTATGTTAAATTATAACTATTATCCCGTTACAGATGAGGGAAAATCAGTTATGAACAACATTTTAGATACTTGGAATAATGAAAAAGATTGTGTTTCCCCTTGTGAATTTACAATATTTGAAGGAGAATTTTTAAATAAAGAAATAGTTATTAAAGCTTTTGAAGAAGAAAGTAATACTAAACTTCTTGGCCCTGCTTCAACAAACCAAATTTATATCTATGATGGAAATATTCTGGGCATACCTAAGAATATTGAAGAAAGTGTTAAGAAAGTTGAATTAAACCCTCAAAAATATAGTGAAGAAGACATTATTAGTGAAATACCAAAAGACACTAAGATTGTTTATGATGCTATTAAAAAAGGCATTCCTACAAATATTAGATATATAGATTCATTGAGCGCTAAAATAGCTTATAAAATAGAAGAAGCAGTTCTTAGTGGTTCTGAAGAACTTATAATTAGAAATACAATAGCTAGAGCTTTATCAGATGTTAATTTAAAATTAGATGATATTGCTATGAACTACATTAATAATGAGAATAAAATAATTGATATTAGAGGACCGATATTTTCAACTATAAAATTAGAAATTAAATGAAACACTTTATAAAATCAAATATAATTAGATTATAAAATTAAATCATAAACTAGAACTAAATTATAAAACAAAATATAATTAGATTATAAAATTAGATTATAAAATAGAACTAAATTATAAAATAAAATATAATTAGATTATATAATAGAATTATATCATAATGATGATTATTATGGAAATTGAAGGATCTATTGCAACAGGTTATGGAAAAGGAGCATATTTTTTAGGTCAGGAATTTTACAAATCAAAATTTAATGAAAAATGCGGTTTCACGCCATACCCAGGGACGCTTAATATTATTGTTCCTGAAGAATATTTAGATTCGATTAAAAAAATAAAATCGAATACCAAAAATATTATTAAATCTAGAGAAGGTTTTGGTGGTGTTAAATACATAAAAGCCACATTAAATAGCTCTAAAAAAGAAGAAATTATTAATGGAGCAATACTATTCCCTGATAAAACAACACACGAAGATAATTATTTAGAGTTTATAGCAGAAGAAAATTTAAGAGAAA
This sequence comes from uncultured Methanobrevibacter sp., assembly GCF_937881195.1. GTDB lineage: Archaea > Methanobacteriota > Methanobacteria > Methanobacteriales > Methanobacteriaceae > Methanobinarius. The sequence goes on along the minus strand of NZ_CALGFC010000063.1, from coordinate 18,617 downwards.
AATTAAGTTTAAAAGACGGCGACAAGGTTAAACTCATCATAAATAGTTGAAAAATAGAATAAATATTTAAAAATAATAAAAATAATTGAAAATTAAATAAATGAATGAAAATAAAATAAATAATTGAAAAATGTTATTTATAATATAATAAAATTATAAAAATAAATTGTATAAGAAATAAATATATTAAAAAAGTGTATCATAAAAAAAAAGTTTTATAAAAATTAATTATTAATATTGAATATTAAAATTAGCTATATAAAATTAGATATTAAAATTAGATATTAAAATTAGCTATATAAAATTAGATATTAAAATTAAGATTTATAAAAATTATTATAAATAAAAATAATAAATGGTGAAATCATGTTAAAAAAAGCATTAAAAGCATTACAAAATGGTGAATTTGTTCTTATGTATGATGATGAAAAAAGAGAGAGTGAAACCGACATGATTATAGGGGCAGAATTTGTAGGGGCTAAAGAAGTAGCTACTATGAGAAACGATGCAGGAGGCTTAATTTGTTGCTGTATTCATCCAGAATTCTGTGATAAACTTGGATTACCATTTATGACAGATATTATGGATGTTGCAAAAGACAAATATCCTATTCTTGGCGAATTAACCCCTAATGATATACCATATGATGAAAGGTCATCCTTTTCTGTTTGGGCAAACCACCGTAAAACATTCACTGGAATAACTGACAATGACAGGGCTTTAACAATTAGTAGTATGGCTAAAATGTGTGAAGAAGGAAGATTTGGTGATTTTGGAGCAGAATTCAGATCTCCTGGCCATGTATCATTACTTCGAGGAGCAGATAACCTTTTAAAAAATAGACAAGGCCATACTGAAATAAGTTTAGCTATGGGAGAAATGGCAGGAATAACCCCAGTAACTGTTGTTTGTGAGATGATGGATGGTACAACTGGTGAAGCAAGGTCTGTAGCTGATGCAGAAGATTATGCTAAAGAACATGGATTAATATTTATGGACGGAAATATCGTCATTGAAGAATATTTAAAATAAAAATAGTCAAAATAAGATAAAAAATCCAATGAGATAAAATAGCTAAATTAAGATTATAATTAAAGTAAACTAATACTTAAAGTAAGTTAGTAGTTAAAATAAGATAAAATAGCTAAATAATAAGGAGATAGTTTATGGTAGAAACTATCGATGAATATATTTCTGAATATTCAAAAGATATTCAAGAAATATTAAAAAAAATAAGGAAAACAATTAAAGAAGCAGCCCCTAATTCAGAAGAAAGAATAAGATGGGGCATGCCTACTTTCTATCAAAAAGAAAACTTAGTTCATTTTGCAGTTAATAAGAAACATATTGGTTTTTATCCAAGTCCAAGTGGAATAGAGAATTTTAAAGAAGAATTATCTTCATATAAAACATCTAAAGGGGCTGCACAATTCCCCTATGATAGACCAATCCCATATGAACTTATTAAAAAAATTACTCAATTTAGAGTAAATGAAGCTGAAAACAAATAGCTTCCACATACAAAAAAAATAGTGATTAAATTGAAAAATAGCTTATTAATTGCATCAATATTTATTTTATTCTCTTTTTTAGCAATGAGCTATTTTTTTATATTTGTTTTTTCCACATACAATATTCTTCTACTTATAATCTTTGAAATTATCTTATTTTTTATAATAATAGGAATAAGTATACAGATTTATGAAATTTTGTCTAATAAAGAAACTTATGATTATGATATTCAGCAAGAATTTATCAAATCACCCAATTATACAAGAAGATTGGAAAAAACTTATACTAATAATAAAAAAATAAAAGATAGAAAGAAATATCATGAAAAAAAAGTTTCAAAAAAACATCGTCATCATAAAGGATTAATCAGTAAAAAAGACTATTACAAGAAAAAAGGGTCTTCTGCAGCTATTAAATATGGTGGTTGGTATCTATTTCCCCCATTTTAGGCTATTTATTCCATTATAATATGAAAAAATAATAATTATAGTATATTACTAAAAAATTGTATCACATGACTATGTTTAAATTTCAATGAAAAAACTCTTAAAAACTCAATTAAATAAGATTTAAAGAATTTATAGATAGTATTTATTTATCAAATATAAAAATAATAAAAATTTAATCTAATAAATTAAGATTAAAAAAAGTTTTTTATCTCATCAAAAGATAAATATCTATTAAAAGAAGGTATTTCAGCTATTTTAATTATTTTTTCTAAATTAATATTTTCTTCGATTGTTTTTAAAGCAACTTTTGAAAATTCTTCTAGTTTAATTTCTACTTCGGGAGTTGTGCTTCTTTTATCAAGTTTTATTTTTGGAATAGAAATTATATTATCAGAATCAATTTTTGTCTCAGTTGAAATGAAATTAGCTACATTATCAAATATATCTTGATCATAAACTTTATTTAATATAATTCCACTAACATTTACATTCATTTCTTTTAATTTTTTTGCATGTGAAACAATATCAATTGCAGCTGATTCAATTCCTCCTTTATTAACACCAGAAGCAAGAATCATTGGAATATTCGAGGAAATAGCTATTTCCGCACCAGAATAAGGTATTTTTTCATTTAAAAGTCCTGTGAATACACTCATAACACCTTCAACAATAACAAAATCATAGTCAGAAGATTTTAACCTTTTTAATGTGTTTTCAATATCCATCCACCCAAGATGTCCTATTTTAATAGATGTAAATTCCTCCATCTTGTTTTTTGTTAGATAAAGAGATGGTTCAGTGTCTCTAACATCAGGCCCCACTTTTAAAACAGCTACATTTAAACCTCTTTTAGTAAAAGCCCCAGCAAGTCCAGTAGTAATAAAAGTTTTTCCAGAATCAGACCCCGTACTTCCAATCATAATCATTGGAGGAATATTATTTTTAAGGGAATTTAAATCATTTAAAAAATTATTATTATTATTATTATTATAATTATAATTATTGTTGTTATTGTTATTGTTATTGTTGTTACAATCATTATCCTTATTTTCATTAAATTTGCTATTTAAAGAATTTATAAGAATCTTTTTAAATTCATTACATAATTTACTATTTTTAATATTTATTCCACTTTCTATAGCTAACTCAGATCTAATTTTTTTCTTAATATCTGCATTTTTCATGAAAATTTGATCTATATCATTATGTTCTGCACCTAAAAAATCAAGAAAGTTTTCAACAATAGTTGGATTTTCATCAAAAAGGCCATGAATTAAAGTACCAATAACATTGCCTTCATCATTTCTAACACCCGATAAAACAGAACTTTTAGTATCAGAATAATTCATTCGTTTAATAGATGATTCAAAAATAGGCAAAGCATTTGATTCATTAATTTCAATTTTACCATAAGTATGGCAGTGAAATCCAGTGATATTTTCAGAATAAGAAGTTTTATCTAAATTTTTAGTTAAAAAAGAATCATTAACAATAGTGCCTTCAACACGATCATTACTAATTAAAGGAGAAAAATTAACATCAAGCAATCCTAAACCTTCCTTAATAATTGGGCAAGGAGATTTTCTACCTACATCTGTTTGGTTAGCTAGTGCCTGAAAGCCAGAACATATTCCAATTACTGGTTTGCCTTCATTAGCTAATTTTTTAATTTCATTAGCTAAATCAATGGAAATTGAATTAGATTCAAGAATTGATCCTCCAGGAATTATAATCCCATCGAGTATTTTACTTGCTTTAAGACCATTTGTTCCACTAACAACCCCATTTGATTTTACAAGATCTGTTGGAAGGTTTCCAAAGTCTTCAAATCCTGGAAGAGACCCTTTAATATAAACTAACCCAATTTTCATAATGGAGAAACCTGTAATATTAATTATTTTAATTTAAATCAATAAATGCTAATTATTTAATATTATTTTAACTTAAATCAAGTAATGCTAATTACTTCAATAATAATTAATGCAATAATAGAAATAATTATAATATTTTTAAACTATTAACATTTAGATATAATCATAATGATTCTAAAGCAGCCATTGCTTTAATAATCTTATCATCTTCATTTGGTTTAGCTTGGAGTTGTAAACCAACAGGGATCCCATTATGTTCTCCTGCTTTCATACTTCCTGCAGGTATACCCGCTAAATTAGCTATAACTGTTAAAACATCATAAGCATACATTTCCATAGGTTCAAGTTTTTCTCCAATTTTATGAGGAAGTTTAGGAACAGTAGGTCCTAATATAAGATCAACATCTCCTAAGAGTTTATTAATTTCATTTCTAATAAGAGATCTTGCTTGTAAAGCCTTTTTATAATATTTTCCACTAAATTCTTGTTGTGAAATATATGAACCCATTTCTATTCTTCTAAGTACTTCTTCACCACAAACATCTTCAATTTTGTGACCATATTTTCTTCCATCATATTTTCTTGTACTTGAGAAAAATTCAACATAATTTATTAGGTAGTATGTAGGAAGACATAAATCAATGTAGTCGAAACTTGATTCAACTACTTCTGCACCCATTTCACTAATTTTATCAACAGAATCATCGATTATTTTATTTATATGTTCATCAGTAACATCTTTAAATTGATTTATACATAGAACTTTCATATCTTTTACATCTTCTTGTAATTTTTCAGGATTTTGATTAGCTATTTCAGTAAAAGATGGGAATTCTTTGTTTAAACTAGTACATTCTGTTTCATCATATCCTACAATAGTATCAAGAGCCATTGAAATTCCAGAAACATCCTTTGAAAGAGGGCCAATTTGATCAAGACTCATTGATAAATCAAGAAGTCCCTGTCTTGAAACTGCACCGTAAGTAGGTTTAAACCCAATAACTCCACAGTGAGAAGCAGGATTCCTTATAGATCCCCCAGTATCAGAACCAAGAGCGATATCACACATATCAGAAGCAATTGCTGCTGCACTACCACCACTTGATCCTCCAGGAATATGACCAGGAGCTGCAGGATTATCAGTAGCACCAAAGTAGGAACTTTCAGTAGAACTACCTGCTGCAAACTCATCCATATTACACATACCAATTATTATTCCATCTTGATTTTTTATTTGTTTTATAACAGTAGCATCATAGCTACCATAGTAGTTTTCCAATGTTTTAGAAGCTGCAGATATTACTCTATCTTCTACATTAATATTAGCCTTTATTCCAAAAACTAATCCTGCTAAAGACCCTACTTTCAATCCATTTTTAATTTTCTCATCAATCTTTTTAGCCTGAGATAATGCAGATTCCTTATTAAGTTCTAAAAATGCATTGATGGATGGATTCTTTTTTTCAATTGTTGCTATAAAATTTTCTAAGTTTTCAGTAGCTTTTAAATCTTGTTTTTTGATTTTTTGTGATTTTTCAAAAGTATTCATTAAAACACCCATTATAGCCATATATTAGCTGTGTACTAACTAATGATAAATTTAAATAGTGATTATATTGATTAAGAAATTATTCTAAAATAAAATTGAAGAATTAATATTTAGATTAACTTAAAACACATTAATATCAATATTAGTTTAAATTAATATTCTAATTTAGATTTAAATATTCTAATTGAAGATTCTACTTTAAATATTCTAATTTGAATACTTTAATTTGAATACTTTAATTTGAATATTTTTATGTTAAATATTTTGATAAATTTTATAATTTGAATATATGATTAAAATATTATGATTTAAATTTTATAATTTGAATATTCTGATTTACAATTTAATATAATTTAATAAATAATAATTATACAAAAATTCAATAATAATATAATTATAATTTTAAACCTTAAATAATTTAGTAATTTATTAATAAAAAAATTATTGAATATGATTAAAATGTATATTATTATAATTGTAAATTTATTATAATTATAAATTAATTATAATTATAAATTAATCAATTTATGATATAATCAAAATAATTTATACTATAATCAAAGTTTATAATACTTAAATACAATTATGCCTAAATTACAATTTATAATAAATGAATACTATAATTATAATAAAAATTACAATATATAATATTTTAATAATAAAAATAACATTAATCTAACAAGAAAGAATAATATAATAATATACCAAGATATTAAAAAAAATTGAATAACAAAAGTATTCAAATAAAAAATTAATTAAAGAAGAATTTAAATAAAAAATAATTATAATTAATAGGTATTAATATGGAAAAAAAGAAAGCTATTGTTTTTGATAATTCTGGGACATTATTAGAGAGATGTAGAGTTGTTAAAAATATTAAAACTGGCAAATATGAAAATAATAGCTCTCTAGATTTAATTGATGAAATAGGAAATAGTGCATTAATTGTAATACAGACAGATACTAAAAAATGTATTATGTTAGCTAATGGAGAAAAAAAATTATATGATTTTATAAAAAAAAATAATATTCCATTAGATATTAGCTATTCCTCCTCTAACATATCAAAAGATGAAATACTTCCTATATTGAAAAATAGTAACATTAAATTAAAAGAATTTCATGAAACAGCATATCAACTTAGTGCAGAAAATAATTTCATAGAATTATGCAGTGGTTCTGCATTTATATTGAACTTAGACACTAATGAAGTAGATTATGTCATAACTGCTGGTGGAAAAGTATTTCCATATGTTAGTGATGTTATAAAAACACTTAAAAATAGAGGAATTGATACATTTATCGCATCAGGAGATAGGGCGAAATCACTTTATGAACTTGCAGAAATCATAGGGTTACCTGAAGATAATGTTTTTAAAACAGCTAACACCAAAAGAAAAAGAGAAATTGTTTCTAAACTGCAAGAAAAAGGATATAAAGTTATGATGGTTGGAAATGGGCCAAATGACATACTCGCATTTGAAAAAGCTGATCTAGCTGTTCTTACACTCGAACAAAATGAAGAAGTATCTCAAAAAGTTTTTGATGCTGCAGACATCGTTATAAACCAAATATGTGAGTTATTAGACATTAAATTTTGAAAATAGAAATAATAACTCTTAAAAATAGATAACTCTAAAAAATAATAACTCTAAAAAATATTAGATAAATTAATTGATAAAACAAATATCAATCTTTAAAATATTTAAAAACCATTCAATTTCTCAAAAATATATTTTTTGCTTTTTAAAACATCCCCATAATCATTTAATTCTATTATTCCTTTTTTAACATGGTTTAAAAAATTTTTACTGAAATCAGCAGATCCTTCTCCAAGAGAGATATGAGAATCTTTTTCACCATTATTATCATTAAGATGGAAATAGGCGATGTTGGAAATTTTTAAATATTCTTCAGGATTTTTATATGTGTTTGCATGGCCCCAATCAATTGTAGCTGAAGAACCAACCGCTTCAACAATCTTTTTATGTTCTTCAGGAGAATTACACAAATAGTTTTCTCTATAAGGCATATTTTCAACAGAAAGGATAACTCCAACTTCTTCTGCATGTTTTTGACAATTTTTCAATGTTTCTACAGAGAAATCAATAGCTAAATTTCTTATTCTCTCCTCTTTTCTATGAACAACTCCTGGATGAGTAGTAATAGCTTTTGCACCAATTTTAACTGCTAAATCTAGTGCTTCTATTGTTTGTATGGAAGTTTCTTTTCTTATGCCCTCATTCATACTAGCAGGATTTAAATCAATTGTTGGACTATGAAGCATTAATTCTATATCATATGAATCAAAAACTTCAATATCCATATTATTTAGAAATTTGTCATATTCTGAAAAACTCCTATTGTTATTTGAATTTTTGAAAATACCCTTATCATTTTTAAGAAGATTTCTAGGCCAATAGGGGCCTTCACATAGTATTTCTAAAAGTTCAAAATTGTCTTTAGTAGCTATATCTAACATCTCTTCTAAAGATTTCATGAATAATGATAATGATGAAAAACCCAATTTCATTTTTTCACTCTTTATTTTTTCACTCTTGAGGCATTAAAATACCTAAGATTATCCATAATGAAAATTATTATCTATACTAAAAATTATAAAAAATTATAAAATTATATTAAAAAATCATGCTTAAAACAATATCCTATTATTGAATCAAAGCTTGCTCCCTATGATTGAATTAATCAATCGAAATTATGTTAAATATAATAAATTTATGTATTTTTAAAGTTATATAATTTATCTATTAATTATTAGAAGTATAAATCTCTTAATAATTTATAAGAAATAATAATGCTGTTTTATTATATTTAAAACTACCCAAAATGAAAATTATTTTTATGTTTGTTTAAAGATTGCATTTAATAACTCTATTTTTACACTATAATCTTATTTTATAAAATATGATTATATTATAAAATTGAGGATATTATAAAAATATGGTTAAATTCATAGAAAAATTTATATATAAAAAAATACCTATAATTTTGATATATCAAAAATTTGATATATATTGTTTTGAATATATCTGTTTTTTATATATTAAAAAATATAAAAAATTTTCAAAACAAAAAGATATTTTAAAATTATAATTAAATTGATTAAAATAAGTTTTAAAGAGTTGAAACGATTATAATTAAGTCAAAAAGATCTTAGTTAGATCATAACCTTTTTAAATAAGCAGAAAATTGTAATTAAAAATAGATTATAATTAAAAATAAATCATGCTTAAAAATAAATTATATCTAAAAAATTCTAAATAAGACTTTCAATTATAATCATTTTAACTATAAATAAATTAAAAGGGAGGAAACGTGACAAATATGATGATAAATAAAAAATTAGATATAGATGATGAATTTGAGAAAGAAGAATTAAAAGAAGAACTAAAAGAAGAACTAAAAGAAGAATTAATTGAAAAGAGTGAAAACTCAGAAACTATTGATAATGATTATTTAGAAGATGAAGAATGTTCCAATGAAAGTAAATGTTTAGAAAAACATGAATTAGATTTAAAAAATCTAGGTGAATTTGACAAAACATTGCTTGTTGGACTAATGAAAGGTTTTTTAAAGATAATTGTTCTTTGGATTATAACGAAAGAAAGAATTCATGGATATGAAATAATAAAAAAAATGAAAGAAGGAAATCAAAATACCATGAAAAAAATAAAATTTAAAGGACCAGGACCGAATAAAATTTACCCAATTCTTCATGAATTAGAAAAAAAAGGATTAATAAAAGGCGATTGGGAACTTCAAGGAAAAAGAAAATTAAAATTCTATGAAGCTACTGAAAAAGGAATTAATACTATTGAATTAATGAAAAAAAAGCCACATAGAGATGTTCCCCCAATAATGAAAGAATTTTGGAGAGATGTCATAGTTCCTCATAAAAATGCTGAAAAATATCACAAAGATTCTGATAATATTGAAGATAAAACTAAATGTTAAGATAAAATAAACTTTAGATATTTAAAAACTTTTAAAGTGTTAAAAAGGTGAATAAATGAAATATGCAATAGAAACAAATTCACTGACAAAGAATTATGGTGATTTTCTCGCTGTAGATGACCTTAATATGAAAATTAAAAATAAAAGTATTTTTGGATTTTTAGGGCCAAATGGAGCTGGAAAAACAACGACAATTAAAATGTTAACTTGTCTTATAAAGCCAACAAGTGGAACAGGTAAAGTTGGTGGTTATGATATAACTACAAATCCAAATGAAGTGAGAAAAAAAATTGGAATGGTTCCTCAACTTGTTAGTTTATACAATGACTTAACAGCAAAAGAAAATGTAGAACTTTGTGCTGATTATTATGGTCTTAATGAAGATCAAAAAGAAGAAAGAATACCTGAACTTATGGAATTAGTAGACATTAAATATGCTGAAGATAAGTTAATTAAGCAGATGTCTGGAGGCCAGAAACAGAAAGTATCTGTAGTAGCTAGTTTAATCCATAAACCAGATGTATTATTTTTAGATGAACCAACAATTGGTTTAGATCCTACTACTAAAATGGTCCTATGGGATTTAATAGCAGAATTAAATGATCATGGCCATACAATAGTTTTATGTTCTCATGATATGTATGAAGTAGAAATGCTATGTGAAAACGTTGGGATTATGAATTTAGGAGAGTTAGCTGCTTTTGATACTCCTCAAGGATTAAAAGACAACCTAATGCATAAAAATGAAAGAGAACTTCTTAAAAAAATGGAAGGTTTATCTAGCATAGGTGATTTTTCTAAAACAAAAACCGCTTCCGAAAAAATAAAGAGTGAAACATTCAACTCAGTGAATATAGAAGAAAATAATAAAGCAGACAAAGAAGAAAATATTTCCGAATCAATAAGCCTAGAAAAATTTTCTGCAGCTATGTTTAATAAAGATCCCGATAATCATAGCCCAGAATACCTTGCACAGATACAAAAACATTCAAAAGAAGTTAGTATAATGATTAAAAATATTAACGACAATATTTTAGAGGATGTTAAAAAGTTAGATATTGTCTATCATCTTACTACAAATGAGACTACCGATGGAACAAGATTAACAATTAATGTTGATAGGTTTGCTGAAAATAGTGTAAGTAATGTTATATGGACTATTGTTAAAAATGATGGAAATATAACCTCTATAAACACAAAAGATCCTTCATTAGAAGATGTTTTTGTAGATGTCACTAGTAAAAAAAAGGTAGATAATTCCAATATACAAAACATGGATGATTAAATACAATTATTGTATCAAATAGCGATGTTTACTTATTAATAATGATAACTTTTTAAAAGAGAGTATTTCTAAAAAAAATAATATTTAAAATTATAATAAGAGTTGAGAATATATGGAAGGAAAAAAATTTATGTGGATGCTTAAAAAAGATCTTTTATCTCTTTGGAGGCATAAACCACGATTAATATCAATGTTTCTTTTCCCAATAATAATGATAACATTATTTGGTTATGGTATGGGAGGATCAATTGAAAATGTTCCCATAGCAATCGTTGATCAAAGCCAAGGAAATTTAACAGATCAAACCCTTATGGCTGTTAAAGATATGTCCTTATTTGAAGTAAAAAATATTACGACAAATGTAAATATAGGAAAGGAGATGGTCGATAAAGGGGAGGTTAAGGCAGCCATAATACTGCCTCCAAACTATGATGATGCCAGTGATCAAAGCAAGATGGTAGTACTTTATCTGGATTCGTCTGATCAAATAGCTTCGCAGGCAATTGTTCCAGCAGCACAAGGTTTATTTAGTAAAATAAGCGCACAAATAGGTGCCGAAAAACTAGCTAATTTAGAAGTTCAAAATGCTGCAATAAGCAGTCAGGGAGCCACAACAAATAGTAGTGGGACAGTTGATAGTGGAACTTCAGCTAGTGAATCAAATAATACCGATAATGCATCAGGAGCCACAAATGTTCAATCAAGTATTAATGGAATGGTGGACTCCATAAACCTCCAAATAAACAAAATATATGGAGATATAGCATATATTGACTTTTTAGTTCCTGCAGTTTTAGCTATGACAGTTATGATGTCATGTATGATGGGTATGGGCCAATCAATTGCTGGTGAAAGAGAAACTGGAGAATTAGCAAGATTATTTATGACTCCTACAAGTGTTACAACTGTAGTTGGAGGAAAAATATTTTCAAAACTTATAATTGAAGTTTTAAAAGCATTGGTTCTATTAGCCGCGGCAATTTTACTATTTGGAATAACGATAAATGGAAATATATTTTTAGCTATAGGTGTGCTGATTCTGGGTGCATTGACTTTTGTTGGTTTTGGAATAATGATTTCAGCAACAACTCAGACACAAGAAGATTATACACAAATTGTTATGCCATTTACTATGCCAATGATGTTTGTATCAGGAGTATTCTATCCAATAGAAACTATGCCATGGATATTCCAAAAAATAGCATATTTATTCCCATTAACTTATTTAAATGATGCTATGAGGGGAGTAATGCTAAAAGGAATGGGAATTGGAGGAATATGGATCGATATTGTTGTTTTAGTAGGATTTTTATTATTCTTCTTTGCATTAGGAGTTATGAGATTTGATAGAGATGTATAAACTTCTATAAAAACTAATAATGATTTATATAAAATTTCTATAAAAACTAGTCGCGAAATAAACATCGAAACGAATCAATCAGATAATATTAAAAAGATTTGTATTTATTACTTGGTGGTTTAATGTCAAAATTAATATCAAATAACTTTAAAAAAATTTTAATAGGGTTAGCTATTCTAGCCATTTTTATAAACCCTATTGCAGGAGCTAATAATAATTGGACCATGTTTCAAGAAAATGTTGAACATACCGGATTTATAGATGAAGCAGGAGATTTTGTTTCAAATTTATGGATGCATGGTATGAATAACCCAATATTATCTTCCCCTGCAATACAAGATAAAATAATATATGTTATATCCCAAAATGGATTACTTGAAGCCGTGAATATGGAAAATGGTAATAAAAATTGGGAATATCAATTAAATGGAACTGTAACAGCATCTCCAGTTGTTAAAGGAGATAATTTGTTTGTGGGAACAATTGTAAACAACAATAAGGGATATATGTATAATTACAATGTAGAAAATGAAAGATTATCTTGGAAGTTCGAAACTTCAAAACCAATTGAATCTACTGCAACCGTAACTAATGATACTCTCTATTTTGGAGCAGATAATGGTAAAGTTTATGCACTAGATGCAAAAGATGGATCTAAATTATGGGAGAAAGAAATTGGAGGAAAAGTAAAATCTTCACCAACATATGTTAATGGAACACTTTATATCGGTTCTACTAATGGAGTAATTTTTGCACTTAATGGAAATGATGGAACCCAAATATGGAATTATACTACTGGAGATCAAGTAGTAGCATCCCCTAGCTATGGAGACAATAAAGTATATATAGGTTCTTTGGATGGTACTTTTTACAGCCTAAATGGAAATGATGGAACTCTTGTTTGGAAATATGATTTAGGCAATAAAGTTAATTCATCTGCATCATTAGATTTAAGAAATAATAATCTATATGTTGGTTCAGATAGTGGTAATTTAACATGCTTAGATACTAGAGACGGTACATTCAAATGGGCATATAAAACTGGAGGAGATGTTCGATCTACACCTGCAATATATGATGATAAAGTTGTATTTGGATCAAATGATGGAACCCAATATATATTAAATAAATATACTGGAAATCCAAAATTAGCTTATAACCCAGGAACTTATCTTTTTAATTCTCCAATAACCTCTTCATCAGTTGTTTATGGAGAAACAATATTCTTTGCAGGTAATGATGGTTATTTATATTCATTAGATGGAGATAAATTAAACACCCCAATTTCTGTATTTATATATTATACCATAATAGTTTTAATAGCTATTTTAGCTGTAATAATCGCTTTGGTAGTATTTATACGAAGAAGAGAATAAATTTTGGATATAAAAACTAGATAATTTAAAGCTATGTATGAATTAATACATAGCCATATTTATATTTATAATTTTTTTTATTTTAATATCAAAATTTTTATATATTGGAATATAAAAATATTATTTTGATACTTATCGAATTATCATATTGAGGTATTTGATGGATACTAAAAAAATGGCAAAAATTTTTAAAGCTCTTTCCAACCCTAACAGACTAGAACTTTATTTAAAAATAGTTGAAAATCAAGAAGCTAGCTATGACGATTGTGATGGATGTTTGATATCTACTATTGCTCAAACATTTAATATTGGATCTCCTACGATTTCTCATCATCTTAAAGAGTTAAGTAATGCTGATTTAATATTTACTGAACGAAAAGGCAAATTTCTAGTTGCAAGAATCAATAAAAATATATTTGATGAAGTAAATGAGATTTTGAATCTAGATAAAAAATAGTATTCTTGAAAATAGCATTTATAAAAATAGCATTTTAAAAAATAATATTCTCAATATCTTTCTTATAAAAAATATTCTCATAAAATGTTTAAATAACTCAAATAAAAAAGAGGAATTATAAGTGATCTTTTATTTTACAGGAACAGGAAATTCATTATATGTAGCTGAAAAAATACAAAAATCAGAACATGTAAAATTAGTTGATATGGGTAGAGCATTGAATGAAAATATCTTTAATTATAAGGTTGAGAAAGGAGAAAAAATAGGAATAATATTTCCAGTTTACTTTTATGGAATGCCTACAATAGTGTCTGAATTCATAAATAAATTAAATTTAGAAACAGAAGAAACTCCTTTTATATATACAATAATTACTTGTGGTTCAGGTATTGGAAATGCAGATAAAAGCTTAGCAAAATTATTAAAATCAAAAAATCTGGAGTTAAGTAGTAGCTATTCAATTGAAATGCCTAGTAATTATATCATGATCTATGATCCAGCGAATAAGGAAGATTCAAAAATAACTATTAATGCTGCAAATAAATCTTTAAAAAAGATAATTGATGAAATAAAAAATAGAAAAAAAGGATATTTTGTAAAACATGGTATAAGTGCAATAGTAACACCTATAGCTTATAGATTTTATGGAATGTTTCGTAAAACTAAGAAATTTCGTGTTGCTGAAAAATGTACTGTATGTGGATTGTGTGAAACTGTATGTCCATCAAAAGCTATAAAAATGAATGATGAAAGACCAAAATGGATTAAACAAAAATGTAGTCATTGTACTGCTTGTATCAATCGTTGTCCTTCAAGAGCAATTGAATATGGTAATTCTACAATAAAGAGAAATCGGTATATCAATCCATATATAGAATTTTAATAGAAATAATTATAATAACTACTAATAAAAATTCTTTAATAAGGGTGCAATTTATGATGTATAGAGAAATAGAAAAAAATGGAGATAAATTATCTATATTAGGATATGGGTGCATGAGATATCCCAGAAAAAATGTATCCATTGATTATGAAAGAACAGAAAAACAAATAATTACAGCTATAGAAAATGGAGTTAATTATTTTGATACCGCATATCTATATCCTGGAAGTGAAAAAACTCTTGGAAAAATTTTAAAATCTAATGGATATAGGGAAAAAGTTAAAATTGCAACAAAAATGCCAGCTCAAGTTGTTAAAACAAGGCAAAAAATGGATGAAATATTTGAAAAGCAATTAGAACGATTAAAAACGGATTATATTGATTATTATATGATTCATAACATAATTAAATTCGAAGACTGGGAAAACTTAAAAAAATTTGGAATTTTAGATTTTATTGAAGATGAGAAAAAAAATGGAAGAATAATAAACTTTGGATTCTCTTTTCATGGAAATTTACATGAGTTTAAAAAAACCATTGATGATTATGACTGGGAATTTTGTATGATACAGTATAATTATGTTGATGAAAATTATCAGGCAGGAACTGAAGGATTAGAATATGCTGCATCAAAAAATATAGGCGTTATAGCAATGGAACCTTTGAGAGGTGGAATGTTAGTTGATAAATTACCGAAAAATGCTCAAAAAATTATTGATGATTTTAAAATCAAAAGATCTGCTGGTGAATGGGCCTTCAGATGGGTTTGGGATAATCCTGCAGTCAAAGTTGTATTATCAGGAATGAATGATGAAAAACATATAGAAGAAAATATTAAGGCAGCATCAGATGCACTTCCAAATTCACTTAGCTTAGAAGAAAAAGAAATGCTTGAAAAAGTTAAAGAAGAATTTAAGAATAAGATAAAAGTAGAATGTACAAACTGTGCTTATTGTATGCCTTGTCCAAAAGGTGTAGACATTCCGACATGTTTTTCATCATATAATGATAAATCAATGTTTGGAGGGTTTAAACCACAAATAATGTATGTTAATGCTACTGAAGATAAATCAGCTGCATATAAATGTACACAATGTGGAATATGTGAAAAAAAATGTCCTCAGGAAATAGCTATTATTGAAGAATTAAAGAATGTTAGTAAATCAATGGATAAATGGTATTATAGACTTTTAGGAAAAATAGTAAAATTAATATTATATAGATAAGCATCTTAAAGTTTATTATTTTATTATTTAAATTTTAATTTAATTCTATTCTAATTTTATCTTATTTTATATTTTAATTATATTATAATTTAATTCTATTCTAATTTTATATTCTAATTATATTATAATTATATTTTAACAAAAAAATATAAAAAATAAATCAATTTAGGTTAAAAAAATATAATAATCAAAAATAAATTATTAACTAAAGATCAAAGAAATGTTATATAAAAAGAAAATAGATAAAAAAAGCTGAAGCTTTAGTTATCTTTTTTAAGACGTATTTCAATAGTAGAAACATTAGTGGAAACACCATCGTTTCCAACAATTTCTTCTGTACATATTTCGATATTTTCAACATCCATATCAGGTACAAAACGATTCCTAACTATCTCAGCTACATCAACTGCCCTGCTAATAGCCCTTCCTCTTGCCTTTAAAACAACTTCGGATACGCCACTGTTCATCTGAGTTACTACTGCTAGTACGTAATTCATTACTGGTTTACTTCCAATGTATACAATATTTTCTTCTGGCATATTAATGACCTCCGACATTAAATAATAATATATTTATTTAACCATATTATATAATTTATGTTTTTTAATATCTTTTAAAAGATTTATTAATATATTATTAATTTTAAAATTGAAAAAACATTAAAATTATTTATTATAATAATAAAAAAAATTATAGACTAACTAAAAATAATAATAAAAAATAAAAAAAATGTTAAAAAGTAATAAAAATAGTTTATAAAATTAAATCATCAAGATTTAGAATATTAAAACTATTTTGCCTCTTTTATCATTAAAATTTTATTAATAGAATTTAAAACAGCATCTACACTAGCCATTATTACATCTTCACGAGTAGCTCTTCCAGTGGCACTATTTCCCTCTTCATCAGAAGTAATAACAAAAACTTCAGCTAAAGCATCAGTTCCTCCAGTGATAGCTTCTATATGGTACTCTTCAAGTTCTATATTAGTTGTTCCTTTAACAAGTTTTTGAATAGCATTTAATGCTGCATCAACTGGACCTACACCAATAGAAGAGGTTTCTTTCTCTTTTCCATTAATCATTAATTTTACAGTCGCTGTTGGTGAAACAGTTTTTCCAGAACCAGAACTAACTGATAATCCTACTAATTTTACAGCTTCTTCTTTAGCTTTTCCAAGAACTGTTACTGCAATAGCTTTTAAATCAGCATCAGTTATAGATTTTCCCTTATCACCAAGCCCTTTAACTTGATCATAAACTGTGCAAAACTGTTCTTCATTCATCTTAATATCATATTCTTTAAGTTTTGCTCTAAGTGCATTAGCACCAGTATGTTTACCTAAAGCAATTTTTCTTGTGTGACCAACAAGTGCAGGATCAATAGGCTCATAAGTAGCTGCATTTTCTAAAACACCATGTACATGAATTCCAGATTCATGAGCAAATGCATTATCTCCCACAATAGGTTTATTTGGAGGCATTTTTATACCAGTAACCCTTGAAACGAAATCAGATAAATTATACAATTGAGTAGTATCTATATCCAAATCAAGACCATATGCTACTTTTAATGTAACAACAAGTTCTTCTAAAGATGCATTTCCTCCTCTTTCTCCAATACCATTTACAGTTACATGAGCTTGTTCTGCTCCAGATTCTATAGCTACAAGAGAATTAGCTACTGCCAATCCAAAATCATTATGAAAATGAACACTTATTGGTAATGATAATTCTTTTTTAAGATCAGAAATAAGTGTTCTAGAAGTGGTTGGAACTAAAATCCCTACTGTATCGGGAACATTGATTAAATCTGCACCTGCAGACTCTACAGCCTTATAAACTTCTAAAAGATAGTCTTTCTCAGTCCTAGTTGCATCTTCTGCAGAAAATTCTACAGTTATGCCATGATCTTTAGCATATTCAATAGCAGAAGAAGCCTTGTTTATAACCTCTTCTTTTGACATTTTAAGTTTAAAGTCTCTATGAAGAGGAGAGGTTCCAATAAAAGTGTGCATATAACTTAAATCACAATCCAACAAAGCATCAATATCATTTTTCAATACTCTAGCTAAACCACAAATATTGGCATTCAAACCCAAATCATTGATTTGTTTAGCTGATTCCCGTTCTCCTTCAGAAACAGCGGGAAATCCGTATTCAATAGTGCTTATCCCAAGATTGTCTAACTTTTGAGCTATTTGTATCTTTTCATCAGTAGTTAGAGCTACTCCTGGAGCTTGTTCTCCATCCCTCAGAGTTGTATCAAAAATTTTAACCTTACTTGGAAAATTTTTACTCTTTGGAATATTCATATCTTTTATTTCCACTTTGATTCCTCTATATTGAATATTTTAGTCATATCTAATATCATAAAATGATAGAAAATATAACATGATAAAATTTGTTTTTACTAGTATAAAAATATTTAATAAATAATAGACTATTGAAGAAAAAAGTTAAATTAATAAATTGATAAAGAAGTTAAAAAGACTATAAAATCAAATAGAAAATAAAAAAATAAATAATAATATTAAAAATAATATAAAAAGAAATTAAAGAATATTATAAAAAATAACTTAAAAATAAGATAAAAAATATTATAAAAAATATTATAAAAAATATTATAAAAAATAACTTAAAAATAAGATAAAAAATATTATAAAAAATATTAT
>NZ_CALGFC010000062.1 GCF_937881195.1 uncultured Methanobrevibacter sp. | reverse complement strand
TTTTAATTTTTTTAATTTTTTTAATTTTTTTAATTTTTTTAATTTTTTTAATTTTTTTAATTTTATCTATTTTTTTAATGATTTTAATAAAGTTTAATTAGCTATAAGTTTAAAAAATGAATCTTAAGCTATTAAAACTTTAATTAAATGTTTTAAATTAAATATTTTATCTAAATTAATAGAACAAAAAACTTTAATATTTATTAATATTTATTAATATTTTTAATATAATTTAATATTATTAACTATAAATTTAGCAATTTATTAACTATAAATTTATCAATTTTTTAATTAAAAATTTGTATTAAAATTTTTCACACATTCTATTTAAGAATTTTGCTAATGAGACTATATCAAAACGATTATGTTCAATTATAGGAACTAAAGGTCCAATATTG
Organism: uncultured Methanobrevibacter sp.; assembly: GCF_937881195.1. Classification (GTDB taxonomy): domain Archaea; phylum Methanobacteriota; class Methanobacteria; order Methanobacteriales; family Methanobacteriaceae; genus Methanobinarius. Next base: position 2,312 of record NZ_CALGFC010000062.1, on the reverse strand, counting down.
TTTTCTTTTAGATAAGTATCATAAAAATCAGGGATATGTGATCCTGGAACATCATCAATACGATTAATATTGAAAATATGTTTTTCTATAGTTGTTAATTTACAATTTGGTAATTTATCTTTCCAAAGAGTTCTTGCATAGTATATTAAATCATAATGGAAAGGACGAGTTTCATTTTCCATTTGGTAATAATTACATCTATTTTTTATAAATGGAACATCAAAACTAGCACCATTATATGTAACAAGTGTTGAATCATCATCAAGATGGGATAGATAACCTTCTAAAACAGCTGACTCTTCTACTTTATCTCTAAGTACATATTGTGTTGAAGTGATTGATTTACCTTTTTTATCCATTTCAGCTATTCCAATAAGAATAATTGGAACATTAGAAAGTCCTAAGGTTTCAATATCCATAAATTTAAAACTGTCGTAATCAAGATCTCCAGCACATTTAAGCATCTTACCTTTATTATTACAATTTTTTCTTATTAAATTGAATTTATCAATATGATTTCCAGTCTCTATTTTTTCAATAATTTCTTCTGCATATTCACCATATTTTTCATGGTCTAAAAGAGACTTTATATCAGCATAACCTTCTTCTTTAAGTTTTTTTTCAGTAGCAGGACCAATCTTAGGAACTAATTTTAAATCACAAGCTAATTCTTTTTCAAATTCTGCTCTGTCTATGGAAAAGTCAATTTTTTCTTTTTTTGTAATTTTTAAAGTTTCTCCAGAACTATTTTCTATAACTTCACTACCTTCAATATCCTCTAATTTTTGGCCTTGATATTGGTCCAACAATGTATATTTTAATTTTATTAGAGGATCATTAGAATTTACTCCAGAATTTTCATGAGCTTTAGCTATAGTCTCTTCAGAAGGTGCTTTTGAAGTTAAAGATCGTGATAGGATTGATTTTAACATATCTTTTTCATGATTTTCATATCTTTCTGATTTCATCTGTATCTTTACAACCTATTAATTTTTATTTGAGATATTAATATTAATCTTTAAAGATATTAATATTAATTTTTAAGAATGATAATATTAATTGTTATTTAGGATATTAATATTATTTTTTTGAGATATAAAATTTAATTTTTATGTATATTAATAATAATAATAATTTTTAAGAATATGAATAATAATAATAATAATAATAATAATAATAATTTTTAAAAATATTAATAATAATAATAATAATAATAATTTTTAAGAATATGAATAATAATTTTTATTTGAGATATAAAATTTAATTTTTAAGAATATGAATAATTAATTTTTATTTAGAATATTGAAATTAGTCTTTAAGAATGATAATATTAATCTTTATTTGAGATATTGATTTTAAAACTAAGATTTTTATATGGTGGCTTACAACAAGAGGTAACCTCTTCTGTTCTAAGTGAACAAGTTCCATATTCATTAAAAATTTCATCTAATTTTGAGCTAATTGATTCCACTTTATTTTCATCGAAAACTTGAATATTTCCTAAATAAGATGTATTTATAGAGGAATTTACAGTGGTTAATTTATCAATTTTTTGGATTTGATTTTGCTCTAAAATTTCATTAATTTTATTTAGAATATCAAACTTTATTTTTGTTTTTTCATTAGTAGACATATTATCATTTATTTTTATTACACTAATTTTTCACTTATAAATTTTTGATTTTCTTTATATTAATAATTATGTTATTAATAGCTTTTTTATTTTTTGCTTATATAGCTATTTTTATAATTATAGCTAAAATTTTTATATAATATATTTTACATGATAAACTAGTTGAGATATAATATAATAGATTATGGCTGACTTTTGATAATGTCTATTAATTCATGAGCTTTTTCATTAGCTGGATCTATGCTAATTGATTTTTTTAAAAATTTAATAGCTCCATTTGAATCTCCTTGATCATTTAATATAGCTCCTAACAAGTACCAAGAATCAGAATTTTTTTTATCATTATCTAATATATTTATTAGTAAATCTTTTGCAAATGTGTAATTTTTCTCTTTATATAATTTCAATGCTTCTTTAAGCATATCTTGCACATTTTCTGAATTAGAATTATTTTTATTATTATTATTTTCATTTTTTGCATTGTTTTTGGTGCTATTTATGGTGTTGTTTTTTGTTTTTGTATTATTTTTTATATTATTTTCTCTTTTATTAGTGTTTATAGTATTATTTTTAGTTTTTATATTATTTTTTGCATTATTGTTGTTTATTGTATTGTTATTAGTTTTATTTTTGTTTGTATTATTATTTTTAGAATTATTTTTGTTTGTATTATTATTTT
>NZ_CALGFC010000061.1 GCF_937881195.1 uncultured Methanobrevibacter sp. | reverse complement strand
GAGAATGGGGACAATTGCTAAACTTCAAGTTAAAGCTTTAGAGCCAGAAAACAAAAATGTTGGTATTAGGGATATTTTTAGAAATGGTTTACAATTTGTTCCAGAAGAGAATGAAATGAGAGCTTTTCAAGAAGGAGTTTTGAATGTAGACTTTGATAAAGTCAGAGCAATAGGGGATATAATGTTAATAGATCCTCAGGACATTCAAAGACAAACCCAAGCTACTCAAAATCATCAACAAGGGCAAGTTCCAAACAGAGAACCACAACAACCAACACAATAATTTTATTTATATGATATTTTGAATTATTATTAATGTATATTTTTATAATCTTCATACGATTACTTTATATAAATTTTTGAATAACAAATATATATTCTAAATTTAAACTACTATATATTTTTATATATTTTTATTATACTGAAATTATTAATTGGTATATATTACATAATATTTTTTTATTTTTATTATAATAATTCATATTCTTTTTTCATTCGAAGGAAAATAATTAAATATTTCTTTTCTTTGATTATTTTACAATATTTGTACTTTTCTAATGATATGGCTAATTTTATTAAAATTATTACATATATAATATAAAACAAATTATTATATAGATTATTATATAAATTATTATATGGATTATTATATAGATTATTATATGGATTATTATATGGATTATTATATGGATTATTAATATAGATTATTATATAGATTAGTATATTGATTATTAATTGATATATTAAACTTTAAATAAGATTATAAAATAGAGATTATTAAATATATTGTAAAAAATCATTAGATGCATTATTAAACTTATTAAAAAAATTATTAAATAATAAATTAGATAATAAATTAATTAATAAATTAAATAGTAAATTAAATAATTATTCATTGAATTAATATATAAATTACTCAAATATTTTATAATATTAATAAATTTTACTCAAAATATTAGGATAAGATTAATAGATTCTTTAAATTCTTTAATTTTTTTGTTTTATACGTGATTTTATGATAGTTGGAATATTAGGTTGCGGAGCAATAGCAAGTATTATTGTAAATAATTTCTTATCTAAAGATAGTGGAATTGATATTAAGTACTTTTATGATCATGATATGGAAAAAGCTGAAAACTTAGCTACTATATCTGGAGGAATAGCTGTTTTAGATATTGATGATATGATTGATAATGTCGATTTAGTTTTAGAAGCGGCTTCTCCCATCTCTGTAGAGAAATTTGGCTTTAAAGTTTTGAATAAAGGCAAAAATATAATTATTATGAGTATAGGGGCATTAATGGATAAAGAAATTCGTGAAAAAATGATTGAAACCGCTACTAATAATAATGCTAAGATATTTGCTCCTTCAGGAGCTATTGTAGGTTTGGATGGTATTAAAGCAGCATCTATTGGAAAAATTAATAGGGCTACTTTAACCACAAGAAAACCTCCTAAATCTCTTGGAAAAGCTACTGATGAGGAAGAAGTCCTTTATGAAGGTAAAGCATCAGAAGCAGTTAAAATGTTTCCAGTAAATATTAATGTAGCTGCTGCACTAAGTATTGCTTGTAATTTAGATGTTGATGTTAAAATCATTGTTGATCCTAATGTAGATAAAAATGTTCATGAGGTCATTGTTGAAGGGGACTTTGGTCAATTTAAAACAAGAACTGAGAACTTACCTTGTGAAGTTAATCCTAAAACAAGTATGTTAGCTGCTTACTCAGCTATTAAATTATTAAAAAGTTTAAATGAAAATTTTATAATGGGTACATAGCTAGATTAATATAATATATGATATAATGATTTATTTGTATTATTTAGTTATTATATGATTACTCAAATATCTATTTATAATATTATTTAGCTATTATTTAATTGTATAATTATTTAGCTATTATTTAAATTGTATAATATTCATTTATAAACAATGGGAAGATTATATGAAAGAATATGAAATCTATAATAATTTGAAAGTTCCTAAAGGATCAAAAATTATTTTAAGATTAGATGGAAGAAATTTCCATAGCTTATCTAAAAAATTAAATTTTGATAAGCCTTATGATGAGAAATTCATTAATTCTATGATATCTACTTCGATAAATATATTTAAAGAGTTTTCTCCATTATTTATATATACATTTTCTGATGAAATAAGTATATTATTATCTGAAGTGCCATTTTCAGGACGTATTGAAAAATTAAATTCTGTTTTTCCAAGTTTGGCTTCTAGTTCATTAGCTAATAGCTTAAATAAATATTTTAAAAATGATGTTTCTAATGAAAAACAAATTGAAAAAGAAATTGAAAATGACATTAATCATGAAAAAGATTTTACGAATGATATTAAATATGAAAATGAACTTGATAATGATATTTCTGATGAAAAAGAATTTGATGAAGATATTAAACATGAAAAAAATGTAATTAATGATTCTATTTTGATTTCTTTTGATTCAAGAATTATTCCAATATCCAAAAATAAGGATGTTGTAAAATATTTTAAATGGAGACAGGACGAATCTTGGAGAAATTGTATAAATAGCTATGGTTACTGGAAATTAAGGGAAAATTATTCAGCTAAAGAAGCTACTCAAAAATTGAAAAGTCTTAAATCTTCAGATATTCATCAATTATTATTTGGAAATGGAATTAACCTTAATAATGTTCCTAATTATCAAAAAAGAGGCATAGCTATTTACAAGAAAAAAGAAAAAATTATTGGGTTAAATCCTATAAAAAATAAAGAAGAAACATCTTATAGAAATAAATTAATAATAGATAAAAAAATTACTACTTTTAATCAAGGTTTTTTTAAAAAGATTGATATTATTTAACAAATATAAAATTATTTTAATAACTTCAAATTTGGTGTAAACATGGGATTAGGAGATATTTTTTCAAAACTTTTAGGGAATAATAAATTTAAATTTAACAAGGTTCAAATTGATAGTGAGGTAATAGACTCTATAATATATTATGCAAGAAGCTCTGATCCTAATGAGTTTATGGCTATTTTTGATGGGGAAGTTAAAGATGAAATTTTCCATATTACTGGACTAGTTTTCTTACCTACCCAAACTTCTGATGAAGGGGCTATTGTTAATACAGGTATGCTTCCTGTAATGACAACACAATGGGGTTCTGTTCACAGCCACCCTGGACCTAGTGCACTTCCTTCAGATACAGATTTATATACATTTGCTAAAACCGGATTATTTCATATGATAATTTGTCAACCTTATACTGCTGATGATATTTTAGCTTATAATCGTTATGGTGAATTTGCTGAATATGAGATTGTCTAATAAGATTTTATTTAATCGGCATTTTTTTTCTTTAGAAGATTGGATATTTTTTTATTAAATCTAAAGATTATTCAATAAATAAAAAAATATTAGAAACATTTATATAACTTATAAACTAAATTTAAAAAATAAATACATAGTGAGCTATCATTATAATTTTTTATAATAATTAATATTCATATTATTAATATTATTAATAATAATGGCAATAGTAATAGTAATAATAATAATAATAATAATAATAATATTTTTTTAATGATACCGTTGGGAGAGTCAATGAAACATGAATAAGAAGGATAAAATTGCTGAAGTTACCTTTTCATTAGCATTAAAGTGTGGTTTTGATAATGTATCTTTGAATCAAATCGAAGATACAGGTAATGTAACTACTGGTGCTATATATTATCATTTTAAAGATAAAAATGATATTTTAAAATATATTGTTGAAATGTACATCTTAAAAGAGATTGAAAATTTTAAAAAAATACTTAAAAATTATAAAGGAACACCACTTGAAAAGCTAAGGTTTACCTTCTATTATCATGTTGGTCTTAATATTGGAGACCATAGTGATATTCTAGAACTATCGGATAAAACTAATGTTGACTATAAACAACATCATCTCTTATTAACGAGTGTATATTATCAACATCAAGAACTTAGAAACCTTTTTCATAATATGAATCTAGAAATATTCAAATTTTATAAGGAATTGATTGAAGAATCTATAGAAAAGAAAGAGATTAGATCAGATATTAATTCAGAAGACTTAGCTATATACCTCTTCACAATTTTTAAAGGATTCATAGAACTTTCAACAGTATTTCCAAAATTCACATTAAAAAAATTCATAGAAACCAATCTAGAATTAATCTTTGAGAACATAAAAAAATAATAAAAAGTATTGATAATATTAAATAAAAAATCCCATCAAAAAACAAGAAGTTGTAAAACTATTTTTGAAATTTAAATAATATAAAAATATATTTAATTCAAACTATGAAATATATTTAATATAATAATCATATAATATATAAAATTAGTATATAAAATAAAAAAATATTTATACTAAAAATTATATAAATATTATATATAAAAGGTGATGAGGTTCACCTATCTAACTGCCAGAATAACTATTTTTTATTCATGGATGATGACCTCTACTAATAAAATAACAGAATATAAAATAAAAAAACAATAATATCTGTTAAAAATAGTAGGAGGCATGATCTAAAAATTTATAAATTTATAAAACTGATTCTAAAATTATTTTTTTTATAATGTATTAATAAAATAATGCATGATAAAAAAAGGATGAACTATATCTCAACCTCAAAAAAGCTTTAGTTAATCATTTTTTCATGAAACATTAATCAAAACATTATAAATAAATATCTGAAGTTTTCAATATTAATCAATTCTTTTATCTATTTTTTGCTTTTGTTTTTTCCTATTTTTTTAAAATTATTGATAAAATTCTAAAAAATAGGGGAAGAACCTATAGAAAAAATTATTTCCTACAAAATTTTATTTATTTAATATATTAAAATAAAAAAAGTCTAGATATATAAAAAATAATAAAACTAGCTTGAAGTCTAACTTTATAATTAACTAATTTATTTATTTTAATCAATTTAATTATTTAATATTTTTTTTAAATTATTACTTTAATGAAAAGTTTTAAATATTAATAGATTACAAATATTAATCTTGACTATAAGTGAGTAATCACTAATAGTCTTCCGTAGATGGTTAATTTTCAGTTAAATTTTAGGCTCACTACGAACATCGTTTCCCAATTCAGAACACTCCTTTTTATCGTAGAGAGCCTTTATTTTAGCTATTTTTTAATTTAATTTTTACTTTTTTAGAGTTTTTCATTTCCATATTTTATAAATAGCTTTTTAAACTTTTTTTTTATTATATTTTTTATCTAATTTTTTATTATTAGGATACTATTTTATCTAATCTTTTATTACTTTTAGAAGATTAATTTAGATAATATTATATATCATGTTAAACATATTAAAAGACAGTTTCTAAAGAATTTTTGGTATTTTTTTAGAATTTGCATAATCTTACACATTATTAGAGTTAAGTATTGGTAATTTTTATCAGAATTTTGTTTATTACACAATTTTTTCATGTTATTCTTTTTCTGTTGATGATAAAAATGCTATGAATTATATTAAAAGAATAAATTCTATTATATTAAATGATTAAATTCTATTTATAAAGTATTTATGGTTGTTGTGATAAGCTCATAGTTGATTTATTAAGAGAATATTCACTTTATATAAACTTAGAATTTTAAATATCTAAAAAAATTTTGTAAAATCTTTAGAGATTATAAAAAGTATAAAGAATCCAAAGTAGATGATTGTTTAATACATTTTATTTTCTTTATATTTTTTATTAACTTTCATTAAACTTATAAATTGTAAAGGGAGGTGAAAAAGATTAAAAAGAAAATTCTTAAACCTATAATAATTATTGGTTTTATATTAATAATGGGATTTTTAGCCTCAAGTACTATTAATGCAGCTAATATTACTATCAATGATACATCTAGTGGTGGTATTCATGGTGCTTTATCTAGTGCTAATTCTAGTGATACTATTATTCTTCAACCCGGGTCATATTCTGGTTCTAACAACACTAATCTACAAGTAAACAAAAATATTACTATTAGAGGTAATGGGTCTTCAAATCAAGTAATAATTAATGGAAGTGGTGTTAGTCAGCTATTTTCCACAGCAGGTAATGCTCTTAATATTACTTTTATAAATATTACTTTTGCTAATGCTTTTAATGGAGTTATGACAGACTACCAATCTGGAACAATTAATTTTATTAATTGTACTTTTATAGATAATAGTGGTTCGGCTCTTGTTATGGGATATAACTCTAATTATAATGTTGTTAATTCTACTTTTTACAATAATACTGGTCAATCTGGTGGAGCTATTAACAATAATGGAGGTAACCTCAATATAGCTAATTCTTCCTTTATTAATAATTCTGCTAGTGTTATTGGTGGAGCTATTAACAATAACAATGGACATTCTAATATTACTAATACTACATTTATTGGTAATAATGCTTCTTCTGATGGTGGTGCGATTCATATTTCTGGAAATGTTAATAATAATATTGTTAGTTCCTATTTCTATAATAATACTGCTATTTCAGGTGTTGGTGGAGCTATTTTCTCAAATGCTGGAAATACAAATGTCACTCAATCTGACTTTGTAAATAACACTGATGGATATGGTGATGGTGGAGCTATAGGTTTTGATGGAGGTAATGTTATTTTAAATTACAATCGTTTTTATAATAACAATGCTACTCCTACAGGATATCAAGTTTATGCAGGTGGAGGAACCTTTGACTTTTCTATGAATTGGTGGGGTGACAATAATCGAGCATACTACTTTGATAATACTGGACGTGTTAATGTATCTACTAACTGGGTTGTAGTTGATGTTAATTACACAGGTAATGGTAGTGATGATCCTAATTCTGAATTTTATTATTATATTCAGCTTAGTGATGGCAGTGCATTTAATCCTTCTTTACTACCTTTCTTCAGTCTTGATGAAGGGGCGGGTCCTAATCCTACCTTAATCCCTCAATGGGATGCTCGTACTAATCAAACTCTATATGTTGCTGTTATTCCATATAGTATAATGGTTACTTTTGGTGTAGATGATTGGAGAAAAGTATTTTGGGCAAATGGAACTAATCATATCAATCTAACTATTACTAAAGTAGCTAATGTTACTGGAGATTTATCTTATGGTCAATTGATTAATTATACTATTACTGTAACTAATCATGGTCCAAATAATGCTACTGGTGTTGTTGTTAATGAAACTTTACCTGGAGATCTTATCTTTGTAAGTGCTGTTGGTGATGGTTCGTATGATAATGTTACTGGTCTTTGGTATATTGGTAATTTGAATAATGGTTCTACTGCTACATTAGTGATAACTGTTCAAATTAATGGTAGTGGTGTTATTGTTAATACTGCTAATGTTACAGCTAATGAGCCTAATATTAACAATGAAACTAATGCTACAGCAATCATCACTGTTAGGCCTTATATTAATTTAACTATTTCTAAAGTAGCTAATGTTACTGGAGATTTATCTTATGGGCAGTTGATTAATTATACTATTACTGTAATTAATCATGGTCCTGATAATGCTACTGGTGTTATTGTTAATGAGATTTTACCATCAGGCCTTATTTTTGTAAGTGCTGTTGGTGATGGTTCGTATGATAATGATACTGGTGTTTGGTATATTGGTAATTTAGCTGATGGTTCTTCTGCTACATTAGTGATTACTGTTCAGATTAATGGTACTGGTGTTATTGTTAATAATGTTAATGTTACAGCTAATCAATCTAATATTAACAATGAAACTAACATTACAACAAATATTACTGTTGTTCCAAAGGTTAATTTAACTCTCAACAAGATAGTTTATGATGTTAATTATAATGTTGTTAATTCTGTTGTTAATGGTCAAACTATTATTTACTGGATTACTGTGACTAATTATGGTCCTAATGATGCTACTAATGTTAAAGTTAATGAACTTTTACCTTCTGGACTGATTTACATCACTGATTCATCTAATGGTGCTTATAATAATGTTACTGGTGTTTGGAATATAGGTAATTTAGCAAACGGTGGTACTGCTATATTAGCAATTACTGTTCGTGTTAATGCTACTACTAATGGTGGTAGTGTTACTCTTGTCAATGGTGTTAATGTTACAGCTAATGAGAATAATACTAATAATGATACTAATAGTTCTAATATTACAGCTAATGTTACTGTGGTTCCTGGTGTTAATTTAACCCTTTCTAAGGTGGCTAATGTTACTGGTGATGTGATTAATGGGCAGTTGATTAATTATACTATTGCTGTAATTAATTATGGTCCTGATAATGCTACTGGTGTTATTGTTAATGAGATTTTACCTTCTGGTCTTATCTATATTGGTGATAATGGTTCTGGTAGTTATGATCCTGTTACTGGTGTTTGGAATATTGGTGTTTTAAATAATGGTCAAACTGTTGTTTTGGTGATTACTGTTCGTGTTAATGGAACTGGTGTTATTGTTAATGGTATTAATGTTACAGCTAATGAAAATAATACTAATAATGATACTAATAGTTCTAATATAACTACAAATATTACTGCAGTTCCAGGAATTAATTTAACCCTTACTAAGGTAGCTAATGTTACTGGTGATGTATGGGATGAGGATGTAATTAATTACACAATTACTGTGACTAATTATGGTCCTAATGATGCTACTGGTGTTATTGTTAATGAATTGTTACCATCTAGCCTTGTTTATATTGGTGATTCTAGTGGTGGATTTTATGATCCTGTTACTGGTGTTTGGGATGTTGGTAGTTTAGCTAATGGTTCTAGTGCTGTTTTAGTGCTTACTGTTCGTGTTAATGGTACTGGTCTTATTGTTAATGGTATTAATGTTACAGCTAATGAGAATAATACTAATAATGATACTAATAGTTCTAATATAACAGCAAATATTACTGCTAGACCTTATGTCAACATTACTCTCACTAAAGTAGCTAATGTTACAGGGGTTATTGTCAATGGTCAAACTATAAATTACACTATTACTGTGACTAATTATGGTCCTGATGATGCAACAAATGTTATAATAAATGAAATACTTCCGACTAGTCTTATATATATTAACAGTAGTGGAACTCAAGGAACTTATAATCCTATTTCTGGTGTTTGGGATGTTGGTAGTTTGGTTAATGGTTCTAGTGCTGTTTTGGTGATTACTGTTCGTGTTAATGGTACTGGTCTTATTGTTAATGGTGTTAATGTTACTGTAAATCAGACTAACATCAATAATGATACTAATAGTTCTAATATAACAGTAAATATAACTGTTAAAATTACTAGTAATTCTACTGTTGTTGCTCCTAATGGTAAAGTTGGACATCAGTCTATTATTAGTGGTGTTGCATTAGATGAAAATAGTAATCCATTAGCTAATATTAACCTTACTGTTGTTGTTAATGGTACAAGTTACAATGTGAATACTGATGGTTCAGGTGCTTGGAGTTTAAATTATACTCCTACTACTTCTGGCAATTTAAATGTGGCAGTATCTTGGACTGGTAATAGTACTCATGTTGGTTTTACTAATAGTACTATTTTCAATGTTGGAAAGTTGAATACTAGTGTTACAATCAATGCTCCAAATAGTAAGGTTGGTGAGGAAACTACAATTTCTGGAATTTTAACTGATGAAAATGGAAACCCGATAGCTAATGCTAATTTAGAAGTAATAGTTGATGGTAAATCTTTCAGTGTTAAAACTAATGCTTTTGGTGTTTGGGTTTTAAAATACACTCCAAAAAGATCAGGAATATTATTTGTTTCAGTTAATTATAATGGAAATAATATTTATTATGGGTCTACAAATTCCACAAACTTTAAAGTAAAAGAAAATACAACACCAATAAATCCTAATGGTACTAATAAAACAAGTCACAATCCAGCAGTGAGTAAAGCTGCTATGAAAGAAACAGGAATACCAATAATAGTAATAATTTTACTGTTGTTAAGTAGTTTAGGTTTAACCTACTCTAGAAAAAGAGAAAAATAAAATTTTTAAATGTTTAAGTGTGGGGTAAAAAGAATATTAAAACTCTTTTTTTCCTTCCTATTTTTTTATGATAATATAATGTAAATATATCGAAAACATTCTACTACTATAAATTATTTCTTTGTTTTTTTATTAGTAAATTATATTTAGTATTTAAATAATATATCACTAAAATGGAAAAGATAATTATAGAATGCTCTCTAAATATATAAAAAAGATATTATTTTTTTAGGATTTAAAATAATTATTAGGTGTTTTAGAGATATAAAATAATTTTGTAAAATATGAAAATAAAATAGTTATTAATAATTTGTCTTTGAAAACAGATTCAAGATACTGCTAATGTAACTACTTGTGTAGTATATTATCATTTTAAAGATAAAAATGATATGGGGAAACATAAAAAAATAAAACAATTGAAAATATTTTTTTATTGATAAGTTTTATTCACCTATTTTATCTGAAATGAAAATCCCTATAAGTAGTCCTATTCCTAATATTAAAAATTCTCCCATTGAAATGCTTCCATCAGATAAAATAAATATTAATCCTAATATAATTAGTATTATTATAATTAATAATAGTAAATTTGACTTTTTCATATTTTTTTCCTTTTTATCTTAATTTTTTATAAGTTTTTTTGGTATTATTTCATTGGTGGAGAAAGTAATAATATTGTTGATTAAATTATAAACCGAGCGACATGAAAAGTACCATTTAATACGTATTTTTCAATATCATTTTAATCCAATGTTTTATAGTATTATATTCAGGGGGGTGAATATGAAATAAATCAAAAAAAAGAGTATACCTTTTTTTACTCCACCAATGAAATAATACCAAACTATATTTATTTTTCATGAAAAAATTTTAAAGAGAATATTCTCTATTTTTATTTTAGTAAGTTATGATATATAAACTTAACTTCTATTAAAAAAAATAATCATATAATTTTTATCTAATTTTTGAGGATTTTTTATAAAAAATAGACTATTCTCAGTTATTTAGGATTTTTAGTTAAGTATGGTTGAATAAAGCTTATTGAACTAATAATTAGCCACATAACTAGCTTAATTTGATAAATATCCTTAAAAATTAATATTTTAAATCTTAAGATTAAACATATTAACTTTCTTTTTCTTCAAAAATCTTTTTTTGCATTATTAAACCAATGATTCCAGCTACAATCAAACCTAATATAAATCTAATCATGCCTACTGGTAAAAAGAAGTATAGTATTAATATTGCTATTAAAAGTATAATGCAAAGTCCAATAAGTTTGATTATTTTTTCTTTTTCCATTTAAATGCCTCTAGTTTCTCTAAATATTTTTGATTTGAATTTATATATATAATTATTATTTCATTTATAAATAAGTACTTTTCTAATCATTTTAGGAAAAAAACAAATAAAAGATCTGTTAAAATATACTAAAATATTATTTTAATGTTATTTTTTATTACTATCATAATATTTATATAATTTTTTAAACATAATATACTTATATTATTGGAGGTCTTTTAAAATGTTAGATGATATTAAAAAGAAGTCTAAGGAAATTAAAGATGAAGTACAGGATAAAACAGAAGAATTGAAAAATAAAACTGAGTATGAAGGTAAAAAAGCTAAAGCTAAAGCAGAATATGAGGCTAAAGAAGCTGATAGAAAATCTTAAAATCTTTTTTACAATTCATACATTATCTTTTTTGATAATTTAAAACCGTATTTTTTTTAAAAATAATATGGATAAATATAAAATTAAATATTATAATTAAATATTATTAATAAATTAAAAATAATATGGATAAATATAAAATTAAATATTATAATTAAATATTATTAAT
>NZ_CALGFC010000060.1 GCF_937881195.1 uncultured Methanobrevibacter sp. | reverse complement strand
TTTAATATTTATTAATTATTTTATAAAACTAAACATTATAAATAAATTATAATATGGGTTTAATAGCTATTTAAATATAAAGTAGTATAAGAATTATTAATTATAAAAATTAAAATAGAAAATATTAATAGTAATAAAAATAAATAATTTTGAAAGTTTAAAATGCCAAAATTAAGAATATGTAGACTTTTCATAAAATTTATAAAAATAAACATGTTTAAAGCATTTAAGAAAGGAACATTAGATTTTAAAGAACTATAAAATCATATTAACTTTCTAAAACATCACCTTCTGTTGAAAGAATAATACATTTATCACAAGAATTTTTTAAAGCTATTGAAAATCCATAATCCACCCCAATAACAATTGTTTCTTTACCATTCTCTTTTGCTTTATTTATTATAGGTAAAAAATCAGCATCCCGTGTCATTAATGCTATTATATCGATGTTGGGATTATAAATTAATTCCATTGCTTCAATTGCCATGTGAACATCTGTATCTCCCGCAACAACTAAAGGAGTAAAACCCTGGTTTACAACAGCTTCTATTAGTTTATCTGAAGCATATTGATTAAAGAGGACTTTAGCTATTCTCAAATCTCCTGAAATATCCATTAAATCCTTTATAACTTTTAAATCTAAATCAAATTCTTTCCTAAGTATATTAGGACCATCAACTAACAAACCAATGTTACTTTCTTCATTACCCTTTTTTTTAAGAGGCATATAGCGATTTAGTGAAGCTAATTTTTCAAATTTTCTCATAAATAACCAACAGATTTTTCAGATATTTTTGATAATGTATTTTTACACCACAATATTCTTGTATTACTATATTTCTTTTACATAATATATATATTTTTTATAAAAATTTAAAAATAATTATTAAAATAAGTAAAATGAAAAATTAAAGATAAATATAATTTAAATAGGAAAATAAATGTATAATAAGCAATATAAAATAATTTAAACCATAAAATAACAAATAATATTAGTAAATATAGAATTTTAAAAATTATATGAAAAAGTTGATTAAGAAGTTTAATATAATAAAATAAAGAATAATGAGTTTAAATAGCTAATAAAAATAATTTAACTATTAAAACCGATTTAAAAACAATGAAAAATAAAAATTTAAGTTAATAAATAAAATAATTAAATTATAAGAATATTTTAATCTAATTTGAAATTTGCTTTGAATATTTCGGTTAAAACATTTAAATCTTTGTCAGAAATAGGCAAAGAAGTAAAATTCTCTTCCCCTTCATTATATGAATATTCTGCATCAATTATTTTACCTTCAGCAGTAGTATAAAATATTATACTGTCCCCTTGCTTCTCTGGGTCTTTAGTAGGTAGAAATATTTCTACTGATGCTCCTAATTGATCAAAGAATTTTTCTTTTTCATTTTCATCTTTTGCAACTTTTTTAAATTTTCTAATTCTTGATTTCAATTTTTTTTCTGCAGCTTCTGTAATATCTGCCATAATATCACCCTTATAAACTAATTTAAAAATATATTATAAATTAAACAATATATTAAATAATAATTAAAGCATTTTCACCCTAAATTATTGAATTATTAATTATTAAAGTCATATAAACTATTAAATTTTATATAAACTATTAAATTTTAAATATGATTTTTTTACTTATAAATTTTTATATTTTAATATATACCAATTTTAAATTTACATAAATTTTATAACATAACACATTAAAAAATCATGTAGAAATTAAAAAATCATTACAAATTAAAAAATATATTATAAACTAAACATTCATATCCACTAAAAATTTAATATAGCTAACTTTTAAAGTTAGAAATTATTAAATGAAGTAGTATTATTTAATCTTATAATAGTATATAAATGTTTATAGAAATTTTTTATAAAAACCTTTTAATAGTAGGAAATATTTTTAATATAAGTTTTTTTCAAATAAGATAATATAAGAATTAAAGAATTAGTAGAAATAATATTAAATGATAATTAATGACAAATAAAAAAGATATTAATTAAATAAATAATATTTTTTAATAAAATATTTTAATAAAATAAAAATATTATTTATTAGATTGTTTATAAAAAAATGAAAGTTTAATTTAATTTAAAGAAACTTTCAATAACATACATGTCTAAATTATCTCCTTGCCACCCTATAGCAACATCTTTTCCATTAACAGTGAAATAGGCCCAAGTCATTTCACCAGTGAAATTTTGAGTAGAATAGTCATTATAATTAATTATTCTTAGATTATTACCCATCAACATTATATTTGTATCATTATTCACATTATTAGCTGCATATTCAGAATTAATCCTATTTAAAGGGTTTTCAATATTAGAGTCATTTGTTACCACAATAGAGAAAGAACCATTTTTTGCAACAAGTTGGGAAAAACTATTATAATCAACAAAATCTACTGATTTATTAGCAGTTAAATTCAAATAACCATCAAGGCCATTATATTTAGTTTTATTATTGACAATGACAAAATTATTATAATCCGATTTAATAAATCCTTTCATTCCATTAATAGTTATTTCAGAATATCCTTCTTTAGGTTCGATTTTAATGTCTGAAGTTTTTTTAACAGCTGTATGTTTTGATGTGTTTGAATCATTATGAGAATTATTCGAAAATTTATCAGTAATTGGATCAAAAATACCTGGCATTAAAATTGATAATGAAGCAATACCTACAACCAAAACAACTAAAATTATCAATAATGCAGGAATAATACTTTTACTTCCTTTTTTACCAGAATATACATTATCATCTATTCTATCATCATCTTTTTTTCGAAATATATTTACACCCCAAAATTTTATTATTCCAAAATGTAATTATTTTTAATAATCCTTTAATCATATATTTAACTAAATGTATATATTATCATGATTAGTTGTATAATATTTTGTATCTGCTTGTATATAAAATATAATAAAATCAAAACAAAAAAATAGTTTATTTTTAAAAATTAAAAATCTTAAAATATGATTAATAAACTTAAAAATCATGAAAAAATAAAAGAAAATTAAAAATAAATTAATAAAAAAATAAACTAATAAAAAATTAAACTAATAAAAAATTAAATTAATAGAAAATTAAATTAATAGAAAAAATGATTATATTAAATAATATACTTATTATTATTATTATTATTATTTATTATTTATTATACAATTTAATATAATACAATTGATTAAATATATATTATAATATACACAGATTATAAATCTACAATATCACATTTACCAGAAGGTAAAACTCTCACAACATCATCTAAGCTAATTATATCCTCTTTATTAATCTTATGTAGAATTTTTTTAGCTATTGCTTCTTTTTTTGTATAACCTGGTTTTATTACAACATAATTATCTGTATGGGCTTTCAAAGCATCAATTGGACCAGCCATGATTCTTTTTCCCTCATAATCAACAATTCCAACAGCAATCTTCAGATTAACTCCGCGAATATGGTTTCTATTTCCTCGAATTATAAAAGAACCTTTAGCTACAAATTCCCCAGATTCTGGAGTCTTTGATACTTGTTCTGGATTAACCCAATAAACATCCTGAGTTCCATAATTCTTTGACCATGCACTTGAAAATGAAGCTGCAAATATTGCAGATTCTTTAAGAGTATTATCATTTACATCATTACCTTCTGTTTTTATTACAACAGAAGATGCACCATGTATATCAGAATGAAGATAAATGTCATTATTATCTAAATATTTTTTAACAACCGCTTCATTAGTATTTGCATCACGCCCACCAATAACAAGAAAATTATCTGAAGAAACAAACCATCTTAACTTTTCATACCAATTAAGTTTCTTTTTAACCCTTTTTTGAGGAAGCATAACATTTTCCATTGCTATGTCCCTTTTATCCTCCATTTTCTTAAGTTGTTTTTCTGTGTTTTTAATAGCTATTAATGCTCCTTCAATTTTCCTTTTAGCTTTTTTAGCTTTCTCATAATAAACTTCAGCATTTTCAGGAATGGTTATTTTTGAGTCAATAGAAATCATTTTACCATTAATATCCAAAATCAAATTACCTAATTTATCCATAGACTCTAATATTTGAGCTTCATCCATCCCTGATTTTTTAGCATCCTTTAATGTTTTAGCAATTTCTTTCCAAGAATATTCTTTAGCCCTTGCATTTTGAATAACATTTAGAAGATTTTCAATTTGAGAATAATATGCATATAAAAGATCACCTTTTTCTTTAGAAATTTCTATTGTTTTTTTAAAACCTTCTAATGTTTCATTCTGAATTTTGAGTCTTTTTTCATATTTTCCAACTTTTTTAGCCCATATAGATTCTTGAACCCCTTTAATTTCATTTTTAACTCTTTTTGAAAAGAATTCATCAGCAGCCTCATTAAAAGTGCCGAAATGTTCCTTTTTATATTCATTATTATCTTCATAAAGCTTAAGTTCAAGAGGTAGGACATCTTCTTTTGGTTTATTAATATTACTAGAAATTTTTTCAGAAATACTACTTTCAGAGATATTTTGATCTTTTAAAACGATATTAGGAGAAATATTATGATCTTTTAAAGGATCAAATATGTCCAGAATAATATTATAAATATTTTTTATTTCATCATCACTTAATTTAGAAGCAGAAGCTTTTTTATCAATACCTGACCTTAAAACAATTTCTTCAGAATACACTCCACCCAAACCACTTCTAGCCAATGTTCTTATTAAATCTGTACTCGATTCTTTAAATACTTCATTTAGCTCTTCTTTTTTCAATTCAAGTGGATTTATTCCCCTTTTTGGAGGGAATTTATATTCTTTCTTAGAGCTAATATCCCGATCACTCCACTGTTTTCTCTTTAAAGGGATGATAATATTATCTTCTTCATCAAGTAATATTATATTACCCTTAGAAAATAGTTCTATTATTAGAGTGTAAACTTTTTCCTTTTTGATTTTTATTTCAACAACACGATCAAAATTATGTTGTTTTATAGAAATGACATTAGCGCCTTTCAGATGTTTTCTAAGAACCATTGGAAAAGAAGGAGGCATTTTTGGGTTATCTAAAGGATATTGAGTAGTGTGAATTCTTACACCTGCTTGAAATACAACATCAATCCGTCCAGTCCCTTTTACATGAAATCTCATAATAACAGTGTCTTTAGTAGGTTGAAATGATTTATCTACTCTCGCACCATTTAAAAGTTCATTCAATTCATAACATATAGCATTAATATCTACATTTGACATTGTTTTCATTTTAAAACCTTTTAAACCAATAATATGGATAAATAAATAAAATTAATTAAATTTAATTTATGCATTAATAAAATAATTTTGTAGCACGATATTATTCTAAAATAATAATAATAATAATAATAAATATAATAATAAAGATAATAATTAAGATAATAATAAATATAATATTAATAATAATATTAGTATTGAATAGTATATATAAAATTAATATTGAACTTGAATGAACTTAAACTTATTCTAAAATAATATATTAAAATAATTAATACTATGTTTAACTAAGTTTATACAACAAATCTAATATTAAAAAATATAGATTAAATATACATTATAACCATATTATAATTCATATATAATTTAAGATGATTTAATGATTAAATACCTACTGAAAATAATCAATAAACTAAACTATAAATTATTATTTTAAATTTAGTAATAATTTGATTTTATGAAAAATTTATAAAATTTTAAAATAGTTTATAAAAAGTTTTAAAAAATTTATAAAAAATTAAAATAAATAATTATAGAAATCTTTAGATAAGTTTTTAAAGGAATAAATTTATAATTATTAGCTACATATTTAATAATATCTGATAATATTTATAATTTTATGACAATTATCTATTACATATATTATTTATATAATAAAATATCATTATATAATTTTTATTTATGGAGGAAAATTAATGGAGATAGATACTAGTGTTAAAATCACCTCAATACACCTTGTAGCTGCAATAATCACAGGTTACATAACTTCTTTAATGAGTTTAGGAATGATACCTGGAATTGGGCAAAATCAGCTAGTTGCTGGAGTAATTGGAATAATCATACTTTATGCAATGGGCCAACTATGTGATAGGTTGTTTGGAAAGCAAGAAGGATTTACAAAATGGTTATGGGATGGAATAGTTCCATTTATATTTGCATGGTTTGTAGTCTGGACCCTTATAATAAATTATGCACCAGTAATTTTCTAAAATATATATCTAATTTTTAGTTAATTACTTAAATTTTATTTTTATTTCTAAAATTTTCCTATTTTTACAAATTTAAAAATAAAAAATATTTTTAATATTTTTCTAAAAATATTTTTAATCTATTTTTAATCTATTTTTATTCAATTTTTGTTATTTTTAGTTTTTATAGATATTTTAGATTTTCTATCTTATCTATCTTTTATATCTATTCTAAAAATTTTATATGTTCTACATGTGTTTTAAAACTAGTTTTTTGTTATTTTAAAAAAATATTAATGCTAAATTTATATTATATATGCATTGATATATCAATACTAATTTATACTCCTAAATCAATAATTTATTTGTATTTAGTTTTCAATTTATTTAAAAATGGTATTTAAATAAAAATTGTACTAAATAAAAATTTTTTAAAATAAAAATTTGTTTAATAAAAAATATTTAGATGAAAATTTGTTTAATAAAAAATATTTAGATGAAAATTTTTTAATTTAAATCTAAATTCCCGGCAAATAAAAAATCCAAACAAAAACAAATAATATTGCCAATATAAATATAATTGGGGCCATTATTTTACTAACTGCAACAATTGAACTAATAGTTGAAACAAGTTCAACAGAATTATTAGGTCCAAAGGTATTGAGTCCAACAATCCGCTCCACAGAACATCCTACTTCTACAGGTTCTAAATCATTTAGAGCATCTTTAAGGCCAGATTTAATATGTTTAATTATTTCATCTCTTTTTGTAAGGCCAACTGGATTATAACCATTTGATAATGTATTTACAAAGTGAGTGTCAGTAGTCATCACTTCAATTTCATCTATAGGTAACTCTTCATCAGATTGAATAGCTTTTATGATTTCCTCTCTAAAACCTATTTCCATGTTATTTGAATCTAAGAGAATATAAGCAGTTTTTTGGTTTTGAGTGTCAATTATCATTAATTTAAGGCCACTTTCACCAACACCATTATTCTTATCCAAATCTTCCATTAAATTTTCTGAACACCCTATTTTAATTCCTTTTTCAGTATCAGGACACTTAACTTTATCAATTGCATCTAAAAGTTGAAATACCTCTGGATTTCCAGGTAAAACCCTACCTTTTTCCTCATTGAAAGAATTATGGCAATCAACAACAATACTATTCTTAACATTACAATGTTTCTTACTTTGACTCATTAATGATAAACCTACACCAAATTCAATATCATCACTACCAAAAGGTGCAAAAGTACTTAAAATAACCATACTATCATTAAAAAATTGAACACCTACTTTAGCATTGGCTTCACAATATCTTAAAAATTTACTAGCTTTATCCCCATAATCAATATTTTTTAAAGCATTTTTAACTGTATTTTCAATTTTATTAATCTCTTTTTGAGAAACAGGATTGAAATCATGAGTAGAAGGTCCATGAGCAACCATTGTGAAATTATCAAATCTGCTTGCAAGGATTGTTGGCATATTAGAACCACCAATACTCCCAATTGGACCAGGATGAACACAAGGACTAATGAAAAGAGATTTAATATTATTTCCAATATTTTGATTTCCTAAATCAGTTATTTCATCATTATTTGGCATTTCATTCTTTCTTTTAAAACTAACTATACCTACTAATGTATCAATTGGTTCTCCAATATCTTCAAATATCTTTTCAAGAGATCCACTACCATCACTAAGATGAGATATAAATAGACTTACTAAGTCTAAAAGACCAATACCCAAATTTTTTCTCATTGGAGATTCAATTACTGCAACAAAGGAATAAATAGCTAATAAAAAAACTATATTTGCAACAATAACTTTTATAATTAGAGATAAAAAACCGAATTCAAATACTTTATCTGCATTTCCAAGGAAAAATACCACAATCAACATAGCTAATATTAATAATGGTTGCAAACATGCCACAATAGCTGATTTAAGAAGACCTATAGAAGAAGTACTCCAAAAAACAAATATTAAAAAAGCAAATACAAGTACACACCCAAATAAAACAGAGTTAGTTAAAAGTTCTATATGAAAAATTGAAGATATTATAGTCCCTATAATTGCAATTAAAACAACTAAAACCATTGACATCAATGCTAAAAGCATTGAATGTTTCGTTTTTAAGTTGATACCTTTCATGGAGGTTATTAGCTGTTGACTTAAAGCTCCTCCAATAATAGAGCTAATACCAAAAGCTCCAAAACCAAAAGCCCCACCATAAAATATTTTTTCAAGAATGGTTAAATTTATAGAAGGGTCTATAAAAAAAATCAATACTCCAGATATGAAACTTATAAATATCATTGAAAATATGGATATTTTAGTGCTAGGAAATGTTCTAATATACTTTGATAAACCTGCTACATTACTCATACTTGACATTAATTACACCTAACTTCATTTTAGATCAAAGCAATAGATAGACAATTTCATTAAATTTTTAATATAAGAAAATATTTAATATCAATGAAATAATTAAATATTACATAATACATTATAATTTTAAAATATAAGCCTTAATATTAATAACATATTTTTAATATTAATAAAATATAATTTAATAATTTAAATAACATTTTCAAAATTTAAATAACATTCCAATTTAAATTGTTATTTAACTTTCAAAATATTATCCCAATCTTGAAGGATTATTTAATATATTTAAATATAAATTAATATTAATTTATATATTAATTCATTAATATATATTTTTTAAAAATATAATCCTAAAAATATACTATTAAAAATATACTCCTAAAAAAATATACTATTAAAAATATACTTTATGATTTATTCTTTTAAATATTATAATTTTTAAATTATCCTCTTTAAAGATCATACTTTAAAAATATAATTTTTTAATTATTATTTTTAAAATTCTATTCAAAATGACACTTTAAATTTATACTTTTTACTAGTATAATTTTACTGAAAATTATGAAATTTATATACTAAAATTATATTAGGTCCATAAGATATTTAACAGTTCTTAAAAATAACATTATGTCAATTTTTAATATAAAAATTAATATAGGATAAATAATAAAGAAAAGATGAGAAAGTAATTAAAATATAAACTGATTATTAAAAAATCAACAAATAATAATCTAATAAAAAACAGCATATATACTAAAAACAAAATTTTAATTATAAGCAAACTTTAGAATACATATAAAACTTTTATTAAAAAATAATTAAGAAAATTTATGAAAAAATATTTTATGAAAAAATTATTTATAGAAAATAATTATTAAAATTATTTTATAAAAAATTATTATTAATAAATAGTTATAGTGAAAACATTATTAACAATAGGTGATTTTTTGAAAGAATTACTTACCCCTGTGAGTTCAAATGATATAAATGATTTAAAAGCTGGAGATGTAGTTACTATCAGTGGAAAAATCCTTACAGCTAGGGATCAAGCCCATAAAAGGATGATTGAACAAGGAAAAGATAAAATACCATGTAATATTGAAGGATCTGCAATATTCCATGCAGGACCCATAATTACAGGAGATAAAGAATCAGGATTTAAAATAGTTGCTATAGGACCAACAACAAGTATGAGAATGAACCCTTATGAAAAAGAAGTAATTGAAATGGGTTCAAAAATCATAATTGGAAAAGGTGGAATGGATGATACAGTCAAAGAAGCCCTTGAAA
Source organism: uncultured Methanobrevibacter sp. (assembly GCF_937881195.1). Lineage (GTDB taxonomy): Archaea > Methanobacteriota > Methanobacteria > Methanobacteriales > Methanobacteriaceae > Methanobinarius. The sequence continues at coordinate 32,635 of NZ_CALGFC010000060.1, read as the reverse complement.
AAGAAGGTGCTGTATATCTTGTAGCTGTTGGAGGGTGTGCTGCACTTTATGTTGATTCAATAAAAAATATATCTGATGTTCATTGGCTTGATTTAGGAATGCCAGAAGCAATTTGGGAACTAGAAGTTGAAAATTTTGGCCCTCTTATTGTAGCTATGGACTCACATGGAGATAGTCTTTTCGATAAACAAAAAAAGTTTTAAAAATAAGAATATTATTAATATTTATAAAATAAACAAAATAGGAATTTAAAATATATTCCTAATTCTCTAAATCTATAAATATTATAAAATAAACAAAAAAGGAATTTAAAATATATTTATAATTATAAATTTGTAAAAAAAATAAAAAAATTATTAATCTTTTTTATCCCCTTTTCTATTCTTTCTTAAAAGAGAATTTATATCAATAGCATAATTGCCCTCTTTATCAGAAAAAACATCAGTTTCTCCTTCCAAAATATGATGAAGATTTACTTCATAAACCCCTTTATCTTCAACTTTTATACTTTCAACAGAATTTTTATCAATACTTATTTTTTCTTCAGGTGCAGGATTTTCCTTTTCTTCTTTTTCTCTGCGTTTTTTTTCCTCAATAGCTTTAGTATTGACGAATTTGAAAAGTTTGCTCCCACATTTTGGGCAACCTTTTAATAAATCATCGCCTTTTAGCTCTGTTCCACATTTACTACATATATTCAAATATACCACCATTATGAAAAAATAAAAATTAATAGCTAAATTTTATTATCTGAAGAGTTTAATTAATAATAAACATCCAATAATTCAAATGCATATTAAATTAAATTAAATTAAAAGTTAGTAAACAAAATTTATCAGCTACTTCCAAGATCTGCCACCATAGATAAAAGATTAGACTGTTTTTTAACAGTTTTCATTACATTTGCAGGTCCAATGATAGTTATAACAACAGTTCTCTTTTTTGATAAGCCAAAAAATGAGGCAGAATCTTTTTCTAAAGTGTGAACATCTATACCTACAAAATTTTCTATATCAATTTCCCTCATAGTGGTTTCAATAAGTTCTGCTCTTTCAGAAGGAGTTAAACCTCCTTCCATAACAACAACAGCCCCATTTTTAACTTTATCAATAATCATATATATTTTTTCCATGCTTGTAGCATTTTCAAGAGCTTCGGAGGATATGAAATCCATTTTTAGTCCTTCCATTTTATACACTCCCCTAATTGAACTTATTAAACATTGCTTTATAAAGTTCTTCTATTTTATCTCCGTTTAAAGCAGAAATAGGAATAACAGTGTGCTGTGGGAAAACTGAAACAATCTTATCAGGATTAGCATCTTCCATATCAATTTTATTAGCTACCACAATGAAGGGGATATTCCTTGCTTCCAAATTACCAATTATAGTTATGTTAGTTTGTGTTAAAGGATCAGTTGTAGCATCAACAACAAGAAGAACTCCTGTAACATCATCTAACCATTTTATTGCTTCAATGATTCCTTTAGTTGCCTCTTTTGCCCTACTTTTTGCTTCATCTTCCTCTAATCCAAACTCTAAAAAGTTTTGATAATCAATTTTAGTAGCTATACCAGGAGTATCAATTATATCAAAATCTAATTCATTTTCTCCATCCTTAATAACTACTTTCTCTTGTTTTAAAACAGTTCTAGTTTCATGCGGAATATTAGAAGCTGATCCAATATCTTTTCCCATCCAATCTTTAGCTATTTGATTAGCTAATGTTGTTTTACCAGAGTTTGGATGTCCATAAAGACCTATACTAACTTTTTTATTCCTTTTAAATAAATTTTTTATAAAATCAAGTAAACCCATTTTATCACTCAGAATAAATAATGAATTAATGAAATTCCAATGAATAAATATTTAACTAATGAAGTTATGAATAATATAAGAATAATGAAATTATGAATATCATCCAACTAATTATTTAGCTAATAACTATCTAACAAATGAATTAATGAATAATATCCAATGAATAAGATATAATAAATAAAATCTTGTATTAACAAAGAAAATTTTTAATTAATAAAATAAATTTTTAATTATAAATTTCTGATTATTTTTAACTATAAATTTCTAATTAATAGATTCTATTGATAATATTAATTTTTATAATAAATATATTTTAGTAAAAATTATAAAACTTTAAAAAATATTTTAAAGAAAATAATATTATTAAAACATATATTAATAATAATTACAACATTATACTATTTATATATGCATATAGTTTTATAATTTCAATCCTATTTTTTATATTATTTACAGTAAAACAGAATTCATAATTAAATTATAAATTCATTAAATAATATCAAAAATTAAAATATTCAAATGACATCTTTTTATTTAAATTATATAAATCAGATATTTTTGATGAATCAAATATTTTAAATTATTGTTTAAATTTAAATTAAATAATTTAAGTTAACTAATTTAAGTTAACTAATTTAAATTATATAAGATAAATTAGTTAATTTAAATTAGATAAGATAAATAAGGTAATTTAAATTATATAAGATAAATTAATTAAATTATATAAGATAAATTAATTAAATTATATAAGATAAATCAAATTTTTAATAAGAGATATATTAAATCAAAACTATTTTAATATCTTAATTTTTTATTTAATATTTTTTTGTTTTATTAATGAAATTTGAAACTTTCTCCAGAATTTAAAACAACAGTTTGTATTTTAGGAGTCATTTGCATTACAAAGTTAGCAAATATAGATGTATCTTGTTCAATTATTGGAAAAGTATTATAATGCATTGGAATCACAACATCTGGTGAAATCCACTTTGTTGCAATAGACGCTTCAAAAGGACCCATAGTAAATTTATCACCAATTGGGAGTAGAGCAATATCTGGTTTATAAATATCGCCAATAACCTTTTCCATATCACCAAAAAGACCAGTGTCTCCTGCATGAAATATTTTAGTTCCTTCTTCAGAAGTAATAAGGAAACTAGTAGCACAACCACCAGGTACAATCTCTTCTAGAAAATCAATTGTTGAAGAATGTCTTGCATCAAGCATTGTAATCTTTATATCATGAATAAATATCGATCCTCCGATGTTCATTCCAACAGCTTCTAATCCTTGTTGTGATAAAAATAAAGCCACTTCATGGTTTCCAATAATTTTTGCACCAGTTCTATTAGCTATTTCCATAGCATCCCCAAAATGGTCTGAATGGCCATGAGTTAATAAAATCAAATCTGCATCAATTTCCTCAACAGGGATATTGCATGAAGGATTATTACTTATAAAAGGATCTATTAATATTTTAATTTTCTTGTCTGAGAGTATTTCAAAAGCAGAGTGCCCTAACCATGTAATTTCTACCATTTAACCACTTCTTTTATAATTATGATAATTATATTAATCATATTTCAATCTAATAAAAAATTATTAATTAATTATACTTCAATAAAAAAAATTATTTATTGATTATATTTATGAAAAAATTATTTATTGATTATATTTATGAAAAAATTATAATTAAGTATATTTAAAAATAATTTATTAAAAATTATTTAATAAAATTGATTTAATAAAATTCATTTATATAAAATTTATTTAAAGCTAATTAAGATTATTAATTTTCAAATTATTTGCTATTTCCCAAGATTTTTCAAACATTGATTTGATTTTAGAAATAGATTTTGAATCATTGTAAACAGCACCAACATCCAAATCCTCTTTATTATTATCATAAATAACTAATGCATTAGATTCATCAGCTATCAAATTAATAGTATCTATTGAAGATAAAGTTTTTATTTCAATTCCTTGTTCAAGAAGAGATGTGATTAAAAGAACATGCGACATATTTTTAATATCAAATTCTTGAATAATTATTTTTACATTCAATGATGAAAGTTTTGATAAAAATTTATCATCATCAATATCTTTAATTGAATTTATTTTTAATAGCATTTCTTTTTTAGCTTTTTTAGCTAACTCTTCAAAAGCTTCTTTAGAAGTCATAGCACCTTTAGAGCAAACAACATAACTTCTTGAGAATTTAGAAAAGCTTTCATTATTAGAAATTTTTTTACTTAAATCGCCATCAATATTATTTAAATCTTCATCAACAGTATTTAACTCACTAATATTCTTTATATTATCAATATTATCAATATTATTTATATTTTTTATATTTCCCAAATCATCTATATCTTTAATATCATTTATATTAGATAGGTGATCTTTATTTTCAATATTTTCTAATTTATTATATAATTTGTCATTTGGATTAGAAATTTTTGATTCATATAAATTAGATTCATTGTGAATAGGTCTTATGAAATCATCAGACGCAAGTGCTTTTGCTACTGCTTCAGATTTCTTAATTCCTCCTGATTCAAACTTATTTTTATCTTCAGAATTATTTTTATTCTCATTCAAAGTAGAATTTTCTTCTTCATTTATTAAGTTTAATTTACTCTTTTTCTTTGGTCTCCTATTTACTTTCATAGGTTTTTCATAATTCGGAGTAAATCTAAACTTTTTATTATTTTCATTAGGTTTAGAATCTATTGGTGTTAGTACAGATTTGGGGTTTTTCTTCTTAGAAGAATTTTTAACTTTATTTTTTATTTTATCAGTGTCAATAGCCCCTAATTTATTATTAGATAAATTATTCTCCAAAGCACTAGCTAAAGCATTTTTTTTAGTTGCTTTGTTGAGATTTTTATTATTCTTATTATCAGAGCCATTATTGTTAATATTACCCTCTAAAATTCCACTTTTTGGTTTTTTATTATTTTTCTGAAAATTTTTTAAATTAGAAATTTTTCCTCTTTCAAAAAATGATAAAATAAGTAGATAAGCACCGATGATAACTAATACAATTCCAAAAATAATAAAAATATCTATAAGATGATATATAGAACTTTCATAAATTATAGTTATCCCCGCAGCCAATAAGACTAAGCCTCCAAATATTTTGACTATACTTGACATCAAAAACCACCTTACAGCAAATCCCTTTTAAAATCCAATGCATATTATTTAAGACCCTATTAATGTAATGGAAATAGATTTAAATATAATATTTAAATCCAATTTCTATTATTTTTAGTAATTTTTATTAATTTTTATCAATTATCTAAATTATAATTTTATTATATAAAAGATAATATCAAGATATAATATTTAAATTTGTTAAATATGTTTTAAAGGCACAAAGCAAATACAAATAACCACATATAATAAAAAAATTGACAATTATTAAATAAATATTAAATAACTATTATAATTATTGAAATTTCTAAATATCTATGTTACTAATTTTATGTTTAACAAATTTAAATAATATCCATTAATTAATTCAATTAATAAATCATTTAAATCAATTTATCTAATTAAACTAAATTTTATAATTTTATTTTGTAGATTTTTTATTGGATTAATAAATAAGCGAAAATAACAATTTTTTATAATGAACTTTAGTTATAACCCTAATAATCCTAACCCTAATCTATAATATAATATTTATAGTTTACTTTCTTTATAAATATGATGTTTAAATCAAGAAAATTTGTATAAAAAACCATTGTAAAAATGTAATACTTTTTTATAAATAGTTAATATTATATAGTTGTAAGATAAAAATAATATAGTAATAATTTATGGAGAAAAAATAATATGAATTTTTTTAATAAGTATTTTAATAAAGAAACTAAAGGAAATAAGATTAATATATTGAAAAAACTTAATTTACAGACAAAAAATGAAAAAATTAAATTTTTAAAATTAGAAATAAAAAATATCCAAAAAGAAAATACTGGGCAAGGAGCTGCAGAATATATATTATTATTTGGAGGAGTCATAGTAATAGCTATTGCCGCACTAATGATATATAGAAGCTATTTTTCAACTGCTCAAACTGATTTAAATGCAAGTAATGATGTTAATAGTGTTAGAGATTTGATGAACTCGACTTAAAGGAGCTTGTTTAAAATAAAAAATAAAATATATATAGAAGAAGAAGGTCAAGGGAGTGTTGAAATAATATTATTAATAGGGTCAGTATTGGTTATTGTCATATTAGCAGGTAGTTATGTTTTAAATATTTCAAATTCGATAAATAATAACCTTAAAACTCTTATAGAAGGTGTAAAAGACAATATTCTATTAAAAATATAAGAATATAAAATATAAGATTATAATAATATAAATAATATAATAAGATAATAAAATAATATGATACTAAGATAAAATATAAAAATAATGTATTATATTAATAAATGGCCTTTAGTATCTATTTCTCCTTTTCTTATTCTAGTAGAAGAAATAGGAATTCCATCTTCAGCATAAACAAAACTAATAACAATGATATCTAGAGGTTCCATTTTTTTGTTTTTACGAATCTCATTAATTTCAATAGCAGTTGGTTCAGTTTCTTCACTTACAACAATAGCATCAAAATCAGGTTCATAAACTGTAGACCCATAAGAGTCGTCTAATCTTGCAATATGGAAATTATTTTGTTTTGAAGCTAGAAAATCATTTAAATTTCCCATCCTTTTATCACAAGAATCAATATTACCCTTTTTACCAGCAAATACATTGGAAGTTACTCCAATAACAACAGATTCTCCATGTTTAAAAGCTTCTTCTAATAATTTTCTATGACCATTATGAAACCTATCAAATGTTCCACCAACAGCTATCTTTTTATATTGTTTTTTTACAGACATTTAACCCCTTAATAAGTATTTATTAATAATAAGTATAAAATTAATTATTTTACATTAATTATTCTATTTTTACACTTATATATTTATTGTTAATTTATAATTAAAAAAGTTAAAATTATAATTAAAAACAGTTTAAATTCAAAAAATAGTAATATAAAAAAATAAAATTAATAAAATAATAAATTTAGATATTAATTGATTAATAGAAGACAGATTAATTAATATATATAATAATAAAATAAATAAAAAAAGAAATTATTGATATTTAAAAATTATAAAAAAATGAATAAAATGATTAAGGAATAAACCTTAATCAACTAAATATTGATTTTATAGTTTAGCTTAGAAACTTATTGAAGAATAGTATCCATAAACCTTAGCAGTACTTGCTTTCCAGTTGTTAACAACACCAAAACTATTCCTTGAGCTTGTTGTATCTGCAACAACCCAAGTGTCTCCTATAAGTACTTGAGCCCATACATGTCCATAAGTATTACCACTAGTAAATTTAGCTTGACCATTAGCATATCTTGCCGCTATACCAGAAGATCTGAGTAATGCAATTAGTAAATGTGTTTTATCTACACAATTTCCAGTTCTAGAATTGTAAGTACCAGTAGCACCTTTTTTTGTATTGTAATAGAAACTATAAGAAACTTTGTCTCTAACCCAGTTGAATATTGCTTTTGCTTTAGATAATTGAGAAGTGTGACCACTAGTGAGTTTTTTAGCTAATGCTTTTATTTTTGAATTTGTAGATTGGCAATTTTTACTTGGATTTAAATATTTAGCTAAAGATTCTCCATTATATTTACTATTTAAAACACTAGAAGGAACTTTTTCTTTGCTTGAATCTGTAGTTGAAGATGAACTAGATCTAACATACTTAGGAATATACTTGTTTATTGAATTTTTTTTACCTACAGATATTGATAGAGATTTTAGCAATTTTGATTCATGGGAATTACTCCATTGAAGTAACATTGAAAGCCCAAAAATTGCTGTTTGATATTGCATTTTTCCTAGTTTAGTTGATATATAATTTGGTGCTTTATTGTATTTTTTCATAAACTTAATAATACTTTTTGAATATGAAGAATATTGAGCTTTGCTTAATTTACCTTTAACAGAAACTCCAGTTGGTTTTGATGGGTTTGAAATCCCATACTTAGGAGTTACAGCTGAATTTTTATTAGCATTCTTATAATAAACTGTTACACTCATTAAATATAAAAATTCTGGCATGGAAAATTTATATCCTGCAATAGTAACATAATTTGGTAATTTTTTGTATTTTTTGATATATTTATATACTGAATCAGAAGCAGCTAAAATCTGACTTTGAGAAAGTTTAGTTGGCCTTTCATCCCCACCAGCAGCAAATTTTGTATTTGAACTAGATTTTATGGTTTCATTAGCTTTATTAGTATTATTAGTATTATTAGTACTATTTGAACTAATATTACTAGATGAATTTGTATTTATTACATTTCCACTAGAAAAACTACCATTTGAGTCTAAATTGTCAGAACTAACATTCAAGCCTAAATTACCAGAACTAACATCCAAGTCGGAATTATCAGAAATAATATTTGAGTCTAAATTATCAGAACTAGTATTTGAACTTAATAGATTATTATTAGTAGAATTTTCAGAATTATTAATATATTCTAATCCATTATCTGAATCTAAAAGGTCTGATGTGCCTGAATCACTATTTGTTATATTATCAAAATTTTTTAAATAATTTTTTTCTTCAAAATTAATATTTTCATTATCGCCTACATCACTTGCAAATGTTACCCCTATTGAAAAGAAAAATAGCGATAACACTACTATAAGTAATGTCTTACTTTTTAACGAAATTTTTCCACCTCGAATTATCTCACTATACTCATCATCATTTAAACCTCACTCTTTAAATAAACAATTTGTATAATGGATAATTATTGTATTACACCAATCACTTATAAAAGTTTCTAATATAAAAATAAAGAATAAATTGAGCTAATTTATTAATAATTACTATAAATTGAGAGAATCAAATGAATATGAATATGATTTGTTATGACTAATTCAAAAATGTCCAGAGAAAATATTAAGTCATGGGAAGTTTTTAAGTGATAATTAATTTAGCTAAACTAAATATGAATAAACATACCCCTAATTAAAATTTAAGCACCTTGGATGAAGTATTTTAATTAAAAATAAAGAAATTGTACCTTATAGTTACTTATTTAATAGAAAGTTAATATATTATTTAAAAATTCATCCAATATAAGAAAAGAAAATAATTATCCCATTTAGGGATTATTTTACAAGTATTTTTAATATTATTTTTAAATTAAAACTAAAATATTAATAAATTAATATCTTTAAAAAAATATAAATATAAAAAACCAAAAATCTTCTAAAAATCATAAATATATAAATATAAAAATTATCGTGATTACTAAAAAATTAGGAAATAAAAATAATTAGGAAATAAATAAAATTAGAATATAATAAATTTATAAAACAATTGAAAATATAAAATAATTAAAGTAGTTTAGAATATAATTATTATTATAATTATAATTACAGTTACATGATTATTATGATTATTATGATTATAATAAATATTATATAACTATTATTAAAATATAACTATCATTGAGATATAACTATCATTAAGATATGACTATTATTAAGATATGACTATTATTAAAATTATATGATTATTAAAATCATTATTATTAGGTAAATAAATGATATATGAAGAGAATACCATTATAAAAAAGCCGATGAAGGTAGATATTAGATTTGCATCCGTTTATCCTAATTTATATAAAACAGCTATGTCCTCTTTAGGTTATCAAATAATTTATGGAATGGTAAATGAAAGAGAAGATACTTGGTGTGAGAGAGTAGTTTATCCAGAAACAAGAAGTATTGAATCTAATAGTCCTCTAAAAGATTTTGACATAATTAGCTTTTCACTTCAATATGAACAAGATTATTTCAATATGCTAGAGATGCTTAGAAAAGCAGAAATACCCATAAGAAGAGAAGATAGAATTCAAGAAAAAATTGAAATCAAAAATTCAAAATATGGTAAAAAATCTAATTATCCCTTAATTATAGCAGGAGGCCCATGTGTGACTGCTAATCCACTACCGATTTCGGATTTTATTGATGTTTTTATTATTGGAGAAATTGAACCAGTATTATATGATTTTTTAGATATATATAAACAATTAAATAACCCCCTAAACCAAGTAGAAGAATTTTTATCATTAAAAGGGATTTATATTCCTTCAATAAATAACAAAGTAGAAAGAATTATTGTTGAAAATATGGATAAAGCTTATCATGTGACTAATCCAATCATAGTTAAAACTGAAAAAGAGAAAGATAAAGATTATTTACCTGTTTTTGGAAATTCAATACTATTAAATGTATCTAGAGGATGTACTAGAGGATGTAGGTTTTGTATGTCAGGATATTTATATAGGCCTCTTCGAGAAACATCCCTAGAGAAATTATTTAATATTGCAGATGAAGCAAGAAGAAAAACTGGATTAAAAAAAGTTTCAATAATTGGAGCAGCAGTTTCTGATTATTCAAAGATAGATGAGCTAATAAAAGGATTGTTAGATAAAGATTTTCAAGTTTCAACACCTTCAATGCGAGTTGAATCAATCACACATCAAACTCTTAAATCATTGAAAGATAGTGGAGCTAAAACAATTACAATAGCTCCAGAATCTATTTATATCCTTAGAAAGTCAATTAATAAGAACATAAAAGATGATAAGATAATAGAGATTGTTAAGGAAGCTACCAAAATAGGACTTAATTTAAAATTATATTTTTTGATAGGATTAATTAATGAAAAAAAAGAAGATATTGATGTTTTAGCAAAATATATCAAAGAAATAGACTCTTTAAAGAATAAAAATAAAATAAAATTTAGTATTAATCCCCTAATCCCAAAACCACATACTCCTATGCAATGGGAAGGATATAATTTGAAAGATATTAAATTTAAAGTAAAATATCTTAAAAAAGAACTGAAAGGGATAGATGTTAAATTTGATAGTCCAAAGATGGGATTAATTCAATATGTCTTATCTTGTAAAGGAAGAGAAATAGGAAATATTTTAGAAAAATCTCTTGATTTTAAGATTCCTATTAAAGAATGGGTCAAATATAGTGAAGGATATTATTCTTCTACAGATGAGGATAATGAACTTAGTGGTAAAAATATAACAAAAAAAAGTTTAGAATCTAATCTACCTTGGGAAAACATAGAAATTGGATTAGATAAAAATTTCCTAAAAAAAGAGCGAGATAAAATGTTAAAATGCCAAGATACTGAATGGTGTCAAATAGGATCTTGCTACAATTGTGGCTCCTGTGATTAGTTTTAATTATAAATTAAATATTAAAATAATCAATAAATTATTTAAACAAAATAATTTTTAATAAATAACTCTTAAAATACAATAAACTAAAGATAATTATTATATAAAAATTTTAAGTACCCCTAAATTTCATTAAGCCCCTAGAAAGTTAGGCATATCTAATAATAGTAAATATTAACTAATATTATTAATAAAAATTAAAAATTATAATAAATTAAAATAAATTATATTAAATTATATTAAATTATAGTAAATTATAGTAAATTGGAATTATAATTACTAAAAATAATTAGATAATGGATATTAAATATAATTATTAGAAATAATTAGATATTAAATATTATAAATGTTATTAAAAAGAGGATAATTATGGTCAAACCTGCAGAAAGAATAAAATCAATCGAATTGTCACAAATAAGAAAGATGTTTGAGGTTTGTGATGAAAATGCTATTAGTTTAGGAATAGGCGAACCAGATTTTGATATACCCGAAAATGTTAAAATAGCAATTAATAATGCCCTTGATGAAGGTTTTACTCATTATACCCATAATAAAGGATTCTTAGAATTAAGAGAAGAAATATCAAAAAAGCTTAAAAATGATAATAAGTTAAGTATAGATCCAAATTCAATATTAGTAACTGTTGGGGCAAGTGAAGCACTATACATTTGTGCACAGGGACTATTTGAAAAGGGTGATGAAATATTGATCCCTGACCCAGGTTTTTTATCATATAAAGCTTGTGTAGATATTTCTGATGCTACAGCAATACCTGTTGAAGCAAAAGTTAATAATGATTATAAGATTAAGTTTGAAGATGTTGAAGAAAAAATCACAAAAAAAACTAAAGCATTCATTATGAATTCTCCTTCAAACCCTACTGGAGCAGTTATGGAAAAACAAGATATAAAAGCTATTGCTGATTTAGCTACAGACAATGATTTTATAATAATTAGTGATGAAATTTATGAAAAAATTATATATGGTAAAAAACATTATTCCCCAAAACAATTTACTGATAATGCAATTGTCATAAATGGTTTTTCTAAAACTTATGCAATGACTGGCCTTAGAATAGCATATTTAGCAGGTCAAGAAGAAATAATAGAAGAATTACTTAAAATACATCAATACAACACAGCTTGCGCCCCTTCAATTTCACAGGTAGCAGGATATGAAGCATTGAGGGGACCACAAGGATATGTAAATAACATGGTGAAAGAATTTAAAAGACGAAGAGATTTAATTTCAGAACGTTTAAATGATTTAAACCTTAAATGTACCCCATTAGAAGGAGCATTTTATGCATTTCCCCAAGTAGAAGATGCATCAGAATATGTTAAAAAAGCATTAGATGTTGGAGTAATTACAGTTCCAGGAAGTGGATTTGGAAACACATGTAATTGTAATGTTAGAATGTCATATGCAAATTCTTATGAAAATATAGAAGAAGCGATGCATAGATTAGAAAAAATAAAAAATTAAAGATAAAAATAAGATAAATATAAAGAGAAAATAAATCAAAAGAAAGATAAAAATAAGATAAATATAAAGAGAAAATAAATCAAAAGAAAGAGAAAATTAAGATAAATATGAAATTATACTCAATAATTTTAATTATATTAGGATGTGTTTAAATAGATTATTCCAAACGAAAAAAAGAAGGAAATAAAGCAGCTACAATAGGGATAGCAGGAAACATATTTTTAACTTTTTTTAATATATCCGTAGGTTTGATTTCAGGGAGTTTTGCTCTTGTAGCTGAAGGAGCTCATACATTATCAGACATAGCTACCTCTGTTATAGCTTATGTTGGTTTTAAAATAGGACAAAAACCATCAGATACTGAACATCCTTTAGGACATGGGAGAGCAGAGGCAATAGCAGGCCTTATAATTGTAATATTCTTAACATTAATAGCATATGAAATAATAAGTTTAGCAATTGAAAGAATATTTTTTGGAGGACAATTTATAGCTCCAACATATTTGGCGGGAGTAATGGCAATAATTGGGATAATAATCAATATATTAATGAGTAGATATATCATCAATATTGGAAAAAAAATAAATAGTCCTGCAATAGTAGCTGATGGAAAACATCAACAAATGGACATATTTTCATGTATAGCAATTTTAATTAGTGTTATTTTATCTCAATTTGGATTTACTTTTTTAGATCCATTAGTTGGCCTATTGATAGGAATATTTATATTGAAAGCAGCATTTGAAGTTGGTAAGGACAATATAAATAATATAATGGGGAAATTACCCTCTAAAGAGCTTATTGATGAAATAAAAGAAATCTCTAACTCTATTGATGGAGTTTATGGTGTTCATAATATTAGGGTAAATTATTTTGGTTCATATGCTACTCTAACATTGCATGTTGAAGTTGATCCAGATATATCATTAAGAAAATCCCATGAAATAATACATAATGTTCAAGATAGTTTAACTGAAAAAATAGATATAGTTCAATTAGTAATAGCTCATGGATGCCCATATGGAGAAGAATACGATCATAAAGAACCTATTGATAAAATGTGATTATCAAAAATTGTATATTATTTAATATAAAACACTAAACATGATTAAAGATCAAATTATACCAATTTATAAAACAAACTTAAATTAATATGAGAATAAATTTTTAATAATAAATATATTATTAAAAATAAAAATTATAATAAAAAAATATATTAAAATAATAAAAATAATAAATTAAAATAATAAAAGTATTAGATTAAAATAATAAAAATAAAAATAATAAATTAAAATAATAAAAGTATTAGATTAAAATAATTTAATAAATATAACTTTTTAATAGGCATGAAAAATAAGAAAAACGCCGGGGACGGGATTTGAACCCGCGTGATCCAAGGGATCATTGGATTAGCAGTCCAACGCCGTACCAGGCTGGGCCACCCCGACATGTGATTTTTAAAAATTAATTAAGTAGTTTTTAAAATAATTTTATAGTTTTATATTAATAATTTATATTATTTAAAATAGCTATCTTGTATTTGTATGATTCTACTTATAAATCTTTTCTATTTTTAACAATATCAAATATAAAAAGTTTATAGTTATTCAAGAATCAATAAATAAACATCTGAATACTCATATAAAATATTAATATATATCAAGAGGATTATATATCCAAAAGATTATAGAATATTAATATACATTCTGAACATTAGTATTTTTTAACATATAAGTATAACTATAATATTCCAATAAAGTTAAATCAATTATATCAAAATATTAAGCTATTAATTTTCATTTTAAATTATATTAATAATCATATTGGCACGTCCAGAAGTGGACAATTTTCAATAATAACAGTACTCTCCAAAATCAACTCCACCCCGCTATTCTACAAGCACCAAGTGTTTATAGTAGAGCTGCTCCTTTCCAGGCCTGACACGTTTCCATAATAAACATAATTAATCTTAACCCTCCAGTTAAGACCTTATGACCATTAATCCTGTAGGACGAGGTTTCTATATCAATTTTGAAGGCTGTTAGTAAATCCAAAAGCCGCCTTCTGAACTTCAACTGCACCTAAGGGGGTGTGTGCTTACAGAGGACCCCTAACCCTCCAGTCTAGCCAATAAAAATATTGTATTTAATGTTATATAAATGTTTTTAAATTTATATATAAACTTTCAAAATAAGCATATAAAGAAAAATATATATATATATATAAAATTTTTTTATAGAAAACTAAAACAGAGCAGATATGAAAATAAAAAGCACAAGATAGTAAATTAGAAAATAATATTTAAACAAAAAAGATAAAAAATAATTAAAAAAGATAAAAAATAATTAAAAAGCGATTAAAAAATGATTGAAAATTAATATAAAATAATTATAATTAAAAATGTTAAATAAGAAATTATAATTAAAAAAAGTTAAGTTAACTGATTATAATTAAAATATTTATTTAAGAGCTTTTATAATATCTCCATCAGATATTATTCCAACAAGAGTATCGCCTTCCAATACAGGAAGTTGATTCACAATACTCCCACCAGGAGCATTTTCTTCCATTGTGCAAATAGCATCATATAATGATTCTTCAGGAGCGACTGAAGTCACATCTTCAACCATAACATTAGCAACTTTTGTTCCTAATTTATAATTATCTAAAATCAGATTATAGCCTAAATCAGAAGCAGTCACTATTCCAATCATTTTTCCATTATCATCTAAAACTGGAAGAGCACTTATTTTATTTTTCATTAATTTTTCAAAGGCAAATACTACCTCCTCATCAGGGCTTGTAGTGAAGACATTTTTAGTCATCACATCACTAACTTTTTTATTTTTTAACATCATTCATACCTCCATAAGTCTCAGTTATATGTTTAATTATAGAATCGATAGTAGTTACAACATCAATATTTTCAATAGCAGGAACATCAAACTTACTTGCCTGAGATTCAAAATATTTGTGAGTTTTTCTAATTGCATAAAAATTATCCAAATATCTTTGAAGTGGCCTTCTAGCCCACATTTGCCTACATCTTGAGTAAAATCTACCTTTATGTATTTCTTTATCATGTAATGTCAAAACAAACATTACAACATTGTTTTTTTCCATTAATTCTTGTTTAATGAACCCCGGGACAACATGAACCCCTTCAATGACAATACTTATACCTTCTTTTAAAGATCTTTCAATTACTGCGTCAATTCCAACACTAACTGTATCAACATGATCTCTAAACCCAGCTAATACATCATCAAATTCTGGAGGAGGTGGAACCCTCATGCCCTTATATGCTGTGAAACTAGATTCATGTATAACCGGAATTAATTCTTTTGATACAATTTTACGCATAACTTCACGAATCATATCTGTACTTATCATGTTTCTAATACCTAAGCGGTTAGCTATTTCAAAAGCTATTGAAGAAGTTCCCACACCAGAAGCCCCACCAATAAGTATGATTAAAGGTTCGGTTCCTTGTTTTATCTGTCTCCATGCAATGTACTTTTCAGCTATATCCGGATCCTCTTCTCTTAAGTCTTCTACAATAAGTTCAACTAATTCATCAATAGTGATTAAGGTTAAATTTTTCTCTTTTAATTTAGCTTCAATACAAGAAGCAAATGCATAAGCTTTATTAGGACCCATTTCAGCCCGTGTGAGTGATCTTGAAAGAACACCTTTTGAAAAAGGTTCAGTATATACCTTTCCACTAACTTCTCCTTGTACCATAATCATTTAATCACCTAATTGAAAATGAAAATAAAAATTAAAAGTTTATAAAAATTTATATAAACAAAAATGATTAATTTAAATCTTGAATTTTCATATATAAACCTAAAAGTAGCTAGTTTACCAATATTTAGATAATTTTAACTAAAATTTAATTAAGCTAATAATTAGCTAAAAAATAGCTACATAACATAAAATATTTATCACTAACTTATATATTAACAAAAGCATTTAATATAATTTTTTATTTGATTCCATTAGAAATATTTTAAATATAAAAATAGTAAGTAATAGATTTTTATAAAAATACTTTTATAAAAATAAAATACTATGTATTTTAAACTTATAAAATATAGAAAATATTTTATAAAAAATAAAAATTTAAAAATAAAATCAAAAGATAATGCCCAAAAATAAGAAAAATATTAGAAATTTATAAATAAATAAGAATAAAAACAAGATAAAAATCTAAAAATAAGAAGAAAATAGAATAAATTTAAAAATAAATAATAATAAAAAAAAATAAGATAAAAAAATATTAATAAATTAACTAATAAATTAACTAATAAATTAGCTAATAAATTATCTAATAAATTAACTAATAAATTAACTAATAAATTAGCTAATCATTTTTTTACCAGATTTCATCCCCACTAAAGAAGCTATAACTGCTATGAAACAAAGTCCTGTTGAAATAATACAAGCTATTTGAGAACTTTGTATTAGAAGTGGGAAATATTGAGGAACAATAGGAACTGACCCCATTATAACTGCAAATATGACTGTAAGCATACCTAAACTCATTGTTTGACCAATAACTCTTACAGTAGAAACAGTTGCAGAGGCAAGAGATGCAAACTTCCTAGGAACTGAACCCATAATTGAATTAGTATTAGGTGAAGAAAATATTCCATAACCAATACCTTGTAAAATCATTGCAATTATAATAACATATAATGGTGTTGATTCATTTAAAAATATTAAAATGAATATAGCTACTGTAACAAATCCCATACCTAAAGAAGCTAATTTTTGAGGTTCAATTTTATCAGAAAGCCTGCCAGAAAATGGTGCAATTAATGCCATTAAAGCAGGAGTTACAATAAGTATTAATCCAGTAGTTTGAGGATCCATATCCCTTATATATTGTAAATGATAATTCAATATATAAGTTACTATAAAAGTAGCTAGATAACTTATTAATGCTGCTAATGTAGATGAAGAGAATTTAAGATTTTTAAAAAATTCAATATGAAAAACTGGAAACTTTTGTCTTAATTCCCAAAAAGCAAACCCTATTAAAAGAACCAAACCAAATACTGTTAAAAATACTCCTAAGATTTCATTCAATATGGTAAACCCATACATAAAAAGAAGTATTCCTATAGAGTAAATAATAGTTCCAATAAAATCAAAAGAATCATTTTTCCCTGTAATCCACTCATTTTTTACCTTAAGAAGTAATATAGCTAAAGGTATGATTATTAGGGGCAAAGTAACATAAAAAATACTAGGCCAACCTAAGTTTTTTGTCAATATTCCCCCTACAACAGGAGCAAGTGTAAGTCCAATATAAACACTAGAGATAGTTATTCCAATTCCTTTACCTCTTTCTTTTGGAGGTAAAGCCTCTGTTACCATAGCTAAAGAAGATATATTTAGCATAGCTGCTGCAATTCCCTGAATAACTCTAAAAAATATTAGAGAGTAAGCTGAAAATGAAAAAGATGCTCCAACTGAACCTAAAAAGAATATTATCAATCCTAATATAAAAAACTTTTTAAGCCCATATTTACCTGCCAATTTACCAAATGGAACTGAAAATATAGCTATAGCAAGCAAAAATGATGTAGCTAACCAATTTTGGAGAATAGCATTTATAGAAAATTGAGTTGCAATATCTGGAAGAGCTACAGCAATAGCAGATGTTGAAAATGCTGTAATAAATGAAGTTAAAGCAGCTAAAAATACAATAAGATTTTTAGAAGATTCTTTTTTTAAAATTCCGCCATCATCAACATTTTGATTATTAGAATTATTATTATTATTATTATTATTGTTAATATTATTATTAATATCATTATTGTTATTATTATTGATATCATTATTGTTAATATTATTATTAATATCATTATTGTTATTATTATTGATATCATTATTGTTAATATTAATATCATTATTAGGATTATTATTATTATTATTATTATTAGAATTATTATCAGAATTATTACTAAAACTAACAATATTAAGTCCTAGAATATTAAGTCTAGGAATAAATTTTAGAAAAGTATTCCTATCAATCATAGTAAACCTCTCTAATCTAAATTAACAAAATTAGCTATTATATTATTATTTTCATCTATTTCAATTAGGCAACCATGGCCATGCTCAAGCATTCCTGGGTTGATAATTATTGTGTCATCTAACATATCCATAGACCTTGCTTCATGTATATGGCCACAAATATTTAAACGAGGTTTGTATTCTTCAATAATCTTTCGAACACTTTCACTTCCTACATGAGATCCATTAACAATCTTATCGGCTTCAGTGTTTTTAGGTGGAGCATGAGTAACTAAAATTGAAATCCTGCCATTAGGAAACTCATCACTACTTTCTTTAACTAAATTAATATCTTTAGAATCTAAAACTTTTTTGATAGATTTATAAAGAGTTTCCTCATCAACTTCCCCCGGAGTATCAAAGGGAGTAGGATTAGATCCTCCAAAACCATATATAACTAAATTTTCATATTCAACAACATTATCATGAATACAAATAGCATTAGAATCAATTATTTTTCCCTCTACATCATCAGGATCACAATTTCCAGGAACAGCAAAAATTTTAGTTCCATGATTAGAAAGTTTGTTCATAAAGTACTCTACAAAATCTACAGGCCCAAAATTAGTTATATCTCCAGAAATGATTAGTAAATCAACATTATTATTATTTAAATAAGAATATAGACCATTATTTTCATTACCGTGGACATCACTAATAGCTAGAATATTCAAAATAACACCTCATTAATTCCATTATTCAATCATAACATATTTTATGTTTTAATGGTATTAAACTTTTATATAAATAATAAAATACTTGGTATTTTAAACTTAAAAAATATAAAAAATATTTTATAATACAAAAAGATGATTTAAAAATTAGATTTTAAAAATATATTAAAGATTATGAATTAAATAAAAATTAAAATAAATATAATTAAAAAACTAAAAAATCAAAAAGAAAAAATGAATCAACCAAAACATAGAAATAAATATAATTTTAAAAATTAATTAAAAAAAATTAATTAAATTAATATAAAAATATTAAATAAAAATAGCAAAAAATAGAAATTATTCATTGAAAAAAGGAGCAAATTCTTTTAAAGCTTTTTTTATATTTTCAGAATCTCCATAAATAGCTATAGTTGTGTCGTCTTCAAATTCTATTATTAAATTAAAATATTCAGCTATTTCTTGAGTACGATCTTCAGCTAATGGTTTTTTAAGATGAATTTTTGCTGAAGAAAATCCCGGAGGAGCTCCTCCAATAAATTTAGAAGCTGTTTCTGGTTGTTTATAAATTTCTTCACCTAAATTGGCCCTTCTTAATTTATCAACCCATTCATTAAAATATTCATCACCCATCTCTTCTGCATATCTAAGAAGAGTATTTTGAATTTCTGTAATTTTAATATTAGCCTTATCAAACTCTTTAATCATATCTGGATGTGACATATCCTTCTTATAAAAATTAATAGATGTTTTAAGAAGACTTATTTCTTTATTAATAGAATTAGGAACATCCTTCCCATTTTTCTTAAGATCAGTAAGTAGTTCAACTAAAATCAACCAAGTTTGTTCAATAGGTAACACTAAAAATCATCCCAAATAATAAAATATTTTATTAAAAACACAATAAACAAAACAAAAAATTATTAAACAATTTAAAAATTATTAAATATAAAAATGGCTAAATATTTAAAATTATTAAATATCTAAAATTATTAAATATTTAAAAAAATATACCTTATCTTTAAAATATACTTATAAAATTATTAAATATAAAAATATTATTAAATATCTAACTATTATTAGATATCTGAATAATATAAATATCTAAAAATTATTTAATAATATTTTCTAATTAATAATATTATATTTAATAATTTATATTATTTTTGAGTTATATAAAAATTACTAATGTTTTATAATTTATTAATAAGTTATAAATCATTTATTAATTCAGATTTTATAAATTACTAATCAATCTATATAACCCTTATAAAACCTATAAATCCATTAAAAATGTTATATCTTTTATAAAATATTTAAATAGAAAATATAATTTTTATAAAATATATAGCATTATCTAATAAATAAAATCTAAAATATAAAATTAATTATTAGCTAAATGGCCTTCCAATATCTTCAAAGTTGTATGATTAACCTTTGCATCTGCCTCTCTTAACTCTTCTTTAATCTCTTCAACATTATTATAAGAATCTAAGAAAAGGACATGATGGCTTTCTGTTCCAGTAATGTCTAATATGGCTATTTCATCATCATCTTTAATTTCTCTTTTTTCAATTGTCGCTTTAAATTGTACATAAGGACCATATTCCTCAGGAATATCTTTAAACTTGAATATTCCACCCAAAATTGCTATAAACATTGTAAATCACCATCCACTCTTTTGAAAATCTATCAATCGAATTATAAATCATCTAATATTTATAGTTTTACTAGTATAAAAAATTATTGATTTGATGTTGATTAATAATAATTTTTAAATAATGACTTTTTTTAAGGAAAAAATATTGACAATATTTGTAATAATAACCCCATAATCAAAAAAATTTAAACAATGAAAATATAAAATTAAAATATTGAACATTATGTGAAAATAAATGTAAAGAATATAATTAATATTAATAGTTATTGTAAAAAAATGATTAATATAATAAATATAATTAATATTAATAATTATTGTTAAAAATATGATTAATATAATAAATATAATTAATATAAAAATTTATTGTTAAAAATATGATTAATATAAAATAGTATATTAAAATAAGTTATCTAAAAAAATAGTATATTTAAAAATAAGCTATATTATGAAAATAGATTTAAAAAATAAAAAGAAAAAGTGGAAAAAATCCACTTAATAAAGTACGAATACTTAGTAATTATTCTCCGCCAGTAATTTTATCAGACGCAGCAACTATTTTTGCAAGTGCTGGTGCAGAATCAATTAAGTGAGAATCTAAGGTTAATTCATCAGAACCTAATCCCATAGCTAATCCTAATAATTGAGCTAAATGGAAAACAGGAATACCGAAGTCAGTATCATACATTTTGTTTACTTCAGTTTGACCTACATCAAATTGTAAGTGACAGAATGGGCAAACATCTACAATAGCGTCTACACCTGCTGCAGTCATGTTATCAAGTTTTTCTTTGGTGAAACTTGCAGTAACATCTATATCTCTAGATCTGAGACCTCCACCTGCACCACAACACATCATTTTGTCTTTGTAAGGTACAGATTTAGCACCAGTAGCTTCTACTAATTCATCTAAGATAGTTGGTTTTTCTGCATTATCAATTTGGATTTCATCAGAAGGTCTTAAAAAGTGGCATCCATAGTGGACAGCTACATTTAAGTCTAATGGGTTAGTTATTAATTCAGAAAGTTTATCAATACCAACATCATTGTATAAGATTTGTGCAAGGTGTTTTACTTCAACAGAACCTTTGAACTCTCTACCAGTTTCAGCTAAAACTTCATTGATTTCATCTTTCATTTCAGAATCATGTTTTAACATATGGTTAGTTTCAAATAAGGATCCAAAACATCCATTACATTCAGTCATTATATCTGAGTCCATATCTTCTGCAATAGTTATGTTACGAGCAGCGATAGAAGCCCAGGTTTTTTTATCAAAAGAACCGAATACACCAGGAGCAGGACAACAGGAAGCTCCAGCCATATCGTTAAGTTCTATATCAAGTTTATCAAATAAAATTCTTGTTGCTTTTTCAATACCAGGATAACGGTTGTTCATAATACAACCTAAGAAATATGCGATTTCCATTATTTATTCCTCCAGTAAAAATTTATTCAAGCTCTCCAGTAGCTTTGTTGAATCCAATTAAATCATCGAATCCAGTAATTTCACAGATTTTTTGTACTTCTTCTAAAGCTTCTGGGTATGAATGAGTTGTTGGTGGTAATTCAGCAAGTCCAACTCTTTTTCTAAGTTCCATAGTTGCATCGTTAATAGGTACACCGTGACCAGTTTTTATAACAAAGGAACCAGTAGCTTTATGTGCAGGAGCCATAAATCCATTTTGTGCAGCAACATTTCTTGCCATTTTGACGATTTCGACAATTTTAATTTGACGAGGACATCTTTCTTGGCAAGTATAACAGGTAGTACACATCCATAATGCATCATCAGAGATTACTTCATCTTTTAATCCCATTAAACATTTTCTTACTAATTGTCTTACTCTGTATGGGGTTCTTCTTCCAGAAGGACATCCACCACTACAAGTTCCACATTGGAAACAAATTTCTACAGAGTCAATTCCAGCATCTTTAAATATTTGAGTAAATTCTGGATCAACATTTTCTAATGTTAATTTTCTTTTTTCATCTAATAGAGTCATATTATCTCTCTTTTCTTCTTTATTCTTAGAATCATCATCTGAATGATCTTCATTATTTTCTTCTACAGATTTAGCAGCTTTTTCATCTTGAGAATTCTCAGATTTGCCAACTTTCTCAACAGTATTTTCAATACTGTCTTTAACTTCTTCAACCTTTTTTTCAATTTTTTCTTTGGTTTTAGAAGTTTTAGAATTCAAAGTCGGAGTTTCTACTTCAACTACTTCAATTTTAGTTTTTTCAGTTACAGCAGAGGTAGTATCATCGTTCTTTGCAGAATCATCTTGAGAATTATCGTTTGTAGAAGATAAAGCTTCTTTTTCTTCTTTTGTATTTGAGTTTGTCTGTTTAGGTTTTAAATCAGATGGTTCACCTGATTTTTTCCGATCCAATACCTTATCTTCAGAATTATTCTCAACTACATCATCGTTTGACCCGGTAAATAGAGCCTTTAGACGTTTGAAAACAGACATTTAAAACACACCTTGGAAAATCATTGAAAAGTATTTAACACTTTTCTTAAATCCCTAATTATAATAAGAAAAACTCCATATATAAAGGTTACTAAAAATTTCTAAAGTGTAACCCAAAAGGCACCACTTTGATTTTAGGCATTTTTCTAAAAATTTTTTATTTAAAAAAATTGATTTACATTATATTATATATTATTATAATAAACAAATTAAGTATTTTATAATAAAAAAATTAAGTATTTTATAATAAAAAAATTATAATAAAAATTATATTTTATAAAAAAATTGGTTCTTAATAATTATAAAATATTAACTAATTATAAATTATATATAAAAAATATGTGAAAAATTTTTAAAACTAATTTAAAAAAATCTAAAAATAGGTTAAAAAATACAAAATTACTAATATTAAAAAATTATTAAATAATAAACCACAATAATATAAAAAATATTATATAAAGGGATAATAAATGGTAGAAAAATTTGAAATAAGAAGTCATGATGGTCCAGGACGACTTGGAAAACTTGGAGGAATTCAAACTCCCACAATATTTGATGAAAATAAAATTGAAAATATAGTTGCTCCTAGTGAAGAAACAGCATATAACATTGAAAGAGAAATAGCTGAATGGGGAGTTAGAAGAACTATTGAAAAAGCTAAGGATAAAAAGGAAAAGAATCCAGAAGCTAGTATAGCTGTTATTCAAGGATCAAAATATGTTGATTTAAGAATCGAATGTGGTAGGAAACTTGAAGAACTTGGATACAATGGACTCATAATAGCTAATGGTGATGATTTATTATTACATCCTCAAGATCTTGTTAAGATGATAGTTGAACTTAGGAAAAATCTTAAACCATCTACTTATCTTATATTTACATTTGCAGAATGTTCTTTTATCCCATTACTTAGTTATATGGGAATTGATGGATTTCTATCTGACTCTGGAAAATATTATAGCTACTTGAATGTTTTAACAACAACTACTAAAAACTATGATTTAGAAGTTTATAAGATAGCTGAGATGAACCAAGAAGAGTTAGCTGAATATAATAGGAATACTCTTGATTTTATTGTAGCTGAAGTAAGAGAACATATGAGAAATAAAACTCTTAGAAACTTTATTGAAGAAAGAGGAGTTACAAGTCCTCAGAATGCATCTGCACTTAAAATTTTAGATAAACAGTACCAAGAATATCTACAAGAAAATACACAATTATATTGATTAAGATTTTATTTATTAAAATCATATTAGTTTAATCTTATTAACTTAAATTTATTGATTTAATCATATTAGTTTAATCTTATTAACTTAAATTTATTGATTTAATCATATTAGTTTAATCTTATTAGCTTAAATTTATTGACCTAATTTTATTAATTTAATTTTATTGGATAATTTAATAGAGGTGTTTAAATGAAAAAAAAATATTTAGCTATAATAATTATTATTGTAATAGCTATAATAGCAATAGGAGCAGCATTTGCATTGGGTGTTTTTAATAACAATGAACCTAGTGATAGTAGTGATTGGAAAAATAAAACTGTAGTTGGGATAACATTTAAAATACCTCCAAAATATGAACAAGGAACTAGTCAAAGTGGAAATGTAGTTGATGGAATTAGTACCGGAAATAGCTATATTTCTAATGATTTAATTATTAACATAAATAACACAAATTGGACTAGTGATTTAAATAAATCTATGGATTCTGATTCAGCTGTTATGACTGTTTTAGATGTTAATGGACATGAAATTGAAATATTTAGTAATAATGGAACTTCAAAAGCATTCTTCAAAGTTAGGAATAGTACTGTAGCTATAACTTGGTCTGGAGATAATGTAAATGGAGATATAAAGGCCCTTATTAATAGTTTCTTTAGCTAATGATGAAATTTTTAGCTAATGATTAAAAATATTGTAAAATATACAATTTGAGTTTATAGTTAATGAACAGTAAATGGATATTAGCTATAAATCTTATACTTTTTTTATACTTTTTTAGAAAAATTTCGAAAGATTTATATAGTAAAAATGATAAAGTAACGATGTGAAGATATATACAGTTCAATATATGTCATAATTAGCTACCTAAATACTCTCTACTAGGTAGAATCATGAGTTGATGTTTAAGTTTTAATGTCTCCTTGTATGGTACCCACAATTATTATCTTCTCAACCTACGAAACACGACCAAAGATCATTAAAAAATACATATGCCATATAAAACTAATCATCAACTCATCTATTTTTTAAAAAACAGTGATTTAATCCATATAATTACCAATTATTATTTTTATTAAATTTTTATTTTATTATTGATATTAAATTTTATTTTATTATTGATATTGAATTTTATTTTATTATTGATATTAAATTTTATTTTATTATTGATATTATCTTAATATTTTTATTAATCTTATATTCTCATTATATTAATAAAATTTGAAATAGCTATTAACTTAATGATAATGGACTGATTGAATTTATAAATTATTATTATATTAAGTATGATAACTTGTATTTTAAGACAATTAGTTTAATGAATTTTAAAATAATTAGTAAAAATATTAATGAAAATAATTAATGAAAAGAATAAGATCAATAATATTTAGAATATTGATAATAATGATAATACAGATAAATGATAATATTGATAATACTGATAATAATGATAATAATGATAATATTGATAATAATTATGATATTTATTTAATTTTAAAATAAGTATTATGGAGGCTAAAATTAAAAATTGATATTATGTTAATTAATCATAAAACATAGTCTTGTATATACTTTTTATATAATTTTAAGAATTATTAGAATTATTTCGAAAGATTTATATAGTAAAAATGATAAAGTAACGATGTGAACATATATACAGTTCAATATATGTCATAACGTACCTACCTAAATACTCTCTAAAAAGGTAGAACTATGAGTTGATGTATTAGTTTTTTTATGTCTCCACATATGTTACCCATAATTTAAATATTATCTTCTCAACCTAAGGTATACAAAAAAAGCATATGTCATACAAAAAACAGTACAATCAATTCATCTATTTTTTAAATTATAAAACTTATATAAAAATAAATAGTTAAAATTCTATTTTTAAATTATAAAATTAATATATTAAACTAAATAGTTAAAATTCTATTTTTAAATTATAAAATAATTATAATAAACTCAATAATTAAAATCATTGCTAATTTAAATATTTAAAATATACTTAAAATATACTTAAAATATACTTAAAATATATTTAAAATATATTTTAAACATACTTTTTCAATTAATTTACAGTATGTGCAATTTTTCCACTAACTGAATTAAGTTTTTAGTAATGAAATATATTTCCAATAAAAATCATTTAATGTTCATTTTATTGTTTTAAATGTTTAGCTAGTTTTTAAAAATTCATAAACAGATTTATGTTTTGATCCATTTAAAATCATGACAAATGCTTTTTTGCCTAACATCACATTGTCGAAATTACCAATTAAGGAAATTTCATTACCATAAATTTTTATGGATATTTCAGCAAGTTCACTTATGGTATTTATAACCATACCATTTCTACCAATTACTCTTTTTGTTTGTTTATCTAATTCTTCTTTAGATTCACCAGAGTATGCTTCTAATTCAATTATTTCTAAATAATAATCATCATCATTTAATTGAATAGCTTTTTCAGGATGGAAACCTTTACCAATAGATTTAACTATTTCGTATGTTTTTGAAACAGCGAAAGGATCTTCCATATCCTCAGTAGGTGAAATAACCACAGTTCCATCGTTACTATTAATATATAATGAAGTACCAGTTAATGATTCAATTTCTTTTTTAACTGCACCGTTTAATCCAATTAAAGGCCCTAATCTATCTAAAGGAATTTTAAGACTTTCTGTTGTTGGCAAATCATCACCTCAATAAAAATTATAATAAAAAATTCATCAAAAAAATTAATTCATAAATGATCCATTAAAGATTTCACCAATATATATGGTTTATTAAATTCATTAATTAATAATTTACAAAATATTCCACTCATAAATAACCTATTAAATTATCTATCAATTAACTATTAAACATTTCACTTATAAATAGTTTATTAAATTAATTATAAATAATTTATTAAATGATTGATTCATTAAATCATTCTATTAAATATTTAAAAAAAATATTTTAAGATTATACTTTAAAATAAGTTAAAAGCAATGAATTATTCTCAATATTCAGTCCATCTATGACTTTAGATTTCATCAGTAAGTTTAGGATTTTCTTTTCTAAACTTTTCAAATTCTTTTTCAGCAATTTCTAATTCTTTTTCATCTTTTGTTGTTATAGTTTTTAAAAACAATTTATGAAATTGCATCTCTTTTTCATTTTTAAGATTCATGTGACCACTTTATTTAATCTGTTTATATTTTAATTTCTATAAATTTTATTTATATTTTAATTTAATTAAAATTGAAATAAAAAGATATAGAATATTAAATTTGTTAATATTAAATTTTAACCCTAAAAATATTCCATTCCAAAATAAATAATGAAAAAACCATATTCTTTAAAACAAAAATCCCAAATTTTGATTATATTGAATAATGAAATATGCATAATTAATAAAAAAAACTACATATCATTTTTAATCTTTTTTAAAATTCTATCACGACATTTTAAAGCATTATTATCATTATTTTTCATATCTAAAATACTATTACAAATTTTTAAAGCCTCATCAAAACGATCCAATTCATATAAAACATTAAGTTTATTATTTAAAATAAAGATATCATCAGAATCAAAATCCAAAGCTTTATTATAATATTCTAAAGCTTTTTCATATTTTTTTTGATGATAATATATTTCGCCAATATTATTAAATACATCCCCATTTTCAGAATCTAAATTTAAACATTTATTATAAACTTCTAAAGCCTCATCATAACACTTCATATTATCTAAAACAAACCCGATGCTTATCATAATATTTAAATTATCAGGATCCAAATCTAAAGCCTGATTGTAATATGATAAAGTTTCTTTATAATATCCTTTTTTAAATAAAATATTGCCTTTATTGAATAACACTTTATAATTATTTTTATCATTTTTTAAAATTTCATCATAAACATTTAATGCATCATCAAATCTCTTTAATTCAGATAAAATAAAAGCTTTTCCAAAAAGTAAAGAATAATGACTAGGATTCAAGCTTAAACCTTTATCACAACATTTTAAAGCTTTATTAAACCTTTTCAATTTATCAAAAGTCATCGAAAGATTATTCAAATAACTAATATTTTCTTTATCTAAATTATAAGCTTTTTTATAGTAATTTAAAGCTTCTTCAAACTTCTGTTGTTCATAAAATATAGTACCTTTAATATTGAAAACTATAGGATTATTAAAATCATTATTTAAATTTTCATTTAAAATGTTCAATGCTTCTTCAAACCGTTTAAGTTTCATTAAAGAGAGAGATTTTTCAGTTAAACCATTAATATCCGTAGGATTTATATTTAAGTATTTATCAATATAAATTAATGATCTTTCAAATTTTTTCATCTCATAAAAATTCTTAGAAAGATGAAAATAAGATTCAACAACTTTATAATTCTTTTTTATCAAACTTTCAAAAATTTCAGAAGCCCTCTCATAATTACCATTATTTTCAAGCTTTAAAGCATTATTAAAATCTCTTTTTAATTTTAAATTACCAAATAACAATTTCAAACCCCCTATATTTTTTTAAATATAAATAAAAGAACAATTATTAAAATATTCACTTAAATAACAATTATATTAAAAAATATAAACTTACATAACAATATTTTAATTACTATTATTTTAGAAATGTAAATTAGAATACTTTTAATAAAAAGTTTAGTATATTTTACTGAAAGAAAAAATTATAAAAAAATATAAATCTTTCTATATTTATATAAATATTTCTATTTTATTATAATCTAAAATAGATATTTTTATATTTTCTATTCCTTCTTTTAATTCATTTAATCCCATTTTTAAAGCAAATAAACTTTATTCAAAATCTTGTTTTATTTTTTATTATCCAATTTTGTTAATTAATTAAACAAATTTGGTTTTTCATCTTTTTATAATATTCATTAACTAGAATTCTATTTCATACAATTTTATTTCCCAAATGAATATTTATCATTATTCTCTTTTTTATACTTTTTAAAATTAAATATAAAAACTTATTATATATTATTCATAAACACCTAAATATAAATATTATAATGGAAAGTTAAAAATGAGAATTAGAAATAAAATAATTATAATCCTTTTATTAATTGGATTGTTTGCAAGTATAAGTTCTGCATCTGCATTTTTTGGTTTTTTTGAATCAGAACCAAAATTAGAAACATTTGATAACATCACAGATGTTCATTTATTAGAAGAAGGCGAACCTGCTTATACAGATGGTTTTTTTGTAGCTATTCAAAATGGTACTGAAGTTTATTATTTATATCAAGCAGATGTAATTGCTTTATCCGGAGACTTTAATCAAAGTTTCAAAGCAGAAGTTGAGAGAAATCAAACTGTTGGTTTAAATACAAATGCCAACATAATTATGAATGTTTACGACATGAACGGCAATAAACTATCAGAATAAACAATTAAAAGATAATTTAAAATATTTTAAACACCCCTAATTTATTTTAATCTTTTTAGTTTAATTTAATATTGAAAAAATTTAAATCATCCATCAAAATGATAAATTAAAACAAAAAATTATATAATATAATGTATAAAAAATGATGATATTCACATATATAACTATAGAATAGCTATTTTTTATCATTAAATATGGTACCCATTAATCAAGTAATAGAAAATAAATTGTCTAAAATTCAATATTAATCAATTTTTATCTGATTTTTTAAAGTTATTGATATAATTTAAAAAAAAATTTTAAGCCATTTAAATGGCTTAATTAAAAAAATAGTATATTTTATTATTTTTTACGAGCTAATACGCCAATACTTGCCAATAATACTAATATTGCTGCTATTATTGGTATTCCTGTTTCTCTCATATTAGCAGAAGTAGTAATATTATCAGTTATAACATTATTACTTTTTAAATTAGGATCTTCATAAATATTGGTTGCATTTTTAGTTTTATTCTCCAAATCTGTTTTATTATTTGAATTAGTATTGTTATTAGTATTATTATTAGTTGTATTATTAGTTGTGTTATTAGTTGTGTTATTAGTTGTGTTATTATTCACATCATTAGGAATTAGAGTTAATTCTGTATGATTTATACTTTGACTATCAAAAAGGAAGATCATTAAATCCTGAACACCTACACCCCATCCATCACCAGTCATACGAAATGTGAAAGTATCTATGATTTCTGTCCATTTAGTAACATTATATAAAGAACCATTAATATTTTGCTGAGTGGTTATTTTCTGATATTCATGGACTCTTTGTTGTTTATAATTATCAGGATACTGTTTAAAAGGTAATGAGGTGTTTTGTGACAAATTCCAAATGCCATTTTGAAACTCTGTAAAATTTTCAGTTTCATTTAATCCTTCATACCAATTATTGACAATATAGTTAATAACACCATCTCTAGTTGTTATATTTTCTTTAGTACTTACATTTGAACCAATATATATACTTCTTTCCTCATCAATAGATACTGCGTTGTAAGATACATTATTTCCACTTTCATTAAGAATAACTAATCTATCACTCTCTAGTGTACCATTATCAGCCATAACCGCTGAAATACTCCCTATTAAAAGGGTTATTAATATAATTAACAAATATTTTTTCATTTTTCATTCCCCCCAATGAAATATGTTTTTATTGTAAATTAAAATTGTTCAATATATATAAAATAATTGAACATACAACATTAATATACAATAAATATTATATATAGTTTGTTGTTGTAATAATAAAATAATATTGAATAATAAAAATACTTAGTATCTTAAATTTATATAAATAAATAAAAAAAATCTTCAATCACATAACAACAACCATTAACACAAATATTATAGGCATGTCAACAGCAATCCAACTATAAATATAATTCATAAAATTCTAAAGCTAATTTAGTTAGATTAACAAAGAATTAATGAATATATAGTCAGATAGACTATGTTCTAAAACAAAGATATTTAAATTATAGAAAATATGCAAAATTGCCAATTAGAAGATTTAAAGAAATTGACTTTTTTGAGTGCATAATAAACAAATATAATATTATGGAAAAAAGATATTTTTGGAGAAGAATCGCTGGATAGAAAAATATTAAATTATAAATGAAATTACAAACTTTTTTTAAAAACTTTTTTTAAAATTTAAAACAAATATATTGTATAAATATTAATTTTTAAATAATAATCAAAATATTACCCAAATCACTAATTGAAGAATTACTCCAAATATACCAAGTGGTTGGAAAAAATCAAAGGCTTTTTTAGATCTTATATCATAAGACAAATATTTATTAATATAATCTGGAAATAGAGGAATCAATGCAAATATAAACCCCATTGGAATTAAAAAAGGAACATACAATGGAATAGGATTTAAAAAAAGACCTGTAAAACCAAACATCAAACCTGGCCAACTAGAAAAAAATGAAAACTTAAAACCCAAAAAGGGATCATAACCTAAACCAGTTTCAGGCAAAATATTAGACTCATTAAAAGTACGAATACGCAACAAAAGCACAATACCCGGCACAAAAAAGATTAAAAACAAACCAAATTTAATCCCAAAAGTACCAACAGCCATAAACAAAAACAAAACACTAAAAGTCAAACTAAGAATAGCTAACCAAAAAGACTGCCCTTGATAAGTTAAACCATTTAAATTCATTGACCCATCATAACCTTCACGGAAAAAAGAAAAAGGAAGATTCCTATCCAAAAATCTCCACAAACCAATTTTAAAAAGAACCCAAAACAATAGGCCCAATAACAATGCCTCAACAATCAAAAGAAATAATCCAAAAATAGCTAACAAAATCAAAAACCCCTTTTTTACTTAATAAAATTATAAGATTACACCAATATAGATAAAGCTATAAATACCCATGAAATAGCAAAAAATATCCAAGTTATCTTTTCTAAAA
>NZ_CALGFC010000059.1 GCF_937881195.1 uncultured Methanobrevibacter sp. | reverse complement strand
TATTAGTATTAGTATTAGTATTAGTATTAGTATTAGTATTAGTATTAGTATTAGAAATAAGTTTATTTTGAAATAACTATATAATAATAATTCTTATTATAAATTAATTCAGAGATAATTTAAAATGTTTACACATATAAATAATTAATAATTTCAATTTAATTATAATAATTGAAATATCATGCATAAAACTAAAATTAATTCATAATTATGTGATATAATGAAAGGAAAAGTAATTTTTATAGGTGCTGGTCCTGGTGACCCAAAATTATTAACGATTGGTGGATATCAAGCAATAAAAAATGCAGATATAATAATATATGCAGGTTCATTAGTTAACCCAGAAGTCTTAAATCATCGAAAAGAAGTTGCAAAAGTTTATAATAGTGCATCAATTGATTTAAATGAGATTATAAATATTATTGAAGAAGGAATATCTGAAAATAAAATAATCGCTAGAGTTCATACAGGCGATCCATCTATTTATGGAGCTATTGGAGAACAAATTAGGGAATTGAAAAAAAGAAATATAGATTATGAAATAATTCCTGGAGTAAGTTCTGTTTTTGCAACAGCAGCTACACTTGAATCTGAACTTACATTACCACAAATATCACAAACAGTAATCATAACTAGACCTGAAGGAAGAACACCCAAACCAAAAAAAGAAAGTTTGGCTAGTTTAGCAACACATCAGGCTACCATGTGTATATTTCTTGGAGTTGGAATGATAGAAAAGGTTGTAGAAGAACTAAAAGAGGGTTTTAATGGCCAAGAAGGATATAATGAAAATACTCCTATAGCTGTAGTAAAAAAAGCTTCATGGAAAGATGAATTGATAATTAAGGGAAATTTATCCAATATTGTTAGTAAAGTTAAAGAAGCAAAGATTACTAAAACCGCAATGATTGTTGTTGGGGAAGTTCTAGACCCTGGTGACTTTGAAAGCTCAAAATTATATGATAAAAATTTTAAACACGAATATAGAAAATAAATGACAATTAATATAAAAAAAATGAAATTCAATTAAAAATAAGATAGAAAAAATAAAAAATCATATAATAAAAAAATTTAAAATAAGGAATTATATTTAATAATAATTAAAAATCAAGTGCAATAAATTAAAAATAAGTTAAAAAATTATAATTTAAGAATTATTATATATTTTTCTAAATTATTTCATAATTTTAAAATATTAAATATCTAGATTATTAAATATTTTAGATATTGATTATTTTAAAATCTTTAGACCCTCAGATGTTCCTATCATCACTTGATCAACCATTTGAGAAAAAATACCATTTTCAACAACCCCTGGTATTGAATTTAAATCTTTTTCTAGTTGAATAGGGTTATCAATTTTGGAAAAATCAGCATCAACTATAAAATTTCCATTATCAGAAATAACTGGCCCATCTTTATATCTAGCCATTCTTATTTTAGGATTAGCTCCCATATCTTTAAGTGCTGAAAAAACAGGTTTTTTTGATTCAGAAATAATTTCTAAGGGAACAGGAAACTTTCCAAGCGTATCAACTAATTTTGAGTCATCAGCTATTATAATAAGCTTATCTGCAGAATAATCAACTATTTTTTCTAATGTGTGGGCAGCACCTCCACCCTTAATTAAATTGAATTTAGGATCAATTTCATCAGCTCCATCGACAGCAATGTCGACATCATGTTCTTCTAAAGTGGTTACGGGTATTTTCCAGTCTTTTGCTAAAAGAAAAGATTGATATGAAGTAGGAACTCCCATTACCTCAATTCCTTCCTCTTTCATCCTAATACCAACTTTTTCAATGAAATAATGAGTTGTAGAACCAGTACCTAAACCAATAATTTGACCATCTTTAATTTCTTCTGCAGCTGAAAAACCTGCTATTTTCTTGAGATTCATATTAAACACCAAAAATACTAATAAAAAACAATGAAAGTTATTAAATAATAAAAAGATAAATTTTACATAGATTTAACAATAATTATCAATAAATGAAAAAGATTTAATAAAAGCTTTAATCTGTAGATAAAAGATTTAATAATAAAAACTTTAATACTA
Organism: uncultured Methanobrevibacter sp.; assembly: GCF_937881195.1. GTDB lineage: Archaea > Methanobacteriota > Methanobacteria > Methanobacteriales > Methanobacteriaceae > Methanobinarius. Next base: position 96,373 of record NZ_CALGFC010000059.1, on the reverse strand, counting down.
AAATCTTAAATAATAAGCTAAGCAATTTAATGATAAAAACTTTAATAATAAGCTAAGCAATTTAATGATAAAAACTTTAATAATAAAATCTTAAATAATAAGCTAAGAGATTTAATAATAAAAATTTTAATAATAGCTAAAAGATTAAATCAATTCTATAAAGACCAAATATCAAGGATGTAATCTTAAACAAACTTTAGTAAGACTAAGGCCTTTAGCACATCCAGAATCATGCTTACCTAGATTTTTAACAATAATACATTTATCACCAGATTTTAACCCATCAGGAAAACATAAATCATAATAAATACAATCAATATCACAACTTGGAGATTCAAAAGAAATATTTGATCCTTCAAAAGCCTTTTTAGAATCTATAAAAGCATCAATATCAGCTAATTCTACTTCAACAACTCTTACAATTCCTTCATTATGAACATTACATTTTTGAGTAATATCTTTTACATTAGTAATAACATATTTTCGTCCTTTTTCTAAAGAATCAACACAGGATGCTTTAAATCTACAACTTTCACATTCTTCAACAGGACCTTCAAATATAAAAGACATCCCTACTTCTGCTAGATTTTCTCCAATTAAAGTTATCATTAAATCACTCCTGTTTTTATAGCTAATTTCTTAGCTGCATCTCTAGAAAGTCCTCTATCACCCAATATTGTATAACGCTCTGGCCTTATTGTGTGTGCCATAACAAGAGCTTCAATAATGTCATCAGGATCGATTCCTAATTCATATGCATTAGTTGGTGCTTTCATATCTTTCAATGCACTTTTTATAATTTCCCAGTCTCCACCATGAAGACTCATCATCATTATAGTTCCAACTCCACATTGTTCTCCATGGAGAGCAGGTTTTTTAGCTATTTTATCCAATGCATGGCTAAATTTATGTTCAGATCCACTTGCAGGCCTACTTGATCCAGCTATACTAATTGCCATACCACTACTAAATAAAGATTTTACAACAAGCCTAGCACTTTCTTCTAAACCTTTTTTAATAGATTTTGATGATTTCATTATTAATTTAGCAGTCATTAAAGAAAGAGCAGCAGCAGATTCACTATATGAATCATTTTGAAGCCTATTAGCTAATTGCCAATCCTTAATAGCCGTATAATTGGAAACAATATCAGCACATCCTGCAGAAAGGAGTTTAAAAGGAGCATTACGAATTATGTTAGTATCTGCTATTACTCCAATAGGAGCTTGAGCAGTTAGAGAAACAGAGCCTTTATTATTTTTAATTGAAGCTAATGGAGAAGCTATACCATCATGTGAAGCCGCAGTAGGTACAGAAACAAAATAAATACCAGCATTAGTAGCTGCCATTTTAGCTACATCAATTATTTTACCTCCACCCACACCAATGATTAAAGAAGTATCATCTAGTTTATTTTCAACTTTTTCTACTGTTTCATATGTAGCTTCATTTATTTTAGAAAGATCAACGGAAAATTCTTGCTTTTCTAAGCTATCAATAGCCATTTCTGCCCCAATTTTAGATGTATTTGGACCAGTTACAACGAGAACATTCCCATTAAAGCGTAAATCTTTACATATGCTCCCAGTATTTTCTATAACACCAGCACCTATATGAACTTCTCTAGGCATCTGAATTTTTTTTGAATCCATAAGTATCTCCTATTATATTATAATATATATTAACCTCCACTAATAAAATAAGTTTTGATTTTTTAGTAAAATTAATAGGATATGTTAAGAATATCAAAAAATCAAAACTTATTTTATATATTTTAACACTACATGAAAAAGTATAAGAAAAAATTATTCATTAAAATTACATTATTAATTATAATTCAAGATAATAATAAATTATTATTTGTAAAATAAAAGCAAGATAAATAGAATATAATTATATATAAATAAATCAATAAAGAATATTTATATTATTAATAGATTATTAGATTATATATTAAATTTATTATCTCTTTTTAATTAATTATTATATTAAAATTATTATATTAAATTATTATATTAAAATTAAGTTATAATGATTAAAAAAATAAAATATTAAGAATAAAATATTAAAATATAATATTAAGAATAAAATACTAAAAATAAATACTAAAAATAGAGATTATATTAAAAATTATTGATAAAAATATAATAATAAAAATAGATATTGAAGATATAGATTATTTTAAAATTATTTATAAAAAATATAAGTTAACAATTAATAAAAAAATTATTTTAAATATCCTGGTGATTAAATGGAAGATTTCAGCCAATGGTTTCATAATATTTTAGAAGAAGCAGCGATAATTGACTCAAGATACCCAATAAAAGGAATGAGTGTGTGGTTACCTAATGGATTTAAATTAAGAAAACATATTATTGAACCCCTCAAAAAATTATTAGATAATGATCATGAAGAAGTATTATTTCCCCTACTTGTACCAGAAGATGAGTTAGCCAAAGAAGGAATACATGTAAAAGGATTTGAAGATGAAGTCTATTGGGTGACACATGGAGGACAAAAAAAATTAAATAAAAAATTAGCTATTCGTCCAACTAGTGAAACAGCAATGTACCCTATGTTTTCTCTTTGGGTAAGATCACACATTGATCTTCCTATGAAGTTTTATCAAGTAGTAAATACATTTAGATATGAAACAAAACATACAAGACCACTTATAAGAGTTAGAGAAATTACAACTTTTAAAGAAGCACATACTGTTCATGCGACAAAAAAAGAAGCAGATGAACAAGTTAAAGAAGCTATCAAAATTTATAAAGAATTCTTTGATATATTATCTATTCCATACATCTTAAGTAAAAGACCTGTTTGGGATAAATTCCCTGGTGCAGATTATACAATGGCATTTGATACATTAATGCCAGATGGAAAAACATTACAGATTGGAACTGTACATAACTTAGGACAAACATTTGCTAAAACATTTGATATTACCTATGAAACAGCTGAAAGTACCCATGATTATGTTTACCAAACATGTTACGGACTTTCTGATAGAGTAATAGCTTCTGTAATTGGCATACATGGAGATGAAAAAGGATTAAAACTTCCACCAGAAATTGCCCCTAATCAAGTTACAATAATACCAATTATATTTAAAAAAGGAGGAGAAGAAGTTTTAGAAATGTGTAATGAAATAAAATCCTCCCTTGAATCTAATGGAATAAGAACTAATATGGATAATAGAGACATTAGACCAGGTAAAAAGTTTTATGAATGGGAATTAAATGGATCCCCAATAAGAATCGAACTTGGACCAAGAGATCTTGAAAATAAAAAAGCAATTATTGTTAGAAGAGACACTCTTGAAAAGATTGAAGTTGATTTAGAATCAGATTATGTTTCAAAAATTGAGGATTTATTTATAGAAATTTCTGAAAACATGCAAAAACAAGCATGGGATAAGATGAATAATTCTATTGTTTCCACAGATAACCTAGAAAATGTTAAAGAATTAATTAAAGATGAAAAAATAGTTTCATTTTCATGGTGTGGAGATGAAGATTGTGGAAAATCTATTGAAGAGATAACTGAAATAGATATACTTGGAACACAATCAGAAAATAGTGATTACAAAAATTCCAATGAATCAAAATGTATTAATTGTGGTAAAGAAGGCAAATTTACTGCATTAATGGCTAAAACTTATTAAATAATATTAATTTTGAATTGAATTGGAATAAAAATTAATGAACACTAAAAAAATAAAAAAGACAACCCCCATGGATAAAAAAAATAAAAAATTAAACAAATAAATATTAATAGAGAGTAGATAAAATGGATGAGATATATGCAATCATACCAGTGTCAAAATTTTCAAATGCAAAAACAAGATTATCTCCCTTTTTAGAATTAAAAGAAAGGGAAAAACTTCTTAAAGCTATGCTCAAAGATGTAACAAAAACATTGAAACCAGTCGTTGATGAAATTGTTATAATAAGTGCGGATAAAGAAGTATTGGAATATGCAAATAAGCTTGAGGTTTTAACACTTGTAGAAAATGAAGGCCTAAACTTAAACACAGCTATTTCTCAAGCCATGGATTGGTGTAGACATAAAACTAAAAAAGTAATCATTGTTCCATCAGATATACCACTTATATCTAAAACAAATATTGATGCATTGATAGAATCAGCCAAATCACTTGATTTTATAATAGTTCCTTCTAAAGGAGGAGGGACAAATGGCCTAATAATTAAACCATTAGCTATTGAAATGAATTTTGGAGAATTTAGTTTCAAAAAACATGTGAAAGAAGCTAATAAAAATGGTTTTGATCCTGTAATATATGATTCATTTTATATGTCACTTGATGTTAATATAACTGAAGACCTTGGAGAAATAATGATCCATGGTTCTGGATGTGAAACACAGAGCTTTTTAAAGAAATTAAAAATAGATGTTGAATCTATCCATGGTGCTGAAAGATTGAAAGTCACAAGAGAGAATAAATAAAGAAGATGATTAAATGATGGGGATTTCAATAGCGGGATTAGATCCTTCTGGAGGAGCAGGAATAATAGCAGACATAAAAACATTTTCAGCTCTTGAAATTCATGGAACATCAGTTATAACAGCATTAACAGCTCAAAATCCTAGTGAAGTTTTCTCATTAATGCCTATAGATAAAGGATATATTAAAGAACAATTTGATTCAATATTTGCAGAATATGGAGAAAATATTAAATATGGAAAAACTGGAATGTTATACTCTCCAGAAATAATTAAAACTGTAGCTAAAAAAATAAAAGAATATGATATTAATATTATTGTAGATCCAGTTATGGTTGCAAGTGCTGGAGAATCTCTCCTAAAAGAGAAAAAAGACATGAAAAATTCAAAAGAAACAATAGCTAATGCTCTTAAAAAATATATTCTCCCACAAGCAACAATTACAACACCCAATATTTCTGAAGCAGAAGTTTTAGCTGGAATGAAAATAAACAATCCAGAAGATGCGAAAAATGCTGCTTATGAAATTGGAAGAATTTGTAATGTTATAATAACTGGTGGACATCTTAATGGAATTAATACTATCTTTAATAAGTTTAATGATACATTGAAAACGATTGAAAAAAGCCTTATTAATACTACTAACACACATGGTAGTGGTTGTACTTTTTCAGCTGCTTTAACTGGTTATTTAATTAAAAATAATGATTTGAATAAGGCTATTAAAAAATCATTGGATTTTACAGAAATAGCTATAAAAAATGGACAGTATGGAACATTAAAACAAAACAATTGTTTAGGATTAAAATGATTGAAAATAAAAGATATAATTATCTTAAAACAATAAATTAACATAATGAAATTAAAACTCAAATTAATTAAAAAAGAATTATAATAAAAAATATAATAAGAAATATAATAAAAAATAAAATAAGAAATATAATAAAAAATTAAATTAAAAAATATAATAAGAAATATAATAAAAAATAAAATAAAAAATAAAATAAAAATTATAATAAAAAATATAATAAGAAATATAATAAGAAATATAATAAAAAATAAAATAAAAAATATTTATTTTTCTTTTTCAACATCATATTCTTTCTTTTCCCAATTATTTACAATATCATCAATAGTTGGATAAATTCCTTTATACATATTTAACTTTTTATTCAATCCCATTTTCCATAGTAATTTTCTAACTGGAGAATTTAAATGTGCCAATCTTAATTCAATACCTTTTTTAGCTAAAGTATCATTTAAAAGCTCTAAATTTTCAGCTCCTGCCATATCTAAATAATCAGTATTACCCATATCCAAAACCAAAACAGAAATCCCTTTTCTATATTTTATTCTTTTTAATATTTCATTATCTATATTTTCAGAATTAAGAAAAACCTGTGCACCATCTATTCTAAGTATAAGAATATTAGAAATTGATTCATCAGGTTCATGGAATTTTATATCTTTATATAATTTAGTACCTTTAACACGCCCTAACTCAACAATATGCGGATTGTATATATTATATAATATTCCCAAAACAGAAATTATAACTCCAACAACAACACCTTGCAATATTCCTAAAAATAAAACTCCTCCTGCTGTAACTAAAGCATATATAAGTTCTTTTTTACTTATTTGATAATATCTTTTTAGTTCCTTTAAATTAAAAATCTTTGTAACAGCAACTATTATAATAGCTGCTAGAATAGTTTGAGGAAGATTACTAAAGAATTCTGTGAAAAATAAAATTACAATAATTACAATTATAGCGGAAAATAAGCTTGAAAAAGGAGATTGTGAACCAGATTCTTCATTAATTGCAGATCTTGAAAAACTTCCACCAACAGGAAAACCTTGAGCAATACTAGAAGAAATATTAGCTAAGCCTAGAGCTAAAAGCTCTTTATTACTATCTGCAGAATCATCATCTCTTTTTAGACCCATTATTTTTGTAGTTCCCATACCTTCAACATAACTTAAAATAAAACAAAATGCAGCTAAATTAACTAAAAGCCCTAAATCCACAGAGGGTATTTTTGGAATTTGAAAATTAGGTAATCCTGCAGGGATATTACCAACCAAACTAACACCCAACCAGCTCAAATCAGTGAAAGAAAATAGTAAAATAGGTAAAGCTACAATTATTAAAGCATTAGGAAGTTTAGACAGGTATTTTTCACTTAAAATAAGATAAGCTATTGCTACTACCCCAATAACTAATGTGATTATATTAATTTCATAAAGATGAGTTCCTATGAAAGCTATTCTATCAAAAAATCCGCCAGTTACAGCACCATCAATACCCATCAATTTAGACAATTGTGTTGCCATTATATATACGGCAGCACCAGCAGAAAAACCAGTTAAAACACTTCTAGATATTATTCTTGAAATAAATTCCATATGAAGTAGCCAGGCAACAATAGAAAATATTCCAACCAATAGACCAACAAAAGAAGCAATAGCCCAAAAATTAGACGGATTAATTATAGTTATAGTTCCAATTGTAGACCCTACTAAAATAGATATTGCTGATGTAGGACCAACAGAAAGTTGATTAGAAGTTCCAAAAATAAAATAAACAATTAAAGCAGCGAAAGCAGCATAAAGACCTGCTTGAGGAGGTAAACCTGCTAAAGAAGAGTAAGCTATAGCTTCAGGGATAGTTATTGCCCCAACTGTAATTCCAGCAATAACATCTAATCGAAGAAAGCTTTTATTATATGTTTTTCCCCATTTAAGAATTGGAAATAGTTCCTTAGCACTTTTTAACATGATATTCCACATTTTAAAAAATCTTTAATTGAAAATTCTAATTTTAATGGAAAATTCTAAAATAAATTATATAATGAAATAATAGTTTATTAATAAACTATTTTTGTTAATTAAGTAATAAATAATTTATGTTAACATATAAATAATTTCTATAAATTAAAATAATATTTTTATATTAAGTAATAATTAAAATAACAGAAAATTGAAAATAATTATATTTTAAAATTAAAATTTTATAAATAAAATATAAAATATTATTTTACTATAAAAAGTATTCCAATATAAATTATATACAAAAATTATCCTAATATAAATTATATACAAAAATTATCCTAATATAAATTATATACAAAAATTATTCTAATATAAATTATTTTAATATAAATTTAATCTAAGATTAAGATATTTAAAAAATAGTTTCAAAATAGTTTAGGTTTAATATTATATTACTAAATATATAGAAATAATATAGAAAATAAAATTTTATGAATATAATATAAAAAATAAAATTTTGTAGAATATAATTTATAATATAATAAAATAAATATATTCTTTTTTAAAAAACTGATATCTTCCATTAAATAAAGTAAAATAATTAATAATGAGTTATTTATAATAACTCTTTTCTTAAATCGATTGTATCTTTTAAATCCGGACCAGTTGATATTATTGTAACTGGAACACCAGTTTCTTTTTCGATTTCATCCACAAAACTCTTAGTTTCACCAGAAAGGGAAGAATAATCCTGAGTTCTCTCACAATCGGGGAAAAGACGATCTACACATGTTAAAGCAATTTGTGTTGCACCATTTATCATACAAGCTTCTTTAGCTAAATCCATATCAAAGAGTCCTACTCTTCTTCTTCTTCCTGTAACAGTCCCATATTCTTCAATACCCATATCTTCAGCTTGATCTTGTGGCATCTCAGATGGGAAAGGACCTTCACCTACTCGAGTAATGTATGATTTAAATACAATAATTACATCATCTATTTTAGTTGGACCAACACCCACATCCGCTGCAAAAGTACTTGCAGTGGTATCTTTACTAGTAACAAATGGATAAGTTCCATAATAAAGAGAAAGTCCAAAACCTTGAGAACCTTCAATAAATACTTCTTCACCAGCATCTATAGCTTCATTAACTTCCAAAGGAACATCAGTTATATAATTTTCAAGTTCAGGTAAATCTTGAGCCATTTTAGCTGTTCGAAGAACCCTATCAGAATTAGCTGGACCACAACCAGTTCCAGTACTTCCAATTTTTTTAAATAAATGTTCAGAACCTTGATCACGTTCTTTGTGCTCAGAATCTATCATAGAACATCTATAATCCATAAAAGACCTGCTTTTAACATCATATTTATTAAGATAATCTAACTCATGGAAAAATACTTCAGGATCAACAAGAACCCCTGCACCAATAAGAAGTTTTGCCTCCCTATTTACAAAACCTGAAGGAGTAAGACGTAAACCATATTTTTCACCATTAAATTCGACTGAATGGCCAGCATTGGGTCCAACTCCAGCACGAGCTATTATACTAGGTTTATCATTATCACAGAGATAAGTTATGCATTTTCCTTTACCTTCGTCTCCCCAAGCTCCACCAACTAAAATATTACAAGTCATTTAAATCTCCTAAGCCATTAAATAATTATCAAACTTAAATTTTATATTATAAGATTATTATTAATTAAATTTATTGTTTTTGTAGAATATTATTTATTTTTCTACAATATTATATTTTATTTATATAGGATATTAAGCTATTTGATTTTATTCAAATATTTTTTAACTTAAAATCAAAAAAATCAATCCAATTATAATATTTAGAATTATCCTATATTAAGTTAATTGTTATTAATCAAAAATATAAAATATAAAATAAAATTATTTATTATTTTTAAAAATATTATTCATAATTAATCTATTATTTATAATTATATTTTTTAATTAATTATATATAAATAAAAATTAATTTAGTAAAAATTAATAATAAAATATTAATATAAAAATTAATACAAAATATGGCAATAATTTAATATCACATAGTGTAAAATTAACAAAAACTAAAAATATATGTTATTATCAAAAGTTATATTTCTAAAAAGTTATTTCTGTATCAGAATAATGATTCATAGATATATATTCAAAGTATATTGATTAATATTTTTTATTATAATAAAATATAATGATTATAAATATACTATATCCCATTCCTATTATAAAAAATATGATAAAAATAATAGGAATATACTAAATATTGTATAAAAAAATCCGAATAATATAGATAATATATAATAAGAAGGATGTTTTTATGTACACAATTTTTTTATACTATTAAAATTATATCTAAAAGATATTAAAAAAATATTTTTTATTATTAAATTTTTTATTAAAATTAAATCTTTTATTAAATTTTTTATTTTAATATAATTCATTTTAGCAAAATTATTTAAATAATATTATTAGTTATTTATAAACTCAATTATCTAAATAATAATACGTTTACCTAAATTTGTATTAAATAAATTTATTAATCTAAATTTAATCAGAAGATAAGATATATATGTAATCAATTACAAATGATAAAATATAAATTTCATTTGATAAAATAAATAAAACATTGAAAAACTATTAAAAATTTTTATAAATAAGGGGGAACTACATCTGAATATTAATAAAACAAAAATTGGAATATTTACAATAATGATAGCATTCTTCATACTATGCTCAATATCAGCAGCATCTGCTCAAGGAACATATGGAAGTAATGGATTTGAAGTAACTGATTCAAATGCAGATATTTTTACGCAATTAAGTGCAAATAAAGGAATTTATACTATTGAGAAGAATAAGGTTCCTAAAAAATGGAAAGCATATGAAAATTACACATTTCAAGTAGCTAAAGGGAATAAAATTAAATATAAAGCTTCCATAAATAGTGCCGGTGATGTTTTAGTATCTAATTTAAAAGGTATGAAAGTCAGTGGAGCGACTATAGATTTTGGAGATGGAACTAAAAAGAAGACTACTGGGTGGATATACCACACATATAATAAAGCAGGTTGGTATATTCTTAAAGTTAATCTTAATGGTAGTTGTACAGGTTATAATCTAAATCTTGGTAGCTCACAAGAAATAAAAGCAAAAGGAAAAATAGTTAATGGGACTAAAATATACCTTGTTAAAGTTACAGATGCTCCTCAATTATCATTGACCACATCACCATCAATATCTGCAGGATATTACACTAAAAAGAACTTTAAAAAAGGAAATATTGATTATTTAGTAATTAAAGTTGCTAATTTAGGTTCAAAGACTTCAAAAGCTAGTAAAATAACTATGTGGTATCAAAAACCAGGAAGTAGTAATTTTGGTAAGGTTTATTCAAAATTAAAAAAATATACAACAAGTGCTTACATTAAATAATTGAAACCTGGAAAAGCTACAAAAGTAGTTTTAAGATTTAAAATTCCAAAAAAATATTCTAAACTTGTTAAAAATTTAAGATTAGGCAGTACCAGTTTAACCCAAATAAGTAAAAGAGATGCATTATATAATATTAATTAGATGAAAATCTATTTTATTATATCTTTTTTATTTTTTATTCAAATATCATTTTTATTTTTCAATTTTAAAATTAAAATCTCCTAAAAAAATAATTAAATAATTAAAGATAATTTAATTTTCATATTGACTATTTTTATAAATTTTAAAAATATTATATTAAAAATTTATTTAGTTACTATTGATATATTATAATTTTTATATCCACTATTTTTATAAGTTAATTTTTTCATATGATAGGCAAACAGTTGCCTTTTTCCATAATTAATTTTATATAATAAAAACAATCTAATAATAATTGTATAACCCTATAATCACACTTATGAACAATTATTATAACCCCTTTCTAATTATAATATTGTTAATTATAAAAATGATTAGGGTTATACAATATTTATTATAAAAAAAGAATATTTAGACCATATAAAACATTTTAAACAATGCAAAAATAATTATTATATATAAAATAAAAAAAATAATATTCAATTAAAATCTTCAATATTTATTTTTATGAAATCTCGAGCATCAATAGTATTCTTTTTATAAATTACTATATCATGTAGAAATTCATATTTTTTCCCAACTTCTATAATTGATTCAATAGCCCAAAAAATGTCTATAACTTTAAAAACAGAACATTTAATATTATTTTCTTCAATATTTTCATTTTTAGGAATATTTAAATCAAAATCAACCTTAATCTTTCTACCAACACAGTCTTTTTTAAGTTCATCAATAACAAATGGTTCGATTATTTCTATAAATTCATCTAAATTTTCATTAAAGTTATCAACTGCAGAATCAAGCCATTTAATAAAAATGAATCCTTCTTCTAAATTTCCAAACTCGTTAGTTATATCCCTTTTAGTAATATTTTCAAATGAGATAGTAGTATAATAATCAGTGAAAATACCAATTGCTTCATCTAAGGTAAATAATTCATTTTTAAATCTTTTAAAAAAGTTATCATTAATAGCTAATTTGTCATTGCCACTAGGATATTTCTCCTTTTTAGTACCTATATTAAAAATAATATTTTCATTATTATCTAATTTAATAGAGTTATCATCATCTAAAGAATTCACTTTAATATTACTATCATTATCTAAAGAGTCCATTTTATTATTATTTTCATCTAAAAAATTTATATCATCTTCATAATCTTTGTTATTGTACTCAGTAGTATTATGTCCTAAAACATAATGTTTAAATTTATTATTTTTATAAACTCTTTCTTCAATTAGTACATTACCATTATAATTTATACATTGAAGATAGCTACAATCCCCTCTTTCTAATATAAAAAATGAATCAATATTCTCAAGATCATTAAGATAATTAGCTATATCTTCAATATTTATATCTTCAGATTTAAGATGTGAATTATTTCTCATGATAAAAAGTCCTATTGATATATATTAATAAAAACATTAATAAAAGTATCATTATATTTTTAAAATAGGAGTTTTATATAAAAATAGTTCTTAAATAAGGGAATTCTTTTATTTTTTTATATGTTCAATGAAAAAAATAATGATATAATAATTTTAGTTAAATATTACTTAAAATCTTTTTAGCTAATTTTTCATGGCCATTTACATTCCATATTCCTAAATAAATACAATCATTATTAATTGGAACATAATATTCAATTGAACCACTATTTTCTGTTAAATAAGCCTCTTTACCATTAATTTTTATCTTTTCATAGCTATTAGAATTATTTTTTATTAAAGACTCAATCTCTTCAGATGAAAAATTTTTACCAACTGATATCATAACTGAATATGATGAATCATTTGCCCAATAAATCTTATTAAACGACTCACTATCATTATAAGAATTATTCAAATGCAAATCACTAGGAATATTAAAATTATACCCCCCAAGATCATCAACATAATAACTAACACCATCAAAATTATCAGAAAAAGAATTAAAAGCAAATATTACTAATATAGCAAACAAAATTATTGTTACAACTGAAAACATAGCTAAAAATTTCTTATTCTTAGAATTAATAATATCACACACCACAAAACATATAATAATAATATTTAATAAAAAAAATATTAGAAAAATTTATATAAACTCCTTTAAAATATGAAAAATATTAGGAAATATTTCTCAAAATCTCTTCAACTAAAATATCCGTATTTTTAACTCCTCCAATGCTAATTTTAACAGTACCTTTATTTATTTTAAAAAAAATATCCTTAAAATTATATCCATGAAAATATTTCACAAGCAGGATCATACTCATATTCATGTTTAGTCTTTTTTGATTTCCAATAATCAACCCAATAAATCCACCATTGATTGGAAAGTTTCTTAATATCTAAATCATTTAATGATTCAAAATCATTAAAAAAATTGATTTGATTAGCTCCACAAGCAATAGCGATATCTTCAAGAATAAAAACTAGCAAAAAATCAACATCTATATTGTTATTAATATTATTAGTATTAATATCGTTATCATTATTACTAATATTAGTATTATAATCCCCAATATCGTCTAATAAATTGTAGTGATGCTTATAATCATTAAAAGCTTCTTTTAAAATAATAAAGTTCTGAAATTTCAATCCATTTTCAGCTATTTTATAAGAAAAATCATTTGCAAATAATACACTATCTTTAATATCTTTTATATTTAAAAAATCCAAATCTTTAGAATCATTATAAAAAATAGTAAAAAAAGGATTATCTGCTAATCGAATAGTTATTTCACTAGAATGTTTAGAATGCTTTTCTAAAGTTGATTTATATAATTGAACATCTTCAAAATCTAATTGTATAGAATCATGAGATGTTTCTATCCATGTCCAACTTCCTGCTGATGAAATAGCATCTTCCATTAATTTTAATGTTTTTTGTTTCATATTCTAACACAATTTAAATTTTTTTTTGTTTCATATCCCAATAAAGCTTAATATTCAAATAAATATATGATTTCTATCCATATTTATAGAATTAATTACAACTTTTATCCATATTTATAGAATTATTGTGTCTATTTGTTATTATCCAGATAAGATTTAAAAGCTCCTTCCATTTCATAGAAATTATCATCAAAAGCTTTTTTCCAGTAAAATGGGTTAATTTCAATTCTTGTATTGATATTTTCATCCCATTTAATTGAAAATCCATTATCTTTAAATATTTTAGCTATTTTTTTACCAATAGCTAATGATCTTTCTTTATTATTTGAAAAATCCCCAAAAGCAATATTTAATAAATTGTAATTAATAGCTATTTCTATATCTTGAAAATTATAAAAACAGAATCCAATTGGATCCATATTTTTTGTTTGAAGATGATGAAACACCTCAAAAGCATCATGGACTCCTTCATCAATAGTAAAACCAGCATTATGGATAGCTATTATGTTTTCTTTATTAATCAGTTTAAAACACTTAGAAAGTGCATCGAAATCAGTTGGTTTTTCCCAATCAGATTCTTTAGCTATTTTTTCATCATATTTATCCATTATTATATTATTAATTATATCCAGTGATATATCTTCATCAATAAATTGTTCCTCTATAATTTCAAGGATCTCATCAGGCAAATAGAATCCAGAATCAATTAATGTTAAGATTTCATAATTTATTTCTTCAATTAACTCTTTATTCATAAAATTACTCCAAAATACTATAAAACCCATTATTTGAATATAATACTTAAATAAATACCATATATTAAGATAATAAAATAATTAGATATAAAATAAAATACAATTAAGACAGTTATTAATATGTAAAAATATGTAGGAATATTAAAATATCAAAAAATATCTATTAAATTTAAAATAAATAGAAATAAAATTAGAGAACAGATATTAATTATCCCAACATAGTTTGAATGTGAGTCATATTGCCTCTTTCTGAAAAACCAACAATAACTCTTGATTCTCCCATTTTAGCTACTGAAAACTCATCTCTCTCTTTATATTCATATCCTCTAAGCTTTGTATAACCTTCAAATGCAAGTCTAGGTTTAACATCAAACTCTTTTTGGAATTTATTATATACTTTTATAAATCTTTCAATTGAACTATCTCTAGGTATTTTATCAGATTTAATAGTTACAAAGAGCATTACATCTCCTAATTCAACAGCATAATAGGCATCATCATTCATAATACCTGAAACAGCCATAGCTATTAAATGAGCTTCAAGCAAGTCAGCATCAAACACATCAGTAGTAAATTGGCCAATATTATATTTTTCACCAATTTTTTTAACTTCAAGTGATTCTTCTATTAAATTTTCAGGAAGATTTACATCACCATTATCCCATGCCCAATGCCATTTATTGTTTTCATTAGATAATGTCCCAATTATCTGTACAGGGAATTTTAAGTTATCTCCAAAAGAAATAGTCCCATCATCTATATTTAAATCCCCAATGTTATCTCCAATAAGTTCACCAAATCCTTCTTGCTTATCTAAAGCTAATGCTCCATATTTAGTGAATATTACTTGAAATGAATCTGAATCCTCTATTTTTATTGCTTTTTCTTTCATAGTTTATATTAATATAAATTAGTATATATAATTTAATGTTTATCTAAATCCCTTAATTTATCTAATCCAAAAAATATTCTTTTAATAAAATTAATTCTCATTATTAGTTGCAAAATATATCATGGCTTTAGATAGATAATCAGCAAGCCCTTTATTATAGTTATCAAAAAATACTATAAGATCCTCATGTTCACTATAAAGATTTGCTAATTCAATATATGATTCTTTATTAGTTGGGTTTAAAGTTCCAACTAATTTAAAGTGTTTAAGTATTAATTTTTGGACTTTTTTTGAATTATAGTCATTTTTATCCATTGAATCTGCTATTTCTTGGATTATATTATTTAAATTAGCTTGGTAATTTTCCCATTCAGGACCACTCATTTTTTTAAGCTTTTTATCTGCTTTTCTAAATGATTTTTTACCATATCTATTTATTGTATCTTTTTTATATCTTTTTTTACCATCTTCTGTCATTCCATCAAATAGGTCTTTATCTGAAACTATTGTAATTCCCCCTAATATTTAAATATTTAAATATAGGAATTTCCTAAATATATGAGTTTAATATGTATCTACCTTAATTTATTTTTGGAATAATTAATTCTAATATTTCTTAATCTAATATTTGTTAATATATTAATTTATTATTTATAATAACTAATTCTAATATTTCTTAATCTAATATTCTAATATATCAATTTATTATTTATTATAACTAATTATAATATTTCTTAATCTAATATTTGTTAATATATTAATTTATTATTTATAATAACTAATTCTAATATTTCTTAATTTAATATTTTAATATATAAATATTTTATAAAAAAATTTTAATATAATATCAACAATAAAGCAATTAATACAAATTTTATTAAAAAGCTGGAAATATTAAAAATAATAATATTTTTCTAGATTATTAATATATAATAATAAAATATATAATCCAATTTATACAAAATTATAAATGTAAAATTTATATATAATGCTTAATTTATATAATGTTTAATATTTAATTTAATAGTCGATATTAAATTTTTAATTTTTAGTTTTTAATTAATTCTAAATTTAATTTAGGGGTGATTATATGAAAATTATAGGTTTTTCAGGAAGTCCAAATAAGGAAGGAAGTACAAATACAATAATTAATAAGATACTTAATATAGCTGAGGAGAACGATAACGAAACAGCTTTTTTCTCTTTGAATAATTTAAATATAAATCCATGCCAAGCTTGTGGTTATTGTAAAGAAAACGAAAGTTGTGATTTGGATGATGATATAAATAAGGTCCATAAAGAAATCGAAGATGCTGATTATATTATTATTGGATCTCCAATTTACTTTGGTGAAGTTACAGCACAAACTAAATTATTCACTGATAGATTTTATGGCATATATAACAATGAAAATAGAAGTGTTGATGGAAAAAAAGTCATCTTAGTATATACTCAAGGAAATCCTGATCCTAAAACTTATGAAGAGTATACTAAAGGTCAAAGAAACTTCTTATATGAATTTATGAATTTTGATGTTGTAAATACATTAGTTGTTGGTGGAATTCATTCAAAAGAAGACTTAATACAACAAGAAAAAATAATGAAAGAAGTTGAAAATATTGCAATGCGTATTTAAGAATTAAAATAAAATTAAATAGATTAATTCTTAATTACCTAAAAATTGATAATCAAATTTATATTCCAATTATATTTTTATCTATTTTTATAATTTCTATCTATTTCTATCTATTTCTATAATTTCTATCTATTTCTATCTATTTTTATAAATTTTATCTATTTCTATCTATTTTATATAGTAAAATGTTTTTAATTTTAAAAATTTAGTTAAATGTAAGATTTTAAATTATAAACAGCAGGTCCATGAATTACTTCTCCATCAAAACTAAATCTTGATCCAAATAATGGACATTCCCATGATTTTTCCGCTGTATTCCAAACTAAAGTACAACCACTATGTGTAGACTTGGATTCTACTCCATAAAAATTAGAATCAATATCCTTGTAAATAGCTATTGAATGATTTCCAATATTAACTATTTTAGCTTCATCATAATTTAGTTTTAATAAATATTCAGATAATAATCTTGATTCTTCCTCATTTAACTCTTTAAAATTAGAAAAATTATTTATAATATCTTTTTTGAATGAATTAACATATTTCTCAATGTTTTTAGAACTATTTTTGTTTTTAAACCGTTTAGGATCAAAAACATTGATATATTCATCTATTTCTAAATCTTCGTCTATTTTTGTTTCTATCCTATTTTTATCTAGTTTATTTAATATCAACTGAGATATAATATTAGCAGAAATAGTTCCAGTAGTCATTCCCCAACTACCAAACCCAGTAGCTATATAAACACCATTGTGAGATGTTTCTCCAATTAAAGGAACTCCATCTTCAGTACTATTATCTTGATTAGACCAAAAATATTCAATATCTCTTGTATCAAAAACATCTTCAATATAATTATTCAATTGTTTATAACATTCCCAAGTATCTTTAGCTTCACCTACAGCATGATGTTCACCACCCACTATAAGCATCTCACCTTTTTCTGTATTAGTTGTCCTATAAGAATGAAATGGATTAACATCAACAAACATACTTGAATTATTATTCTTATTAGTATAAATCCCCATTATATATGATTTATTTTGATACATAAAATTACATACAGAATCTGGGTCATATATTGGAGAATTAGTAGCTATAACTACAAAATTAGCTAATAAATCCCCTTTATTAGTATGAACTATTTTTATGTCATCATAATCCTCAATAGAAATATTTTTTTTAGATTCAACATCTTCAACATTTATGGCTTTTGTTTTTTCAAATACAAATGAACCTTCTCCTTCAATACAATCTACTAAATGGTTTAAATATTTTTTAGGATGAAATTCTGCTTGATTTTCATGTAATATACCTAATCCTTTGTGAGGATAAGGTAAGTCATCAGTTAATTGAGCAGGAATACCAAGTTCATTTAAAGAATTATATTCATTTTCTATTAGATAAAAAGAATCTTCATTAGAAGAGTATAAATATAATGGAGACATTTTATAATCACATTGAATTTTAAACTCTTTAACAATATTTTGAATCGTTTGAAAAGCATCAATATTAGCTTTATAAAATTTTAAAGCAAATTTATCCCCAAAATTTGATTTAATATTGCTATATATTAAGCTAGAGGTAGTTGTGATTTTAGCTGTTGTTCCAGCTGTAACATCCCCAACTATACGATTAGCTTCAATTAAAGCAACTTTAAACCCCTGATTTTTTAAAATAAAAGCAGTTGTTATTCCAGCTATTCCCCCACCAATTATAGCTACATCAACTGCAACATCTTCTTTGAGAGAAGGGAATTTTGTTCTTTCTGCACTGTCTAACCAGTAAGATATGTGTTTTCCATTAAACAAAATATCATTTCCTTATTAAAAAAATTGATTAATGCTCTTGAATAAAAATAAAACAAAAAATAAACAAATCAAATTTTAAAAATAATATATTCTTAAAACAATAATTAAAAAATATAAATAAAGAATATGAAAAAATAATAAATAAAAAATTATTCAATAAATAAAAATTTTTATATTGAAATTAAAAGATCTAAAAAGACAATTCAGAAATTCTCTTCATAGCATCTTTTGTATTTTCTAATGTATTAAATGCAGTTAACCTTAGGTAACCTTCACCACTTGGACCAAAACCTGCACCAGGAGTTCCAACTACATTTGCTTCATTAAGAAGAAGATCAAAGAAGTCCCAAGAATCCATATTATTAGGAGTTTTAACCCAAATATAAGGAGAGTTTATTCCACCATAAACAGTAAGCCCAATATCATTTAAACTTTCACGTATTATCTTTGAATTATTCATATAATAATCAATATTTGCCAATATTTCCTCTTTTCCATCTTTTGTAAAAGTAGCTTCAGCAGCTTTTTGAACAGGATAAGAAACACCATTAAATTTTGTAGTTTGTCTTCTATTCCAAAGTTCATTAATAGACTGAGGATTACCTTCATTATCTACAGCTTTAAGTTCTTTTGGAACAATGGTATAAGCACACCTAGTTCCGGTGAACCCTGCAGTTTTTGAAAAACTTCTAAATTCAATAGCTACTTCTTTAGCACCATCAATTTCATATATACTGTGAGGAACATCATCTTCAGTTATGAATTTCTCATAAGCAGCATCAAATAATATTATAGAATCATTTTCCCTTGCATAATTAACAAATTTAGCTAACTGTTCTTTATTAAGTGTAGTACCAGTAGGGTTATTAGGGAAACATAGATATATTATATCTACCTTTTCATCAGGTAATTCTGGAACGAAGTCATTTTCTTGGATACATGGTAAGTAGACTAATCCTTCATACATACCATCATCTTTAATAGGGCCACTTCGACCAGCCATTACATTAGTATCTACATAAACAGGGTAAACAGGATCAGTTACAGCAATTTTATTATTTAAACCAAATATTTCTTGAATATTACCAGTATCACACTTTGATCCATCACTAATAAAAACTTCATCTAAATCTAAGTCAATACCCCTTGGTTCAAATTCATTTTTTATAATTGCTTCAGCTAAAAAAGAATAACCTTGCTCTGGGCCATAGCCCATAAATGTTTCTTCATTACCCATTTCAGATACAGCGTTTTTAAAAGCATCTAAAACAGTGGGAGTTAAAGGTTTTGTTACATCTCCTATACCCATTCGAATTATATTAATTTCTGGGTTATTTTTCTGGAATTCATCTACTCTTCTTGCAATTTCGATGAAGAGATAGCTATTTTGTAATAAAAGATAATTTTCATTAATTTTTACGCTCATAAATTGTCCACCATTATACAGTATAATGTTTAATTTAATATTATTTATTAATTTTACTATTAAGACCTATTTTATAAATAAAATCAAAATGATTGGTTATAATATTATCTAAAAAATATCACTAATTAATAGAGAATAATAAATATTTATAAAAAGTATCTAATAAGTTTTTTTATAAAATAAATCTAAAATAAGATTAAATATTAAATTTTTTATAAAATATCCTAAAAATAATAATTTTATTATAATAAGATATTAATATAAAAAGATTTATTATTAATCAGATGAAAATTATAATTAATTTTAAAATAAAGCAAAAATATAAGGAAAATAAGAATTATACATAAAAATCATGATAAGTAAAATCATCATGAATGAAATTCATAAATAAAATTATAAAAAATGAAATGTATAAATAAAATAAATAAAATTAATGAATAAATGAAATCATTAATAAATAAATATCACATAAATAAAACAAAACAAATAAATGAATATTATATAAATAATTATTATATATATTAACTAAATACTTATGAAATAATGTATAATTTTTATAAAATAATATCTAATTTAATTATATTATATAAATTAATTTTATCTTATATAAAAATAATATAAGGCATATAAATAGCTAATAAAAAGCTAATATAGTGATAATATAATTATAATATAGAAATAGCTATTTAATAATTATTAAAATAATGTATATATTTTAATTCATTAAAAATTTAATTAAGATAGTACTTTAATTAATAATACTTTATTTAATTTATTAATTAGTATATTTTAATTTATATTATATAATTTAATTATATAGATAGTTTTATAATTATGCTAAAAATTAATAAAATATAAATCGATGATGAAAATGAATCCAATAACATTTCCAATAATTGTTACAATAATAGTGATTGGGGCAATAGCTATTATATTAGTTAAATTATTGTATAAAGATAGAAAAACTTCAGATCTTTCAGATGATCTCCCCCCAATAGTTGATAAACATTGGCGAGATCCTTTTAAAGAAGATATGCCAGAGGAAAAAGAAGAATCAGAAAATTATAGCTTTGTGAGTAAGTCTTGGGAAGAACCAATGAAACAAAAAAAAGAACTGAAAAATGGAGTAGCAAGCAAAGTATTTCAAGAACCTATGCATGTAAAACACCAAGACATTATTAATGAGTATAATAATGAGAATTATGATAATCTAGATAATAGTTTTGAAAAAGATAATTTATATAATTTAAATAGTTCTGAAAACTTAGAAAATGAATTTAGTGATATTGATAGATTTGATGATAATGTTAATCTTGAAGAAAAGGATGATGGGAGTTTTAGTATAACCTCAAATGAATCAATTCCAGTAGAATCAAAGCCTATGAATAATAGCTATATTGTTCCAGAAGAAAACTATCCTCCTACAAATGATCTAAAAAATAGTTATGAAGAAATTGATAATAATGAAAATAATGTAAGTTATAAAAGTCTTGATGACTATCAAAAAGCTAAATACCCTATTAATGAAAATACTGATAATTATAATAATGAGCATAATAATAAATATACTGATGAACATGCTAATAATTATAGCAAGAGCTATGAAAGTGATAAAAATTATTCAGATTCCAATCAAAATGAGGAAAAATCTTCAAAATCTGGAATAGATAATCCCTATGGATATAAAGATGATGATTTAGATAATGAAGGATTGTTTAACATGAGTGAACAGATATTTATTGGTGGCAACTATTATAATATAAAAGTAGGGGACGAAATAATATTTAATTATAATGGTGAAAGCTATTCTAGTAAGATATTAGAAATAAAACATGAAAATATTAGGGTAAAATATAGGGCTCAAGAAAAGTGGATAAGTTTTTCTGATGTTAAAAAGGTATTCTAAACAAAATATAAACTATTTTAAAAATTAGATATTATATTATACTTCAGATTCAATTATTATTTTTCAAATAAATCATATTAAAAGATTTTTTTATTAAAAATATTATTTTATTAAAGATATTATTTTATTAAAAATATTATTTTATTAAAAATATCCTTATTGGACTTATTATATTTCTAGAAACTAATATATAATCCATAAATTAGGTTATTTTTAATAATTATTTTTAGCATATTTATTTAATTTATAAATTTATATAGAATAATCCCAAAGATAAATTTAAAATTTATTAATAATTTCCAAAAAAAATAAATAAAACCAATTACATATATATTATTAACTTAATAATGGGGGTGATGAGTTATGGATAGAATTCCCGTTAATTCAAAAAATCTTGCTTCGGTAGGATATGACCCTATAACACAAACATTAGAAATAGAGTTTCTTAATAAAAAGATTTATCACTTTTATGGGGTTTCTAATTCCGACCATGAAGATTTATTATCTGCTGATTCCCATGAAACATACTTCAGCAATAATATTAAGGACAAATATCCATATAAAAAACTTTAAATAATAGAGAATGATGGATTTATACACATTTCTCTATTAATTTTATTTTTAAATATTTATATATTGATTTTTAATAATTTATAAAAAAAATTATTAAAAAAATTAATTAAAAAATTAATTAAAAAATTAGCTAAAAAATTAGCTAAAAAAATTATTAAAAAAATTAATTAAAAAATAATATATAACCATATTCTTATTTATGAGCAAAATAGAAGATTAATTCATTATCAAGAATTTCATCTAGTCTTGCAAAGCCAAATCTTTCAAATTGTACAATATCTCCAACTTCGAGGTTTTTACAATCAGATTCACAAAGACCTTCTACTGTTGATGCATCATCCATGACTATTTTTGCTTTAATACAATCATCAGCTGGGACCCATTGAATAATTCTAGCTTTTAATTCTCTTGCTTCTTCAAAGGACTTACTATTATATATAATATCATCCTTATCAATGATATCAATATTGACTGCATCCATTAACCTAGTGATACCTTTATTTAAGTCATTATCAGATATAAATACTTTTCCATTGAAAATAAGCTTTCTATTACCTCTTTTCAAATGATCTGGGTGGAGTGGTCTTTCAATAATCTCTTCCTTAACCATATCATTATTTAAATCTTTAATATCGACTTTTTTAGGATTTGGAACAAAAAAATAACGATTAGCAATTTCTTCTAAAATATTTCTATTTAAACCATAAATTTTTTTCCAACTAATTGCAGAATCAGACATTTTTACGCCAATTTCAACCATTAAATCATGAATTGTTTTACTTTGAATCCCTCTTCGAGCTATTGCCCTTAAAGTTCCAAGACGAGGGTCATCCCACCCATCATAAACTCCTTCTTCAATTCCAGCCAAAGCTTTTGAAGTACTGAGTGCAATATCTTCCATTTTAAGTCTTCCATAGTGTATAAACTCTGGAACATCCCATCCCATATGTTCATAAAGATATTTTTGTTTTTCACTATTAGCTAAATGATCCTTACCCCTTAAAACATGAGACATGCCCATTAAATGATCATCAATAGCAACTGAAAAATTCATCATTGGATATATCTTATATTTTGTACCTATTCTAGGATGTTCCTCTTCAACAATCCTCATTGCAACCCAATCACGAATAGCAGGATTTTTATGTTTTATGTCTGTTTTAACACGAAGTACTGCTTGGCCAGCTCCCATTTGAGGAAATTCTTTCCAAAGTTCCATATTTTCCTCAGGAGATTTAGATCTACAAGGACAAGGTTCACATGCATCTTTAAGCTTTTTAAAATCCCCACCATCACATTGACACATATATGCAGCCCCAATTTCAATTAATTTTTCTGCATATTCATAATAGACCGGAAATCTGTCACTTTGATAGTAAATTTCATCAACTTTTATGTCTAACCATTTTAAGTCGTCTTGAATCATATCATATGCAGGAGGATATATTCTTTTTGGATCAGTATCTTCAATACGAAGAATTAATTTTCCATCATATCTTTCAGTATATTCCCCATTAGGTATTGCTGCTCTTGCATGACCAATATGTAAAGGACCACTTGGATTAGGAGCAAAACGCATTACAACTCCTTTATGAGAACCAGGCAAATCTGCCAATCCTTTTTCTTTATCTTTTACATTAGACTCATTATTAATTTCAAGCCCTAAATTAACCATTTCAAGCTTTTGATCTTCTTCAGCCATCTCGTTAACTTTTGCAACGATTTTACCAGATATAGGACCTATTTTTTTTGCATCTTTTCTTAAATCTGGTTCACTACTCATAATAGCCCCCATAACAGCGCCAGGGTTAGCATTTCCATTATGTTTGACTGCATTTAAAATTGCATATTTATAAATTATTTTTTCTAAATCACTCATTTCCAAAATATCCATATAATCACTTGTAAAATTAATTATTCAATTAACCAAATAAAATCTAAATATAACAGACATATAATCCCAAATATAAACTATAATCTAATCCCAAATATAAACTATAATCTAATCCCAAATATAAACCTAAATAGCAAAATACTAAATTATAATAAAACTAATTATACTTAATGGATTAATTTAAAGTTTATACTATCTTGAAACATTATTGAATTTTAAAATTATTAATAATAAGGATTATAAAATTATAATGAATTTTAATAATTATAATAATAAAAATTGTACAATAAGAAAAATTATTTATTATAAATTTTATTGAATTATATTATAATTTATAGATTAACAAGATATAAATAGTTAATATAAAATTAAGATATTTAATTTTATAATAATTTTATAATATAATTATCATGAAGCAAAAATAAAGTAAAAAGAAGGATAAAAAAGAATAATTAAAAATAATAAAACAGTGCCAAAAATAATATTTATAATAATAAAAAAATTAAGCAAAATTAGGAATAAAAATATAAAATAAGAATAACAATATTATATTATAAAGATATTATACCCCAAATTATGAGGAGATAAGATGTCAGACGAAAAAAAGGTTTTGAAACATATAAAGAAAAAAATAGACAAATATAGTGAAAAAGACAAAAAAATTTCGATTATTAACAAATTAAATATTGAAATACCTTCCTTTTATCAAGAAGATGATGGCACCATAGAAGTATCCTCAAAATCTATGAAAATAAAAGATGAAGATATTACTTATGAAATATTTAACAATGGAATAATATTAAAAATCGAAGAAAGAACAAAAAAAGCTTATGGGGCTACAAATAATAAGCCACACTGTAATCCAAATATATAAAATAATATTATAAAAAATCATGAGATATCAATAAGGGATTTTAAACTCTAAAATAATGTTAAAATCTGAGATAAATTAATTAAAACAAAAATAGATAAGAAGCTAGATAAAAAATAAATAAGAATCTAGATAAAAAATAGATAAGAATCTAGATAAAAATCATTTATCAGAACTTCTTAAGAAATTAAAATCATTTCTAAATTTTTGAAATACATATCCGATTACAATAGTTAAAAATAGTATAATAGTAATTATTAATATAATACTATTATTTTCATTTATTTTATAATTATTGTCTTCCATTTGTATTTCTTTAGCAGCTACTGTTTTAGTTGCACTATCATAAGTGCCACCACTAGATGAACCACCAATATTTGAATTAGAATTTTTAGTATTTTTTAATCCTGAATTTCCTTTACCATCTCCATCATTATTTCCAATACCATTACCCTCATTATTTCCATTTCGATTTCCATTTAATCCATCATTTTTATTATTACCAACAACAGTATAAGGTTCTTCATAACCCCCATTAGATAATGTAGGTAATATTTTCATAGAAAGAATATCTTTTCCAAAAGAAACAGTTAGATTATTAATATTATACCTATCCATAGAACCATTAAACGTGGCCATTCCGTTTATTACTTGTGATGTCTGTACTGCTTTACCATTAAGATAGAAGGTAACTGGAAAAGAAGCCAATCCACTGACGATTGAGTTGCCATCATAGAATATTAGCTGATAACCATTGGCAGTCTTTTGAAAATAGGCTTTAATCAATGAAGAATCAACCCTATGACAAAGCTGTGTCTTTTCTGGATCATTACTTCCAAGCCAATTAGCTCCAATATGAACTAAATCCCCATCAGATGGAGCCCTTATAGAAAATTGAGAGTTATCAGTGATCGAATTCTTACTTATATCTACATCAGAATCATCAAAATTAAAATTGTGGCCAAATAGGATACCTACCCCATAAGGCAAATCATCATCAACATCAATACCTTGATAATCATTATTATTTATATAATTTGACCTAATAACATCATTTTTAGAATTAGAATTTAAATAGATGCCTCTTGTAGATTTAGAAATATTATTTTTTGTAATATATGTTTTTTCAGTTGCACCATTAAGTTCAATACCATGTAAAGCGTTATTTCTAATTTCATTATTACTAATGTTAGATTTTAACGTATTTTCAACACTAATCCCATTATTATTGTTATTAACATTATTATCCACTATAATTGTATTATTTGATGAAACAATGTTTATACCTTTTTTTTTATTATTATAAATCTTATTTTTTTTGATATTAACTTTATCTGACTTTTCAACATTTACTCCCACATAATTATTAGTTATATTATTATTAAATGAAGTAACATTCTTTGAAGATTCAATAGAAATTCCACTCTTAGAAGCATTAGATATTTTATTATTATAAATGTTAATATTAGAAGTATTATGAATTGTTATCCCATGATCCTTTGCAATTATGTTGAAACCTTTTATAGAAGATCCTTCACTTCCTTCTTTAAAATAAAAGGCAGATGAATCCGAATTTCCATCGGAACTAGAACAGCCATAAATTTTAGTTTCAACATTACTTATTATTGTTAATGTTTTACTAATAACAAGAGATATATTATTATAATTTGAACCAGAAAAGATTATTCTACTTCCAGAAACAGCATTATTAATAATATTTTGAATTTCATTATTATCTAACCCTGAAGCAATATTATAATCCTTAGCATAAGTGAAATTGTTATTGAAAATTATACTCCCATTTATTAAGAAAATAAATATCATTGAAAAGATTATTAAATTTAATATCTTATTATCTTCAATTTTCATCTTACCTATATCTTCTTAAATTATTCTTAAACTAAACATAAAATTCATTAATATGAGTTCTAATAAAAGAATTATGATTAATTTTTAAATTACAAATATCGTGAAAATTAATATTTATAATTATTTTTATTTAATATACTTTCAGATATAGCTATTTAACTATTGTTATATAAGCCATATTCATTTTAATCTTACCACATCCATTATAGGTTAATTATATAAAAATTATTACTAAATTTATTATGCATATATAAATGTAAGTTAGGTGAATATATATACATTTCGATTAAAATTATATTTTTTAAAACTGTTTAATTTATCTAAAAATAATTAATTAACTATTTTAAATTAATTAAACAATTTTAATCTATTTTTATAAAATATTAAAATTAAGTAGTAAACCTTATATATAAGTAAGAATTTAATACGATATGTAATAATATACATATAATAATTTAAAAATTATTACTTATTACAAAAAATTTTAATGGAATGTTCATTGGCATAAAATAAAACTTTAAAGTAATTATAGAATTTGTATAATATTATAAATTCATAAAATTTTATAAATTCATATAATTTCAAAACCTTTGAAACTATCCATTATAATCATAAGTAAAAAATTAATATAGAATAGGAGTCTAAAAAAAATGACAAAAAAAATAAAATACCTCTTAAATATTTCTATATTCCTTATGGTTCTATTGTCAGTAGCTACAATTGCTGCTGAAGATGTAAATGGAGCTAAAGTCATAGATATTGATGATGGTATGACTAATGATCAGATTCAAGCCAAAATTGATGATCCAAACACACAAAATGGAGATACTCTAAATTTTAAAGGTTCAAATTACAATGGCATTAATCTGGTTGTAAACAAAACTTTAAACTTTGTTTCAACAGTAAATGGTGGAACCACAATTAATACTGTAGAAAATCAAAGTTATCTATCAAACACCGTGAAAAATCTGAATAGTACTTACGGTGTGGGCAGTGGAACAAATAATATCAATAGTACTGTAGCTGCTTTTTATTTACTGCAAGGTAGTCAAAATAGTTCAATAACAGGATTTAACTTTAAAAGTACAATATTTAATCCTGGAAATTCAACATCTAGAAGTTTTTCACATATTCTAGTCATAGGGACTTCTAATGTAGATATAATAAAAAATAATTTTGATGGTTCTGGAGTTCCAATAGCTATTGCAAACTCACAAAATGTCCTAGTTGAAGAGAATAATATTACTAACAGTTCATATTATGCAATTAATGTTAGAGAAGATGCTTCTGGAATAAATAACATCATAAATAAAAATAATGTTATAAATGGTTATGATGGAATTTCTGTACAATGTTCAAATACATTAGTCAGTAATAATTATGTTTACAACATGGCAGATAATGGATTTGGAATATGGCATTCAGGATCCAATTCTACTTTGATTAATAATACTGCAAATTCATTTAAATATGGAGTATTTGTTAAACATGGTGGAGGAGGAGACTTCATAATAAACAATACATGGATAAATGCAAGTAGCTGGGCTGTTGAACTTCAAGGAACAAATACTCAAATTATTAACAATACTTTTTATAATATGAGTACAGCTATTTATCAATATGCAAAAGGAGCTTCCTATTACTTATCTGGAAATATTTTCAACAATGTGACTGTTAAATTTGCTTTAAGAGATTCAATATTAAATGGAAGTTATGTTAACACTAGTAGTGCTATTCCTAACGAAACCGTCTATAATGGAGCAAATATAAGCATCTCATCAAAAATATCACAATCCTCAATAGTTAATGGGAAAACTGTGACATATACTATTTTATTATCAAATAATGGAGATCTTGCAGGTAAAGATATAAGAATATCTGACATAGTCCCAGTTGGTTCTAAAATAATATCTTATCAAGCTTCAAGAGGAACATTTGCAAATGGAACATGGAATCTTGAAACATTAGGTGCTGATGGAGATGCCATACTAACTGTTACTGTTCAACCACTCAATAAAGGAACATACAATACCAATACCGAAGTTAGTTATGATGCTGGCGTAGAACCAATAATGAACACTACAAAAGCTAATACATTAAAATTAACAGTTAACCCCGATGTAAAACTATCCTATTCTGCTTCAACCAGCAGTAGTAAAGTTAAAGTTGGTAAAACTGCTATAATAAGTGTTAAAATTACTAACAGTGGAAAAGATAAATCTAGCCCAATAGTGATTTACAATAAATTACCAAAAGGTTTAAAAAATATTTTAGTTACTAGCAAATCCCTATTTAAATCTTCCAAATGGCAATTTAGTCCAAGTGGTCAAAAAACTATCACTCTTAAAATGAAAGTTAAAGTCACTAAAAAAGGCACATTTAAAGTTCCTATTTATGCAAATGGTAAATTAATAAAAACTATTGTAATAAAAGGAGTTTAATTAAAATAATTTTTTTTATTTTTTTTATTTATTTATTTTAAATATAATTTTAATACCAATTTTTTAATATTCATATTTATTTAATTAATATCAAATCAACAAAATTTATATATCAATATAATTTTTAAAAACTAATTTATGAAAAACCATATGAAAATGGAGTAATTTTATGGATAATAGTAAATGCATAAGTAAACTCGATTCAAATGATTGGGAAAAAGCTTGGAAAGATGAACTTGGTGAAGAGATTAAAAAAAAGAAATTTTGGACTAAAGATACTCCCAAAATTAATTTTGAAAAAATAGCTATTAAAGATGAATATCATGACAAATTAATTGAAAAATTAATTTTAGATGAAAATGATACTGTCCTCGATTTAGGATGTGGAGAAGGGGCAGTTACTACTTTAGTAGCTGAAAAAGTATCAGAAGTAGTTGGATTAGATTCCTCTGATATGATGTTAGATTTATTACAGCAAAGAATCGATCATGGCAATATTGAAAATATCCAAACAAAAAAGATGAAAATTGAGGATGCCACTGTTGATACAGTTGGAAAATTTGATATTGTTTTAGCATCCCGTTCTTTTATGGGAATACATGATATAAAAAATGTTTTAATAAATTCTAATGAAATATCTAAAAAATATGTATTTTTAGCTGTTTTTGGAAGAAGAAATTGGAGAATAGAAAAAAAATTTTATGAAAAAATTGGAAAAGATTATCCTGACTTTGCCCCACATGATTATATATTCAATATGTTAATCAATTTAGGCATCTATCCTAATATTGAACATTTTGACCTTGAGGGTAATCGAAAATATGATGACTTAGATGATGCTTTTATAAGAATGAAATGGAAAAATGAAAATCTTACAGAAGATGAAATTGATAAAATAAAACCATTTTTAAAAGAAAATCTAACACTGAATAAAGAAGATGGGATGTTAGAAAATACTCTCGATAAATCAGATTTGGTTCTAATATGGTGGAGTAAAGATAGTTATAATTGGTAAAAATTAAAAATTTTAATTTAAAAAATTTTTAGAATATAAAAAAATTTTTAGAATGTTAAAAATTATAATTAAAAAAAATATAATTAAAAAAATATAATTAAAAAAATTATAATTAAAAAAAAATTATATTTAAAAAAATTATATTTAAAAAAAATATAATTAAAAAAATTATAATTAAAAAAATTATAATTAAAAATATTAATGCTAAAAAATATTAAAATATAATTTTAATATTTATATTCTATTTACTTTTTTCAATTATATCTAAAAACTCTTTTATACTGGATATATTTTCATTTAAAAATTTTTCATCAACATTTTTTAACATTTCTTTGTTTTTACCTTCAATTTGGCCTTTTTTAGTAGTTTTAATATCATCTAAAAGCTCAATTACCTCTTTTATTGTTGTTATTGTATCATTACGATCTATTGTTCCTTCAGGAGCGTAATAAGATTGGTTTCTTTGAACTTCAAATATAACTATATCTCCATTTTCTATTAATTCATCAGTTAATTCAGCTTTTGTAATTTGATTATTTTCATATGAAGTAAAATAAAAGGACCTATTCTCTAAACACATTGCAGCTAAATATTGAGTGAAATCTTCACCTTCAGAATCTTCAATAACAATTCCTTTTGGAATACGAACTGTACTCAAAATTTGCCAGATATTTGTAACTCCTTCTTCTTCATTTTTAGCTTTATTAATATATTCTTTAAAAAAAGCTGCACGAACAAAACGATCTGCAGGAGTAAAGCTACCAGGGAGATGTGATGTTCCAGTACCCTGTGAAAAAGGTGTTGCAGTGAATTCTCCATATTTTTTTGAGCTAAATTGTTTTGGTTGGATACCTAAATAATTTCTAAGATTTTGAGTGTGCCATTCTAAATTTGGAGTATTTGTCATTACACCTACAGGATTCTCTTTAAATTTTAATTCTCCACCAGTAGGTTCGATAACAACTACTTTACCAGTTTTATCAGCGAATATATAATGTAGCGGTATTGATTTATTTAAAATTGGTACTTCTTTATCAATCAAACGAATATTTTTTAAATCTTTCTCTAAATCTTTAATTGATTTATAATTTCCTAAAACCCAATTTAAAAACTCCCATGGAGCTAAATTATTTTTCCCTTTAATTTCTTTTTTGTTGTATGATGCTTCACCAGGCAAATATAGTTCTGCCATTGCAAGACCATGCTCATTTATTCCATCAGTAAAGATATAATTTCCAGCTATTCCCCTGCCAGTTCCAAGCATTGCATATTTGTTTGTCATTTCCTTACCAAAAACATGCCAGTTATAATCTCTTGGTAAAAAAACAGGATTTCCATCTAAAGGAAATGAAAAATCCATTGTCCTTGCTAAAAAATGTTTATTATCCTCAGTTTTAGTAAAAATACTTGTACACATCGTTTCACCTTTAATATTTACATGTATTAAATATATTGCAACTAATAATATGTTATTAATACAATATATATTTTATTGACATAATTGTGTAAAAACAATTGAAACAAAAATAAAATTAGGATTTATTATAATAGCTAATAGTTAACAATTAAAATTTTTTAAAAACAATAAAAATATTAAAATACAAAAAATTCCCAACAAAAATAATAAAGAAATATTAAAAACTAAAGAAATAATGAAAAATAAATAAAAAACTAAAGAAATATTAAAAAATAAAATAAAAAAATTAAAAAATAGAATTATTCATAAACAAAAGATATAAATTTTCCTAAAAAAGATTTATAATAAAAAATCTTCAAAAGTCACATATTCTCTTCTTTTAGTCCACTGCTTTTAAGTATATTAATAACATCTTGATCACTTAAATCATAGTGATAAAATTCTTTATAAAACATTTTAACTTCAGATTTAAGATCAATATCAGAATATTTATCTGGATAAATAACTTTAGCAGTCCAAGGAATACCAATAATTATATTTGCACCCGGAGGCCTATCAAACCATTTGAAAGGAGATTGTGGAGACAAATAAACTTGTTTATTTTTAACTGCATCAATATTTGACCATTTAGAATCATTATAGACTTTTGCATAGAAATCAGGACTAGTAGTTATTATAACCTCCGGATTCCATTTGATAACTTGTTCTATTGATACATCAACTTGTCCAACTCCTTCTTGTAGCTGAACATCAGCAACATTCTTTCCACCAACAATATCAATCAATTGTGCATGAAGTGATCCACTAGGATCTGTCTGAAGACCTTCATCACCTTCAGCATAATAAACCTTCTTTTTCTCACTATCAGGAATAGAGCTAGAAACTTTTTCAGTTTTATCAAGATATTTATTAGTAAAATCAATTAATTTGTTAGCTTTATCTTCTACACCGAGTAATTTTCCCATAAATTCAATTGATGGAGTAATTTTAGTAACATCAGAATTATCAGTAACTCCAACAACAGGAATAGTTCCAAATTTTGTTTGCCGCTCATTTACAGTAGCTAAATCAACATCACCCATTGCCCCTTCAATTACAAGATCTGGATCAACTGCCATTATTTGTTCATAGCTACCATCTTGTCGTCCAAACCATCCCCCAATTACAGGCAAATTAAGATATTTACTATCCAAATATTTTTTTTCTATATCTGTCCACTGGTAGTTTATCCCACCTAATTTATCAGGTGCAAGCATAAAAACCATTGTAGTCATCGGAGGAGAAGTAGTTACTACATTATCCACACTACTTGGAACTGTAACTGTTCTACCGACCATGTCAGTTATAGTAATATTTCCTTCTTGAGCAATAGATGATCCTGGATTAAAATAATAAGCAACTCCAACACCAGATACTATTAATATAGCCATAATAGCAAGTATAATATTTTTATTGATCTTTACAACTCCATTAGGTAATAATTTATAATAATTTCTAAAATAATTTATAATAATATAATGTAAGATAATTTATAATAATATAATGTAAGATAATTAATATAAGATATCTAAAAATCCAGCCATCACATAATGAATTATTTACTTAATCTTCCACCACATTAAAACTATATCTGCTTTGTCTGCAGGGTTTTCTAACATTCCATCTTCTTTATTTAGTGTTAGATTTTCTTTTATAAATGGTTTTATTTTATCAATTTCATCTTCTGTAAGATTTCCCATTTTCCATTTCATCCTTATAAATGCATCTTCAATATCATCATATTTCCTATTACCAATAAGATCAAAGTTCTCAACATTTGGATAAATACCTAAACTAATCAATAAATTAAATAAATAGTCATAAGGGGCAAAGTCAGGATAATCTTTACCAATAGACTTATAAAATTTTTTCTCTAAATTCCAATTATTCCTTCCAAAAACCACTAAGAATACATACTTTTTTGCAATTTTATTAATATTAAGAATTGTATCTTTAATTTCATGAATTCCCATAAAAGATCTTGAAGCAACAATAACATCATATTCTCCAACATTATCAACAGTAGCATCTTCAATATCCATCTCTACAATATCAATATTATCAATATTATAGTGTTCAATTCTTTGTTTAAGCATATCCAGCATAACCGGTGAAGAATCAAGTGCAGTTACAGATTTTACTTTTTCTGCTATTAATGATGTTACAGCACCCTCACCACTACCTAAATCTAAAACAGTGTCTTTTTCATTTAATATTAATTTAGGAATTAATTTTTCATGATACTCATCTTTAACAGCCATTTTTTCAAAAAAAATCTTAGGAGTGTCTTTAGTCCATTTTTTTTGTCTTTTTTTAGATCCAACCTCGTTAGCCCATGCTTTTTCCCAGTCACTAGTACTAATATTTTTTACACAATCATTAGAACTCATAATATTCCCTATTTTTTATTTATTTAATATATTTATCATTTATTTAAAAAATAATTATTAATTTTAAGTTATTTAAAAGATTTAAATCTTATAATAAATTTATTGATTAACTAATTTATTGATTAATAAATTATTAATTTTAAATATAATTATAAAATAAAAACGAAATGTATCAATATACATAACATTTTACAATAATTATATTTATAACTATCTAAAACATTTAAAAACGAACAAAGAATATTTCAAAAAAGAAAAGGAATATGAATAAAAATATATATCCATAACATTGTTATTTAAAAATATTTAAAAAAATAAGTCGAAATGTATATATATTCATTACGAAATATTATAATTATACAGTTAATTATGCTAATAAACCCAGAAATTAATACCAAAAATAAATTTCTTTAAAGCTTTTTATTTTAAAATTTTTTATAATAAATTTTTTATCATAAAAATCTTTTATAATTAGATTTTTATATTAGAAATACGTTATATTAAAAATTTTATTCTTTTAAGCTATAAAAATGATTTTTATATTAAAAATATTGTAAATAGGTATCTGATTTTTTAAATAATAACTGTAAATTGATTTAAATAAGATTTATTATATTTTTTTAATTATTTTTAAGTCTTGTTAATCAAACAAATTAGTAAAAAATCAATGAAATTAGCTATAAGTATATAGTAATATTTAAAAACTAAAGCTAATTTATGATAAAAATTGGAGTTGATTAAATTAAAAATATAAAATTAAGATTAATGTTCCTTTTAGTCTTTTTTGTAGCTGTGGGAACGATGACTTCATCAGCATCTGCAGCAACAGTAAATATTGATAATGGAGCAGATTTAACTGCTATTCAAGCAGCTATTGATGGTGCAGGAATAGGAGACATAATAAGTTTTGCTACTGATGGTGTTTATAATATCGATGGTTCAATCATTATTAATAAAACATTAACAGTTTTGGGTAATGGAGCTACAATAAGTGGGGTTCAAACTGGTAACACATACATATTTAATTTAGTATCCGGTAATGGCACTCCTGAATTATACAAAGATATTTCAATATCTAATTTTACTTTAAATGCTATGTCTACAGTAAATGTAGCTAATGGAGCAAGTAATATAACTTTAGATAACTTAACCCTTAATGGAAATAATTCCAACAATGGAACTGGAATTAATACTCGTGGAGTACTTGGACTTACAATAAATAATGTTATAGCAACAAACTTCCGTGATGCTATTGGTGTTGGTGGAGGAAATAATACTGTAATAACTAACAGTAATTTCCACGACCTTGGAAGAAATGCAATGTCATTTTTCCAAAATGCAGGAAACATTTTAGTTGATAATAACAATCTTACAAATGCTCAGTATGGAATCTTCTTTGGAGGAGGAGTTAAAAATATAGTAATAAGTAACAATAACATTACTGGTATGAGTAGAATTGGATTAGGTCTAGTTAAAGCTGCTGAAAGTGCTACTATGTTAAACAATACAATTGTACATAATAACATAGGCATTGTTATTAAAGCTGGAGACACAAATCATGGAGCACCAACTCAAGTAAATGATATCTTAATAGATGGCAATAATATAAGTAACAATACATTAATGGGAATATTATTAGAAAACATTCCTGAGTCAAATATTGCAAAAGAAATTAATATAACTGATAACAACAACATAACTGCAAATGGTAATGGTTATCGTGAAGCAATGAATTGGTCCCAAAGCGAATGGAATAATGAAATAAACAATAGTTTCAACATTGTCAAAAATTACTATGTAGAAGACACCCCAATAACAGAACCTGTTCTAACAATCGCAGATACAATAAGTACTAGTGTTGTAACCAATGGAGCAAAATTAGTCTATACCATAACTGTTAAAAATAATGGAAATGGAACATCAAGCCCAATAACTGTAGATACTGGAATATTATCAAATCTTGCAAACTCTGCTGTAACCTACAAATCAATTGGAAACTTTGCTAACAACCAATGGACAATAAACAGCTTAAACGCTGGAGATACAGCATCATTAGTCCTTGAAGTAACAACCAAAAAAGCAGGAACTCAAAACATTGTTTCAACATTGAAAACTTCAACCCAAAATAATACTTCAACCAATGCAACAAAATTAACAGTAAACAAAGATATTAAATTATCTAGCAGTAACTCATTCAGTGCAAGCAAAGTAAAATTGAACAAATATTTCTATGTAACAACTACAATCAAAAATACTGGATTAGATAACTCTTCTAAATTTACTAGTAAAATAGCTACCACAAAAGGATTAAAAATAGCTGCTGTAAGTAAAAGTAGTTATGCATCCTACAACAAAAACAGTAAAACATGGACAGTTAAATCTGTTCCTTCAAAAAAGACAGTAACTCTTAAAATGAAAGTAAAAGCAACTAAAAAAGGAACTCAGAAAATAAAAGTTTCAACTAATGGTAAATCTCAAACAAAAGCTGTTAAAGTTGTTAAATAAATTTATTAAATAAATTATTATCTAAATGAGAATTTTATATTCTCATTTAATAATTTTTATTTTAAAATTGATCTATTTTTAATATGTTTATTTTTAATATTATTGTTAAATCAAACAATAGTAATATTTTAGTTAATAATAATAATACTAATATTTATAAAAATAAATAACTATTGTTAATAAAATTATAGAATAAGACTCAATAATACTAAAAATGTAATAAAATAGATTAAAACTAATAAAAATTTAAAATATCGATTTATTATTAATAAAATATTGAAATAAGATTTATTATAAATTAAAAATGCTAATAAAAACATTTAATATTATTAATATTATTTTTATATTGATTGTCTTATTTTTATAAATATTAGATAATTCTCAAAAATTAATTAAAAGATAAAATTTAGTGATTTGAATATAAAGTTTAAAATTAGAGGTGTTTAAAATAAATCCAAAAAGAATTCTCATCTTAGGAGCTATTTTTTCAATATTATTAGTTTCATCTCCTTTAGGATTCAGTGCCAACTATGCATCTAATACATGGGTAGTTGATTTTGAAGATCAAGGAATGCCTTATAATATGGACCATATACAGGGAATAATAGACAATGCTTCAAGTGGAGATACCATACTATTTAAAGGTAGTGCATATACACACTTAGCAAATATCATTATAAATAAAACATTGAATATAGTGAGTGATGTTGGAACAACACTTAGTACTTGTCCAGCTCATCCAGAAGACCCAATATTCAGGATATTAAGTGGTGGAAACGGATCAATAATAGAAGGATTCAACATTAATGCACGAGAAACTGGAATTATTATTGAAAATGCAAGTAATATAAAAATTGACAATAATAATATTACAGCTCCTGACATTGCAATTAAAGTATTAGATAGTTTGAATATAACCTTTATCAATAATACCATAAAAAATTCAGGAACTGGAATATTTGCAAATAACACAAATAATACTTTAATAAAAAATAATACAATAACAAATAACAATAATGGAATAGTATCAACTGGAAATACAAACAGTACTGAAGTATCATATAATAATATTTCTAATAATGGAGAATTTGGTGCATATTTCAATAATAATGGTGGATTACAAGATAATATAAAATTATTATATAATTACATAAACAATCAAGGCCAATCAGGAATTTATATCAATAGTAGTTATAATGCTTTTAGTGTTATAAGTAATATGATAACATATAACGGTAAAAACGGAATATATATGGATAGTGGTACCAATACTTCTGGTCAACCAACAATTGAGTATAATTATTTATTATATAATACCGGTTTCAATGAGTTCCAAATTCAAAGAGTACAAACTGATGATGAACACAGGGCAATTTTAGTTATTGGATATAACTTTTATGGTGCAAATGACAGAAGTATGGTAAGATTATGTTCTAAAACAACTACCGGGATGATAATAACTGAACTATCTGAAATATCAAAAGGAATGTTCCAATTAACTTTCAAAACAAATGACACTGATAAAACAGTGCCAGAAATGATTTCTAACTATGCAAAAATTTATTTAAATAATAATAGTCAATACCAAAATATATTGATTACTAATGGAACAGGAATAGCTGATTTCAGAGAATATAACTATAGTTCTAGTGGAAATGAAGTTTATACATATTACCTAAGTAAGAATGCTTTGACAATAAATAATAGTGACATACCTGAAAAACTAATCAGTATAGGATCAAAGATATCTACAACAAGTATCAAAACTGGACAAACAACAAAATACACAATAACTGTAACAAATATTGGAGAAAAAATAATAAAAAGTATCAATGTTAAAGATATGATACCTAACTTCAATATAAAAAGTTTTAGTAGCAATATTGGTTCATTTAATAAAAATACAAAAATTTGGACAATTAACACATTAAATGCAGGAGATAAAGCTACACTAAATATAGATATAACTCCTAATCAAGTAGGAACTTATAAAAATACAGCATCACTAACTGGTGATGGATTCAATAAGAAATCAAGTTTAACTACTTTAAAAGTAAATCAAGCAGTAGATATTAAAAATGTGAACAAAGTCAGTGCATCAAAAGTTAGGAAAAATAAATACTTCCTTGCATACACAACTATTAAAAACTATGGAACTTCTTCTAAAAATATACAAGTTAGAATGAGTCCATCCAAAGGACTAAAAACATACAATGTAAACTATAAAACCAAATACAATAAAAAAGCAAATAAATGGGTAATAAAGTTACCTTCTAAAAAATCAATAACCCTTAAAATGAAAATTAAAGGAACAACAAAAGGAACTAAAAAAGTTTCATTCAATGTTAATGGTAAAAAAGAAAACAAAAATATTAAAGTGGTTTAAATAATTTTCTTTGATTAATTATAGTTAAATAAGTTATAAATAATTTATATTATTTAACTTATTTATTTTATTAATCAAAATATTTTTATTAAGATATTTTATTAAGGAATTTTTATCATATTAATTTTAACATATCTAGTTTATTATCAATAGCTTTATTAAATTATTTTTAATATTATTATTTTAATATACATAAATATATTAATTAATTTATTATACTAATTATATTATATTTTTAACTTTTTTATCTAACTTTGATAACTATTTATAATATTTTTAAATTTCTTATTTAACTTTAAATAGGATAATAAAAAATAAAAATTCTCATAAAAATACTAATTTTTAAATACAATGTGAAATAATATATATAACGTTGATGATTTTATATTGTTATAAATATAAAAAAAATTTTATTATTTAAATTTTATTTTGATTTAATATTGGTGATATATTAAATTTAAAATGATTTAAATAGAATTTTAACAATATAAAATCAATTTAAAAAAATATTAATGATTTCTATTAAATATTTAACATGAGTTAGAATAATTCTCAAAATTATAAGAGTTCCAATATATTAAGAAGTTTATAGGATGTGCTAAAGCAATCCTATTGATAAAATTTTCATTTCACAAATAAAAAAAAAAGAGGAAAATATGAAAAACAAAAATAATGTATTTATTATTTTATTATTTATTGTTTTAATAGCTGTAATGAGCATAAATACAGTTTCAGCTAAAACAATTAATATAAATGATGCTTCTTCATATAATGAAACTGGTTTATCATTAAGCGATCAAATACAAAAAATTATTGATAAAGCAAGTGTGGGAGATACTATAAACTTTTTAGGAAGTTTTTATGAAGATTTAACATTAACAATAAATAAGAAAATAAACATTATAAGTAACTCTGGAACAATTATAAGTAATTCAGATAATTCTAACATACTAAAGACAATATTTTTTATAAATGGAAGTTCTGCATCAGGAACAACAATATCTGGTTTTAATTTGGATAATGACAATGGAAATGGAATAACAGTTAATAATACTAGAAATATTAAAATATCAAAAAATAATATAAGTGCTAAAAATTCAGGTGTTTCTGTTGAAAAAAGTTCTAATGTGACTATAAACAATAACAATATTACTAAATCTGATGAAGGAATAAGCATAACAGATAGTAATAAGTTAGATATTGAAAATAACAAATTAGATAATAATAATGAAGGACTATCTTTAGAGAATACTAATGATGCAGATATTGAAAACAATGTTATCACAAATAATGATAATGGAATTAGTTTAAAAAATACCAATAAAACAGATATAACAAATAATAAAGTATATAATAATAAACAATCCGGAATATATTCTTATAAAACCAAATATACTCAGATTAAATATAATAATATAAAAAATAACGAAAAATATGGAATATTAACTGAAGATATTCTAACAAATCTTGTTTTAACACATAATAATATTTCTGGCAATTATTATGGTGTAAGACTAAATTCTATTGATAACTCTTATCTTACAATGAAAACTAATTCTATTAATCAAAATGTAGAAGGAATTAGTTTTGGCCCAGATTATATCGATAGTAAAACAAAAGATATCTCCTCAAATGATATCTCCTCAAATT
Organism: uncultured Methanobrevibacter sp.; assembly: GCF_937881195.1. Lineage (GTDB taxonomy): Archaea > Methanobacteriota > Methanobacteria > Methanobacteriales > Methanobacteriaceae > Methanobinarius. The sequence goes on along the minus strand of NZ_CALGFC010000059.1, from coordinate 55,187 downwards.
CTGGAAAAGATGTTGAACTTAGAGATTCAAACTATTATGAAACATTAGAAATTGGACCAAACTGGTATGGGGCTAATGTTGACTATTTAGCTAATATATGTCCTAAATTGAGGTCTGGATTAATACAATTTAATCTTAAAAGTGCAGGAAATGGAATTTACATGGGAATTTTCTCATATAACGGCCAAACTATGAGTGATTTACCTCCAATAAATGTTATTTTCATGACTGGTGGACAGAAAATAGAAATTACTACGGTTAATGGAGTAGCTATGGTTAATTTTGGTAAAGACTTTGATAAAAATCAGGCAGGATCAATTTTAAATGCAATAGCAGGAGTTCAAAGATTCCAAACAGAAATCACCTATACAGAAAATAACAATAATAATGGAAAAACTCCCACTAATGGAGGAAATAATGGCCTAGGTAATGGAGGAAACGGTGAATCAGGTGACGGAGGAAATGGTCTTGGAGATAATGGAGATGGTAGTGGATCCCCAGGAGGACTGAATCCTTCTTCTAACAAATTAAGTGAAGGAACTTCATCATCTTCAGGAGTTAGTTCTGCAGCTAAATCTTCAATACAGCAAGCCAAAGTAATAGACATCAATGATGATGAGAGTCTTTTTAAAATAGAAGATAGCCAAGTTTTAGGAATATTAATTATTATACTTCTTTTAGGTTCAATTATTGTAGGATATATATTAAAAAGGGACAAAAAAATCTCATTTTAAGGTGGAAATATGATAGATTTACAAACTTTATCTTTTATAGTAGTTATTGTGCTATCTTCAATAGCAATTTCTATTTCTTTTAGAAATAATTCTATAAATAAAAATAATTCAATATTAATAGCAGTTTATTTAAATTTATTGATTTTAGTTTCAGTTTTTATTTCAAATTTTTTTAGTAAATTCATAATTCCTACCATAAACAATAATATAAGCTTTATAATGACCATTATTGGAATGATATTGATTTATACTGGTTATAGGTTCATTTTAGATTTTAAAACAAAATCAGAAAATAAAAAAATAGAAAATAAAAAATATTCAAAGATATTATACAAATTAAAAGAAGACCTTTCATTAATATTATTAATTATTTGCAGTTATTTAGCTATTTTAGTAAATATAATATATGTAGCCCCTTCATTATGGCTATCCATATTTGAATTAGGGCTAATCTCAGTGGGAATTACATTTATTTTGATGATAATGGCTTATTATATATTATACAAAAAAATAACTACTCCTAAAAGATTATTTAATGGAATTTTTGGGTTTTATTTAATACTTTCAGGAATATTATATTTCACATTATATATGTTTGTTCCAAATTTACAGAAAATATTAACCGAAAAAATGACCCCATTATCCTATCCAGAACTTAGTATGATGTTATATATATTAATAATAGTTACTTTATCCATATTTTTAGGTTTTATTATTAAAAAATCTAAAAAATTTAAAAATCTAATTTAAATGTATAATATCCAAATTTAAAAATTTAAGAAAATAATCACCAAATAATAAAAAAATTAAGAAAATAAAGATAAAAGTTTCAAAATTGTAAAAAATAAAAATACTAGATAAAAAATTAAAAACCTTATAAAAACTTAAAATACTAGATAAAAAATTAAAAACCTTATAAAATACTTAAAATACTAGATAAAAACTTAAAATACTATATAAAAAATTAAATAAAAGAGAAAAGATACTATGGACATTGTAGGAAGTGGAATTTTAACTAGCATTTTACATGCGATATCCCAAAGTTTACTAATACCCGTTATAATCATATTATTATTATTTGTAATATTTGCATTAATAAGTGTTGGAGGCCTTATAGCCGAATATACTTCTAGAAAAAAGTTTAAATTAGAAGAAAGTGAAGGTTTGATAAGATCAATCAACAATTTAAATAATCTGCAAGAAATTAAAGAAAAAATTCAAAAATCTGAAATTAGTGAAGAATACAAAACAGCAATGATTAAAGTTATAAATAATGAAGATTTTGGAACTGAAACTAAAAGAGCTTTTGCAGATAAAATTATTGAAGAAGAAGAATTAAGAATGGAAAAAGCAGTTGAAAAAACAGACATGGTTGTAAGACTTGGACCAACATTTGGACTTATGGGAACTTTAATCCCTATGGGGCCGGGGCTTGCAGCTCTTGGAGCAGGTAACATAGACTTATTAGCTCAAGCAATAATAATAGCATTTGATACTACAGTAACAGGATTAGCTGCATCAGCTGTTGCTTATGTTGTTTCAAAACTTAGAAAACGTTGGTATGAAGAAGATTTATCAAATTTTGAAGTTTTAATAAATTCAACATTAGAGATAATAGAAAAAAATAGATTTATAAAATAAAGTTTGATTTTTATAAAATATTAAATCTTTTAACCAACCCAGTAAAATATTTATTTAAACCAAAATCAAAGTTATGAAAATTTTAATTAAATTATATTGATTTAATATTAGAATAAAAATATTATATAGGTCAATAAAATGTCTAAAAAAAGAAGATTTTTAGGAAATAATAGTGGTGATGATGATCCTTTAGCAGGAATGGCAAATTTAACTGATGCTATGCTTGTATTAGCCGTAGGTTTTTTGATATTTGCTATTATGTCAATGAATATGCAAAGCGTAATATTCAATGATTCTACACCAGCAGAAAAAAAAGAGATGGCAAATGCCATAAAACAAGCTGTATCAGTAGAAGAAGGAGATGATTATAACGGAACAGTTGATGTTGCTTCTGGAGAAAGTCAAGGCATGGAAAATATGGGAACGGTATATAAAGATCCAACTACGGGGAAATTAATTATGATTCCTCCTACTAATTCAACATAACAATAATTATAACAACTAATATATACAATTGAGTATAATATTATTATGAAAACTATTGATAAAGAGCAATAGAAGGTGTTATAATCAAAGACAAAAACTGTATAAAAAGACCTGAAGATATAGATTGGGAATTTTTTTGGCAAGAAAAGCTAAATCAAAAAAGAAGAAAACCCAAAAATTGGGATAATGAAGCAGATGAGTTTTCTAAAAGATCAAAACAAGATGAATATCAAGAAAATTTATTTTCAAAAATGAGGATTTCAAAGGAAGACACAATTATTGATTTAGGTTGTGGTGAAGGATCAATTACAATACCTTTAGCTAAAAAAACTAAATATGTGACTGCTGTTGATTCATCCACAAGAATGCTTGAAATATTAAATGAAAAATGTGAAAAAGAAAATATTAATAATGTTAAAACAATTAAAAAAGAACTAGAAGAAGCATCACTAGAAGAAGTTGGTGAACATGATATAGTTCTTTTATCAAGATCAATAAATGGAATATTCCCAATAAAAGATACATTAAAAAATATAAATAAAATATCAAAAAAATACGTTTATATGACCCTATTTGGGCCAGAAAACTGGAAATTTGAAAATGACTTTTATGAAAGTATTGGTAAAAAAACAAATGATTTTGCACCATATAGCTACATTTTTAATATTCTTATAGATATGGGCATTTATCCAAATATAGAGAATCTTGAAATTAATTCAAATAGAAAATATAAAACAATTCAAGATGCAATGGAAAATGGTAAATGGCAATTAAATACATTAACAGAAGAAGAGAAAAAAGAGTTATATAACTATTTAGATAAAAAATTAAAAAAGAATAGTGAGGGAATGTTAGAAAATCCTGATGATAAGGCAGATTGGGTTTTAATATGGTGGAAAAAAAGTAATTAAATATTTTTATTAAATCCATTTTTATTAAATCTATTTTTATTAGACCTATTTTTATTAAAGTTATTTTTAAATTTTATAAATAAAATACAAAAAATTTGGGCAATAATTTTTAAATTTAATGCCCAATTTTTAAAATATGATAAAGTAGTTATACATATTTATTATTTGTAATTATATTAACTATATTTGTAGTATATTAAAAAAAATAAAAAAATAAACTAAGATATTAAAATAAAAATATAACACAAAATTATTCTTTAAGGATTAATATTAAAAGGGTTTATTTCTATAGAGGCATCCCCATTAAAAACGTCACATTCAGTATCTCCTTTTAAATTTAGAAGTTGAATTAAATTTTCAACAGCAGATTCACAAGAATTATTTAATTTTTTATTTTCTAATTCATTTTTAAAACCTAATGAAACTCTTTGAATTTGAATTCCTATTAGAACATCAATTAAATCCCCAGTTGATAAATCACTAACTACTAAATCATTAATTGTTTCAATTTGAGAGTTAAAAATACCATTGTCCTTATCATCTATATTGACTTTTAATAGTTTTTCAATTATTTCTAATTCATCAGTCAAATTAACACCTAATTTTTTTTTAAATAATATTAAATATTTTTGAGATTATTTTATTTTTATATTATATTTTTATGTTTTATTTTTAGATTCTATATTTTATATTATATTTTATATTCAATTTTTATATTCAATATTTTACATTCTAGTTTTATATCTATTTTTATATCCTAGTTTTATATTCTAGTTTTATATCCTAGTTTTATATCTATTTTTCATCTTTAATTTTTATATTTTATCTTTTAATTTTTATTAATATATTCTTATTAATAATTATTTATTTAATTAAAATATTTAATTAAATATAAAATAAATTAAATAATTCAAAAGTTTTTTATAAAAATAATTTTATTAATTTTGCCTATTAAGAACAAAATCTGCAACTAAAGAAAGTGTATGTTTAGCTTCAGATTCAGGCAATATTTCAAGTAATTGCTTTGCTTTTTTAACATTTAGAAGTGCAACCTCTTTAGCATATTGAATTGAACCATATTTTTCAAAAATAGCAATTGCCTCATCTATATCTTTCTGATCACAATTTCCACTTTCATTGCCTATTTTTAAAATCTCTAAAAGTCTTTCTTTATCAGCATCATTAGCATTTGCAAGTGCATTGACAACAATGATAGTCATTTTACCTTCAGCTATGTCACTACCAACAGGTTTGCCTAATGAATCTTCATCACTAACCAAATCTAGATAATCATCTTGAATTTGGAAAGCTAAACCTACAAGTTTTCCATAATCATACATTGATGAAACAATTTTATCATCGGCACCACCCATAATAGCTCCTGATTCTGTTGCAGCTGCAATTAATGCCCCAGTTTTTTTAAATATCATTTCCATATATTCTTCTTCACTTACATCAAAGTTTCCTTCAAAACCCATATCCTGAGCCTGACCTTCACATATTTTAACACAAGCATCAGCAACAGTAGATAAAGTCCTATTTACCCTATTTAAACATTCTTCGGGATTTGATGAATCAATTTCATTTTTTGAATTAATAACAAGTTCATAAGCTTTTGAAAATAGTGTATCTCCAGCTAATATAGCTACTGGTTCACCCCAAACTTTATGAACAGAAGGTTTTCCACGCCTCATATCATCTTTATCCATAATATCATCATGAATTAATGAAAATGTGTGAATTAACTCTATAGCTGCTGCTGCTTTTATACAGCTTGAGAATGTTCCACCTACAGCTTCACATACCAAAACTGTTAAAGCAGGCCTTAACATTTTTCCACCAGCTTTTGTAAGATAAATTGAAGCTTCACGAAGATCATTTGGACCTATACTTGAAAGTGTATCCCCAATTTCTTTATGAATATCTTTAGAATATTGTCCGAGTATTTTACCTACTTCATCATTAACATTTGACATGAATATCCCTCCTAAACATTAAAAAGTTGTAAATTTTAATTTTAAATACTAATAATTATGAGAATTAACAAAGCTTAAAGTTTAAAAAAAATTAAACTCCTACCTAAAAAACTAAAATTAAGTTTATTTATTAATCTAAGAAATCTAAGAAAATCCTTCATTAAATACTTGAGCTTGACCATTTCTTAAAATATGTACATTGCTACCTATTCTATATCCTTCTTCTTCAGCTAATTCCCCATATGCAGCTAACATTTCTAATTCTCCATGAGCAGGAATAATATGTTTTGGTTTTAACATTCTAAGGAAGTCTCTATGATCCTCCCTTCCAGCATGTCCAGATACATGAGCATTAGAATATATTCTAGCACCACTTGAGATTAATCTTCTTTCCATCATATGCCTATTAGCTTTATTTGTAGGATTAGGGATAATTGGAGCAGATATTATAACATTATCTCCAGGCCTTACAGTGAAAGGAGTTCTCCCACTTGCTATTCTAGGTAATAGGGCATCAGGTTCGCCTTGATGTCCAGTTGTAACAAGTAAATAATCTTCCCTATTATCTTCAGCTTTATTAAGTGCCTTGGTAACTGCTTTTGGGCTTCCATATACACTAGAATTATCCGGCAAATCTAATATTCCAAAATTCTCAGCTATACCACAATATCGTTCCATAGACCTTCCTAAAAATAGAATATGCCTATTACTAGTTTTTGCAATATCTGCTATAGCTTGAACTCTTTCAACATGAGATGAAAAAGTTGTTACAATCATTCCTGCTTTCTCTTTCAAAGGTTGTTTCATTAAATCTTCTAAGATAATTTTAGCAACTCTTTCAGAGTAAGTTTTAACCTCATGAAATTCATTAGCCCTAGTAGTTTCAACAATAAGAGATAAAACACCCTTTTTACCTAATTCTCTTAGCCTATTATAATCAGGAGGAGGAGATATCTTTTGATGATTATCGAATTTAAAATCATTTGCATAAACAATAACTCCCTCTCGAGTATGAAGAACTGGCAAAACTGCCTGTGGGATACTATGAGTTGATTGAACAAATTCTAATGTAATATCTTTTGATAATTGTAATTTACCTCCAGGATTTAAATTCCTTAAAGGATTTGAAACAGAAAATTTCCTTTCACCTTTAATTGTCCTTTCAATTAAAGCAATTGTATAAGGAGTAGCTACAATTGGAGCATCATAACGATGAGCTAATTTTGCTACTGCCCCTATATGATCAAGATGGCCATGAGAAAAGACTATTGCCTTGACTTTACCATCAACATCTTTCATCAAAGTATCATCAGGGATGACACCCCTTTCAATTAAATCTAAACTATGCATCCTATCTATATCAGTATCTTCATGAATACTTATCCTATCAAGATGAATACCCATATCAAAGATTATTACTTCCTCACCTACCTTTACAGCAGTCATATTTTTTCCAACTTCTTCATATCCACCTATTGCAATAATTTCTACAGTCAAGTTATTTCCTCCTTGAATAATTTTTTGTGTTGAATTCCCTTTCTTCTAGCCAATTTTTAGTATCTCCTTTAATAATTAAATTAGAATTTTTAAGTTCTTCTAAGTTTTTTGCACCAACTAAAAACATGGCTATTTTCAAAGAATCATTAAATGTATTAATAAATTTTATAATTTCATCATGTCCAACAAAAGCTTCTTTTAATATAGGTAATGCTATTCCAACAGAATCAGCACCAAGTGCAATAGCTTTAGCTGCATCTAAACCTGAACGAATTCCTCCAGAAGATATTATAGGAATATTCAATGAATTTGAAAGTTCCGCAGTACTAACTGCAGTTGGAATTCCCCAATCCCAAAATAACTCACCAATATACTTATCTTCAGCACGGAAAGTTTCTACAGCAGCCCAGCTAGTTCCACCAGCACCTGCAACATCTATAAAATCCACACCCATATCTTCAAGAATTTTACCTTCTTCTGAAGCAATTCCAGTACCAGTTTCTTTTGCCATTATAGGAATATCAACAGAATTTACAATATTTTCAATTGAATTAATATATCCATTAGCATCAATATCACCTTCGGGTTGTATTGACTCTTGAAGTACATTTAAATGTATGGCTAATATATCAGCATCAATCATATTTATAGCATTATTAGCAAATTCTTCAGATTTTTTTGAATCACCAATTATTTGTGGAGCCCCTATATTCCCAATTAAAAGAGTATTTGGAGCATTTTCTCTAGCTACTCCATAAGTATTTGATAATTCCGGATTTTCAATACCTGCTCTTTGACTGCCTAAACCAAGGCCAATTTTTTTATTTTCAGCAGCCATGGCTAATTCTTTATTAATTTTTAAAGCTGCAGGATGACCTCCAGTAATAGCAGTTATAATAAGGGGAGATTCTAATTTTTTTCCAAAAATATTAGTTGATATATCAATTTCATCTTTATTTATTTCAGGTAGAGCATTATGAATAAGCTCAATATCCTCAAACCCTGTCTTTTTATTTTTATATTGAACATCATAGTGTTTACATAATAATAGATGTTCTAATTTTCTATCTGAAATCATTTTGTTTTTCCTTAATTTATTAAAGTTTCTTAATATAAAATTTTATCATATAAATTATATTTTTTATTAATGTTTACTTATATTTCACTTAAAAAGATTTTCTTATTATTAAGATTTTCTTATTATTTATATTAATATTATATATAATACTATTTTGAGAACTATAAAAATATATAGAATTATAAAAAATTTTATATTATTATAAAACTTTATATGATTATAAAATTGTGATATTTTAACATACAATATATAAAATATTATTTAAAAGACTATTTAAAAGACTATTTAAAAGATTATTCTATATGAATATAATTTTATTATATATTAAAACAAATAATCATTTAATTACTGTTCCTTTGATATCTTTATTATTTAGTGCATCAATAATAGCACCCGGTTCATTTGCATTTATAATTTTAGATTCAATCCCAATATTTGCTAGTTCTAAAAGTTCTTTTATTTTACCAACCATTCCACCAGTAACATCAATATTAGTTGTTGTATCTAATTCTTCAATATCTTCTAAAGAGTTTAGAATAGGAATATGTTTTGCATCTTTATATTTTTTAGGGTTTCTTGTATAAACTCCATTAACATCTGTACCTAGAATAACTTCTTTTTTATTTGATTTTGAAGATAGATTCAAGTTTATTGCCATATATTGTAAAATTTGGTCGCCAGACAGAACAGCTACTTTTAATTCATCATCAAGCACCACATCTCCATATATCACAGGAATAAAACCCTCATCCAAATATCTCTCAATTAGATTTAAATTAAAATTATTTATCCTCTTATTTTTTGTAGTAATAAATGAAGAAGCCTGTATGGATACACAAGGTAGTCCATGGCTAACCAACACATCACATATAATAGTATTTAATTTTTTTACACATATTTGAGTTTTTGAAAATCCTAATCTCTTTTTAGGATATTGATCACTATTAAATTCTTTTCCTATTTCATATTTTTTAGCAGGAGGATGGCCATAAGAGCCTGCACCATGGATAATTACTAAACTTTGGTTACTAGAATTATTATTTTTAAAATTGTCCATTCCATTATTAATAAGAGATTCTTTAATTTCAAGAGCTATCCTATTTAAATTAGTATAATTAACTTCTGGTTCTTTTGAATCTTTATTAGTTAATATACTCCCACCAAGTTTCAAAATTATCATCTAAACGCCTACTAAATTATTATATTTATTAAATTAATATCTATATTAAATTATCATATTTAATGAATCATAGTATCTATGAATTATCCCCTCTGGATTATTATATATAATGATTTATTATAATAATAAGTTTAAGATATATGAAAAATGCACCAATAGTTTAAATAATCAAAGATTAAACTAAAGTATCAAATTACCTAATTTCTTTAACAATGACTCCTTTATTTGAAAAATTGACTTTTATAGCATTATCATGATAACTAAGAGATTTAAATACACGATCCTGATTTCTAGGGCAACAAGCAATGATACTTCCTCCACCACCAGCTCCAGTAATTTTTGAACCACTAGCTCCTGCTTTTCTAGCAAGATAAACCATACGAGAAAGTTCGTTAGTATTTACACCAATAGAATCAAGAAGTCCCTGATTAATATTCATTAATTCTCCTAATTTAAATTCTTGTCTTTTTATAATTGCCATTTTAGCTTCATCAGTTATTTTTCCCATTGTTTTAATAATTGGAGTTATAATTAAAGGATTCCTATTTTTTAAAGATTTAACTGATTTAACCATTCTTCCAGTATTTCCCCTTTTAGAGGTATATCCAATTACAAAAGATGATTTAAGATTTGTATCAAATTTAGATATTTTTTTATCTTTAGAAAGATAAATTAAACCCCCAAATGTACTTACCCTAGTATCAAGAGGGCTAGCCATCCCCTGAACACTACTTTCAATTTCATGAGCCTTTTTAGCTATAAAAATTTTATTGAATTTTTTTCCATGATATTTAAAAAGTGCTGCAAGAGTGGCAACAGTTACAGCAGCAGAAGATCCAAGTCCAGACCCAATAGGAATATCTAATGAAAGATCTAATTCAATAGGACTATGATCATGATGCCTATGCAATATTTCCAAAATATATTTTATTATACCAGGTTTTCCCTTTTTTAACTTATATCTTTTAGCTACAGTATCTAATTCAGCTTCAAATCCCAAATCATTAGACTTGAAAATAGAAACATTACCTGAAGCTTCACTTAATTTTATAGTTGCTCTTTTATTAACTGCACCTGCAATAGCAGGTTCGCCATAAACAACAGCATGTTCCCCAAATAATATTGTTTTACCTGGAGCAGAAGCAACAATTTCCATTTTTACACATCTAGAAACGATAAATTTAATGATATGAATTTAATAAGATAAATTTGACAATGATTACAAATGATATAAATTTAATAAGATAAATTTGACAATAATCACAAATGATAACAATTAGAATATTAATTTTTATACTAAATATTAGTAAACTGCAAATTAATAGAAAGATGTTTAGGAATAATAAATTATACTTAATTATCAATAGGAATTAATAATACAGACCCCAAAAATCCTTTCTAAATTTATATATTCTGCAATATTTTAATAATTTTTGAAAGAATATATTCAATAATATTATTAAAATCATTTATAAAATCATTATTATCAATTGATAAATCTAATCAATTAATAAATCTAAAATTTGTTTATTACATATCATTATTTAGACAATTAAATTATAACTAAGTCAAATTTAATTATAAATCAATCGAAAATAGCTGAACAATATCCTACTACAGAATTGAAATCTCCTGAAATGTCGCCACTAGTCGCATACTTTAAAATTTTCCCATTTTTTGCACCTAAAAATCTTGATGCTTTAATAGTTGCAATTGTAGGGCCATAACCACACATACTAATTCCAAAATTTTTAACAACATTTAAAAGAGAATCTTCATCCATATTAGATATTGCATCCAATATTAATTTATCCTTTTTTTCAGCAAAATTTTTAGATTCATAATGTGTTAAATCAGTACTAGCAATAATTAAAACAGACCTTCGCAATTTTTTAGCTGTTTTGGCAATAGAATTAGCTATATCAGATCCACTTTCCATATCTTGCATCCACATAACCATGGGAACAATTTTAAAATCATTAGAAAAATATTGTAAAAATGGAAGGTGAATTTCACAACTATGTTCCTTAATATGTGCAGAAGTATCAAAATTAATTAAATCTGAGTTTGAAACCATTTCTTTAGTAAATTCCTCATCAATCTCAACATTTCCTAATGGTGTATTCCATATACCCTCTTTAAATATTGAGATGCCAGTACCTAAACCTGTATGATTAGGACATAATATTATGAATGTTTCAGGAAAACCATTTTCAACTATCTCATAATAAGCATGAGCAGCTATAGGGCCAGAATAAGAATACCCTGCATGAGGAACAACAGCCCCATATATTTTTTGATTTTTAGTTGATTCTTCAATATTTTTTGTTGAATCATTATTTAAAAATTCAATGGACTGACCTAATCCTAATTCAGGGATTTTTCCAGGGCCTAATTCATGATTAAAACACCATTCAATCTTATTTTTCAGGTCATCTGGATTTTTTTCATAAAATAATCCGGCTACAGCTGGTTTTCTTATCATGATATAAAATATGTTTTTTAGATTTAATAAATTTATTTAATAATACTTTATCCAATCAGAAAAATGATTGTAAAATTAATATTTTAAAAAATTTATACATTTAAAATATTTATATTTTTAAAATATTTGCATATTCAAAATATTTATATTTTTAAAATATTTGCATATTCAAAATATTTATATTTTTAAAATATTTTTATATTTAAAAAATTTAACAAATTATTTACAAATAAATCTCCAAACAAATGAAATTAAGAAATTAAATTATAATTTGTTAATATATAAAATACTAAAAATATGAATTTATAAATCTTAAATTTATCACTTTTTAAATTAGAATTTTAATTCAAAGTCTGAAGCATCTTGACTAAGAGTTTCATCTTCACCAATAATTCCTTTTTCTCTTAATATTTGTCTAGCTAATAACCAATATACCAAAGCAATAGCTTTTCTTCCTTTGTTGTTTACTGGAATAGCTAAATCAACAGTACTTAATAGATTCTCAGTATCACATAAAGCAACAATAGGAACACCATTTTGTTTGGATTCAATTATAGCTTGAGAATCAGATCTTGGATCAGTCACAACAATTACTTTTGGCTCTATAAACTTAGAATAATTAGGATTAGTTAAAGTTCCAGGAATAAATCTTCCAGGAATTGATTTACAACCAATTAACTCTCCGAATTTCTTAACAGGAGCTTGACCATATTGTCTTGTAGCTACTACAAGTATATCTTCAGGATCATACTTAGCTAAAAATTTAGCTGCTGCCATTATTCTATCATTGGTTTTACTAATATCCAATACATATAAACCATCAGACCTTATACGAAATATATATTTTTCCATGTCACTTGTTTTTTGTTGAGTTCCTATATGTAATCCTGCTGCTAAATATTCTTCTAATGGTATTAATAGTTCTGACAATATATCACCTTTTTATTAATTTATAATATTCATAATATAATTTTAAACATTTATTGTTATAATAATGCTTTATCAAAGATTGTTAATAATGTTTAATATAAATTTAATCATCTTCAACATTAACACATTCTTGAGGACAAACATCCATGCAAACTTCACATAAACTACAATCCTCTGGATTTTTTATAACTATTTTATCTCCTTCAAGTACTAAAACTTCCATAGGACAAACGTCTGCACATTCTCCACAATCTCCACCATCACATTTATCATAATCAACAGTTACTTTTGCCATAATATCTCCTCTAAACTCTCTATAAGTTGTAAATTTTATCAAATATAATTTATTAAATTTTATTCATTATAATTTAAAGTATTAATTTTAAAAAATACTAAAAATTAATTACTTAATTTTTAAAATCAGATTATTTATCTAATTTAGCCATAATTGGATTAGATAACTCTTCTTCTATACGAATTAATTCATTTAATTTTGCTATTCTTTCCCCACCTAAAGCACCAGTTTTGATTAAAGGTGCACCGAAAGCAACAGCTAAATGAGCAATAGTCTCATCAGTTGTTTCACCAGACCTATGAGAAACAACAGGTGCAACATCATTTTCTTTAGCTAATTTAACAGTTGCATAAGTTTCAGAAAGAGATCCAATCTGATTAGGTTTAATAATAATTGCATTAGCTGCATTCATTTCAATCCCTTTAGCTAAAATTTCTTTATTTGTAACAAATAAATCATCCCCACAAACAAGACATTTATCTCCAATTAGGGAATTTAGCTCTTTAAATCCTTCAAAATCAGATTCATCAAATGGATCTTCGACATATATCATGTCATAAGTTTCAACAATATCTTTGACAAACTCAATTTGGTCTCCAGTATCTCTTGAAACATTATCTTGAGAATAAACATATTTTTCTTGATTATTATCCCAAAATTCAGAAGCAGCCATATCCAAAGCTGGGCGAATAGTTACTCCAGTTTCATCCCCAACTTCTTCACAAGCTTGAGCTTGAATCTCTAAAGCAACATCATTACTAACATTTGGAACCCATCCACCCTCGTCACCTTTACCACCAGTGAAAAGAGAATCTTTAATCTGAATAAGTTCTTTCAATTTTTTATGAACTTGTGAGTTTGCAAAAACTGCCTCAGTAATATTATTTGCACCAGAGGGAACTATTAAAAATTCTTGAATATCTGGAGCATGAATACCTGCATGAGCTCCTCCATTCATCATATTACCTAAAGGATAGGGAATTTCATTAACAAGATTCCCTCCCAAATATTTATAAAGAGGCAAATTATATGAAGCTGCTGCTGCTTTAGCTACTGCCATAGATACTGCAACAGTTGTATTTCCACCAATAGATGAATAATTATCAGTTCCATCAATTTCTTTTAAAACCATGTCGATATCTGAAATATCTTCAGCATCCATTCCAATAAGTTCAGAAGAAATCAAATCTTCAACTTCGCTAATAATTTTGTCTACTCCACCCTCAGGAAATGAAACAACTTCCCTAGATCCAGTACTTGCACCACTTGGAGCTGCAGCTCGTCCGAACCCATTCCAAGTTAGAATATCCACTTCGACGGTGGCATTTCCTCTACTATCTAAAATTTTTCTAACACGAACATCTTCTATAACACTATCCAAAAAAACACCCCAAGGATATTAATCAAGATTTATTAATATATAAAACCCATATACTACAACAATAAGACAAATAAGTATTATAAACATATTATTGAATAAGATAAAACTTATTAAGTAAAATAATAATCAACTGAAATAAAATATTATTGAAACATAATTAAGTAAAAACACATAATGAAATATAATATTACTATAATTTATTATATTACTATAATTTACTATTAATGAAATATAATATTACTATAATTTATTATATTACTATAATTTAGCATAATATTGATTTAACCTAAAATTAATAGGCAAATAGTACTAAATTGTATAATATTTACATCTAATTATATAACTAAAAGAAAATCTATCCAAAGAAAATTATCCTAGTTAATAAAAAGCACTTATCTCAGAATTTATTATTATACATATTATGATTCAATATTTTATAATTTCAACTATATAACCTATAATGAGATTAAAAATCTTTTATAAAAATAGAAGTTGATTTATAGATTATTATAATACCATTAAAAACATTGCTTACATATCATTTAAATTTTGTTTATTTTATTATTTTATAATAATTTATTAATTTTTTAATAATTTATTATTAATTCATTAGTTTATTAATTTATTATTTATAAAAATATTTTTTATATTTTAATTTTATGATTTCAAAATATAGAATATTTGATTATTTATAAATTTTTATATATATTTTCATTATGTAATTTAATATATTATGTAATCTAATATTATAAGATTTAATATTAATATATACATAATTTATCCTTATTTAGTATATAAATTTAATCTTTGTTTTAATATTATTTAATATTATTTTAATATTATTTTAATATTTAGTGAGATTTATTTTTATTTTAATATTAAAAAAATAGAAATATAATTTATTTATTATAAAATTATTTATAATCTTATTATTTATTCTATTTATTGATAATTTACAATAACAAGAATAATAATTATAATAATTATAATAATTAATATTATAAAATTAGTATTAATATATATTGATAATTCACTATTTAATCTAAATAATATTATAATAAATATATTAGACTAACTATTATCTAATTATAATTAATATCTTATTCATCCCTTTTAACATCTAAGGGTAGAACTTTATTTTCAAGTTCTAAAGCAGCTATATCAATTGGATCAATAGATTCAGATACTTTTACTAAAGGTTTAGCACCCATAGAAAGTTGAAGCGCTCTTGCTCCAAGAAGTCTAGCTTTTTCAAATCTTGTTAATTTATTTGTTGCCATTTTATATCCCCATTAATTCCATAATTAACTAAATATTCACAGATAATAAAAAATACCATATTAATTAAAATTAAAAATTAAAGTAGACAAAATCATATTAAAACATTATTCCCATGTTTCAACATGAGTAATTAACATTCTTCTACAACAGTATCTTTTAAGACCCATATCATCAAGAATGGCTTTTGAATCTTCCCCATCTGCCATCCGACTATTATATTCATCAAAATATGCTGAAACTGGTTTTCCGCAACTTATACATCTTATAGGAATCATATTAAATCATCATTTCCTTTTTAAATTTTATTAAAATACAAATTTAATTATAAATTAAATTTTTTAAGGTAATAATTCAATCACTAATCAATTATATAATAACTAATCAATTATATAATAAATTTTATATTAAAATTTTTAAAAAATTTTAAATTTGAAAAAATTGAATATTCAAAAAAAGTTAGAATATTCAAAGTTAGAATATTTTAAAAAAATAATCTATTATTAATATGTATAAAAAAATATAAAAAGTTTATCGAATCACCGATAACTTTTTTGTTTACGTGCTCTTGCTCCAGGACCACCATATTTTTTTGGTTCAGAACGTCTTGGATCTCCAACTAACATTGTTCTATCATATTGAACAAATTTTTCTTTAAGATCCATATCATTAGTCCATTGTACTAATCCTTTTGCAATAACCATACGTGCAGCTTCTGCTTGACCCATAACTCCTCCACCAATAACTTTAATATTGATATCAACATCATTAGCTATATCTCCAGCTAAAGTTAAAGGTTCAGCTAATTTTAATTTAGCAAGCTCTGGTGAATAAAGTTCAATTGGTCTTTTATTAATCCTAATTCTACCTTTACCTTCTTGAACAGTACCACGAGCAATAGCTGTTTTACGCTTTCCACTTGTGTGAACAACTTTTTTCATTAAAACACATCCATAAATAAAACTATTAAAGAAACATAATTTATAAAAATTTAGAATTTAACTAAAAATTTAAAATTTAGCTCCTAAAAGTTTTGATATTTCACCTAATTCTATTCCTTTTTTGATATTACCATATTCTGCAGCAGGTACTTTAGATGTTTCTGAATCATTAAATTCTTTTGGAACTCCAACATAAGCTTTTAAACCTTTAAATGCAGTTTTTCCTTTAGATTTTTTAATCGGTAACATTCCCCTTACAGTTCTTCTAAATATCTCTTCAGGTCTTCTTGGGTATTTTGGACCTAAATCTCTTGGATTAGAAATACTCGCTCTATCAAGTCTTTGTTTATACTTTGCATATGCCCAATCTTTTGAGCCAGTGAGCATTATTTTCTCAGCATTGAGAACAACAATCTCCTCACCTTCAAGAAGTTTTTTACTTGTTATACTAGCAAGTCTTCCTAAAATATGTCCTTCTCCATCAATAATCATTAATAACACCTTTATTAATTAAATTGTAGTTTGATATAGTCTAAATAATCATTATATAAACTATAATCATTCAACAATCTTTATATTACTACCTTTAGGATTTTTTTCGATTATTTCACTGATAGAAATACATTCTCCACCAGATTTTTCAATTTTTTCTTGAGCTGTTTTTGAAAATTTTAAAGCTGCAATACTAACTTCATGGTCAAGTTGACCATTAGCTAAAACTTTACCTGGAACAAGGACAGTTTGATTTTCTTCTGAAACCCTGTTAATATCAGACAAGTTAACTTCAGCTTGATTTCTAGCTGCTCTTTCTAACCTTTGAGCAACATCTTTCCAAATAGCTACCTCTTCATTGTAAGATTTATCTTTAAGATTTCTTATGAGTTGAATGAGGTTAGGATTTGTTTTGATAACTTTTCTAGCCATTAGTTCTCTCTCCTTTATCCCCTATGTTAATTTTTACTAAATGTTATAAACTTGTCTGTTTTTTCATTTAAAACATCACAAGCTTTTAATAAAACCTCTTCAGGAGGCATTGATCCATCAGTTTCAATTCTAAATATGAAATTCTCTGGCTCAAAACTAATATCAATATAATTATTCTCATCAGCTCTCATACAAGCTTTACACATAGAACAATCTTCAATATTTTGTACTTTTAAAACTTTAGATCTTTTGTCAGATTTTAAAATATTTCTAGGACAAATATCTGCTAAATCATAATTAACTTCAGCATCTTCATTAAAAGTAATTTTAGGATATTGTTTATAGGCACAGACAGTAGTAGGCATCCATTTCGCATGATCTTTACCTAAACCAATTTTTGCTACTGCTTCCAATTCCACATTTTGATTTTCTTTGAGTTTTAAGAGTGGTATTGTGTCATATACTGGTTTTATTGTTGAGTCAGTTGAAACTAAATCCTTAGAATAAATAACTCCAGGACCTGTTTTATTTAAAGTAAAAGAAACACTACATTTAGGACAATAATCCTCACAATCACATTCATCAGCCATTTCCATTCCATCAATAGCATCAAAATTTGAAATTAAAGGAGTCAATCCTAGTCTGTGAGCTAAAACCTCATTAAACATTGCTGAATCGTTTTGAATAATATTAACATCTTCAATTGCTATTTTAGGAACTTCCATCATAGCAATTCTACGAATAGCATTGATAAAAGGTACTTCTGCATCACGAATGATGAAAACAATTTCATTTTCATCTTTACTTTTGACTTCAATCTCCATATTAGACCCTTCTTAAACTCTTCTTCCTCTTTTACCACCAGGTCGTCCAGTACCATCATGTGGAATTGGAGTAATATCTTCAATTTTACCAATTCTGATTCCTGCCCTAGCTAAAGCACGAATAGTAGCTTGTGCACCAGGACCTGGACTTCTTGGACCGTTTCCACCAGGAGCTCTTACTTTAATATGTAAACCAACAAATCCTTTTTCTTTAGCATCATCAGCAGCCCTAGTAGCTGCTTCCATAGCTGCAAAAGGAGATGCTTCTTGTCTATCCGCACGAACAACTTTTCCACCAGACCATTGACAAATAGTTTCAGCCCCAGTGATATCAGTTACAGTGATTATAGTATTGTTGAATGATGAGTAAATATTAGCTATTCCCCATTTTTCATCTTTCGCCATTGTTTCACCATTTATTAATTTTCATCTGGATTTTTCACATTCTCTGCGTTTTCAACAGAAGCATCTGCACTTTCTACAGGTCTTCCTGCTGATTTTCCAGCATTATACTCTTGAATTTGTTTAGCTATAGCAGGAGTGTAATAACCTATAAGATCTTCTTCTCCACGTCTAACAACATAACTTGGAGAATCAATTTTTTTATCATTCATAGCTATGTGACCATGTACAACAAACATTCTTGCTTCTTTAGCTGTTCTAGCAAGCCCTTTTTGGTGTACAACAGTCTGTAGTCTCCTTCTTAAAACATTTTCAACAGTTAAATTAAGAATATCTTCTAATTGAGCATTTTCTGCAAGTATTCCTTGTCTAGTTAAATGTCCAATTAATTCGTTTTTCTCTTCCACTACTTGGTCTTGAGAGAAACCTAATAAGTATCTTGCTTCCCTACTGTATTTTCTAACTAAAGTGTCGGCTTTCCAAATCTCTTTCTTATTTTTTAAGCCATATTTGACCATTAGTTTATTTTCTGACTTGATTCTTTCAGCATTCCAAGGATGAGGTGGAGTATCATATTTTTTTCTTGCTTTTCTTGGATGACCCATTATATAATCTCCTTAAATTTTATTATAATTAAATTTTATCCGATAATCTATTCGATAATTTAATAAAAATAATAGCTTTTAATTATTTAATATAAAATAAACATCTAAAAATGTTTATTTAATAAAGCTTAGTATTTTAAATTAAAAACTTACATCAATAATTTCGATTAAAACCATTATTTTAACACAAAATTAAATATGTTTCAATTAAAAACTTAGATTTAAACTTAAAGATATGAAAATTATTTAATAATATATCTTTATTATAAATAGATCTTTATTATAAAAATAATTCTCCATTTAAAACAAATTATTATGAATTAATAATTTATTAAGATAATTTATCAAAATAAGTTTAAAAAAAGCTTAATATTAAAATAATCTTAGAAAAAGCCCATAAAAACTAAATTATCCTCTTCTTCGACTTACACCAACAGATGAACCTTTTCTAAATGTAGATTTAGTTCTTTGACCTCTAACAGGCAATCCAACTTCATGTCTTCTGCCTTTGTAACTTCTGGTCTTTTTCATTCTATTTAAATCATCTCTTAAAGTCATGTCAAGATCAGATTCAATTAAATGACTAGTTTCGCCAGTAGCATAGTCACGTTGTCTGTTTAACATCCATTCAGGTATGTTATATTTTTGAGGATTCTCTAAAGCTTCTTCAATTTTTACGACATCTTCATCTGAGATATATCCTATTTTTTGATTTAAATCAAATCCCATAGCTAAACCAAGAGACCTTGATAAGGATAATCCTACACCTTTAATATCGGTTAAAGCATGTTCAATAGTTTTTTTACCATCTACATCCTTTCTGGAAATACGCACCAAGTGCTTAAAATCGTCTTCCATTAAATAACCTCCGATTAGTAGAGCGAACCCATGAGACGTAAAATCTGGATTCGAATATTTTGTATGAAATTTCACTACAAAACACAGTTTTCAACAATTTAAACTTAGTCAATATTAAAATTATTAGTAATATAAAAAAAATCTTAATAATTAAATCTATAATTAAAAATTAATAATTAATATTTAGAAATTTTTAAAAAAATATTAAACATATAAAAATATTAAAAATCTAAAAATATTAAATAATATTAAATATTAATAATGTTAAAAACTATTAAAAAATACTAAAAAGTATTAAAATGACATTAAACACATTTAAAGAATTTAAACATTAAATATTCCTTAAAACATTAATTAAAAGATCTTTATTAATTATATTAATCCTAAGAGTACACTATCAGCCATATAACAATCAAAAGAATTTATCAATAAGTTCAAGAGTTTTTAAAATATTAAAAAGTCAAGAAGTATTAAAAATATGACTTTTATAAAACTTAATGAATAATCAATAAAAGTACATTAATTGTTTTATATACCAATAAACGCCGAGACTGGGATTTGAACCCAGGAGGGGAAATCCCCACAAGATTTCCAGTCTTGCGCCTTACCAGGCTAGACTATCTCGGCAAGATAATTTAGCAATTAAAACATAGTTTTCACAAGAAGAAACATACTTCATCGAGAAAAAAGCTTTAAAAACTTATTAAAAATGTGAATTTGACATAAAAATCAATTTCAACAAATTAAATACTTAATAAACAATATTTATCTGATTAATGCTAAAAATACGACATCTTCAAAACTATAATCAGTTATAATAAAGTTACATATTAAGGATAAAACAATATTTTAACTTTAAAACATTTAAACTTTACGGTTCATACTTTTTTTTAAAGTTTAGATTGAGATTTAAAATTTATTAATTAAGTTTAATATTATAATTAAATTTAATTTAATATAAAAATATTCCTATTAAAAATAATAAAAATAAATTGTTAAAATAAAAATATAGAAATAAATTGTTAAAATAAAAATATAGAAATAATAAAAATATAGAAATAATAAAAATAGATGAATAGAAAGAAATAATCATAATTTATACAACTATAACTATATTCAATATATTCCCAATAAATATTAAATCAATTTTTATTATATATGTAGTAAAGCTAAACAATAGTAATATAAACCTTTTTAAATGAATTATATGTATTGTAAGTATCAGTTGTTATCTTTGGAGTTAATAAAACTCTTCCAGGTTTTTTAGTTTTAAAAACTAGCTTTATTAATGAAGTTCCAACTTTAGCTTTACTAATAGTCCACGTAAATGTTTTAGTCTTTGAATTATACTTTTTACTACCATTACCAATTGCTTTAACATATTGAAGTCCACTGGTTATTTTATAAGTCAATTTGGTATTTGTTGCACTATCTGGACCATCATTCTTTATTCTATAGAATATTGTTACTAAAGTTCCTACCTTTGGTTTGGCTTTATTAGTAGTAATTACAGAATAAAGACCAGCAGATTTAACTTTTAAAGTAGCAGTGTTAACCAAATCATTACCATATTTAGCTGAAACTGTATGTCTACCTGTGGATAACTTAACTTTGTAATCTATTGTGGCAACGCCATTTTTATTAGTTTTAGATGAACCAACATATTTATTATCCACATAAAAATTAACTAGTTTATTAGCTATCTTTTTGTTATTGTATGTCAATAATGATTTTATTTGAGTTTTTTTATTCTTATCTGCAAAAATATTAGTAACTTTCAAATTATAAGAATTTTTGACAATTGTTAGTTTTCCAGTTCCAGACGAAGTAGAATATACGTTATCCCCTAAAAATTTAGCATTAATAGCATATATTCCTTTATTACTTTTAAAATTGATTTTAGCTATTCCTCCATTATCCGTTATTGCATTATATGCCTTTCCATTAATTGAAAATTGTATTTTTTTATTTAAAATAGGTTTATTTGAGTTATCCTTTAGAGTAGCCATTATATTGACATTTGTATTTTCCGAAGTCTTTATATTATTAACAGTGAGTTTTGTTTCTTTTTTAACATTATTCAAATTAACAAAAATGGTTTTTGTTCCAGGCCCGTCGGGATAATCAACATCCCATGCTTCAGCTTTTATAGTATACTTTCCATTTGGTACTGAACCAGTATCCCATACACATTCCCACCCATCATTAGGATTTTTATCAGAGATAACTTTTTCATAGTTATTAGGACCAGATATTTTGAAAGTAACCCCTTTATCATCAATAGCTGTATGTGTCCTTATAGAAGTTTTTATTTTAACCATACCATTAACATTAGAGTTATCTATAGGAGATACAAACTTAATTTCTGGCGGAAAAGGATCATGAGCAAAAGCAATATTAGAAGAAAATCCAATAACCGCAAAAATAAATAAATAAAGATATTAAAATAATTCTCTTAAATCTAATTATAATTCCACCTTATTTAACATATTTTATTTAATAAATTTTATTAAATACCCTTTCATTAACATCATCATTCTTATATTTTTAATATAAACGTTTTGATAATCATTATACTAAATAAAAAAATAATGGAAAAAGTTTTATAACAAAATAAATATTTTAACTAAGTAAAATATAATCAAATATATTAAAAAACCTTTTACCATCAGTTTACTAAAAAATATATTATTTATAGTATTATTCATTAAATTTTTATATCTTAAACGCCTATCTTTTTAAAGTAAGTACAACTTTACCAGTAGCCCCTTTTTTCAAATTAAATTTGACAGTTAATTTACCATTCCTAAGAGAAACTTTTTTAGCATATTTATAAGAAGCTTTAGAAAGTTTAAACTTTTTTAAATCAATTGTGACAACTTTTGATCCTGCTATATTACCCGTATTTTTGAATTGGATAGTTTTTGTGTAAATTTTGCCTTTTTTAATAGTTTTAGTTGTTTCAGATATTTTTTTAATAATAGTTAAATTAACATTAGATATAGAACTTGAAACAGTAGATTTTTTATATTGTGTATTGTCTATCTTAGAATCACTTGATAAAACTTGGAAATTTAATTTTCCAGTTGTTGTAGGAGCGTATGTAAATGTTGCAATTCCATTTGAATCGGTTTTTCTGATTATAGTTTTTGACCCTATCTTAAGTATAATACTCTGATCTTTTACATTAACTCCATTTATGCCAGTAGATTTAATTTTTAAAGTAATTTTTCCACCATTTGAAGCTTGATTTGCACTTAGTACATTTAAACTAGTGCTGTAAATATTAGAATTTTCCTTATAGGTTGCATTAGTGCCTTTATATAAACTGTTACTTATAAATTCAGATCTAGATGTATTCATTTCACTATATTGTAGGAATATTGCATTTCCATATTCAGCCATATTATTTATAAACTTGGAATCTTTGACATTCATAGTTCCATTTTCATCTTGATAGATTGCTCCACCATTATCCGCATAATTATTTGTAAATATACATCCATCAACTAAGAAATTTTTAGCTTTATTATAAATTCCTGCACCAAAATCTCCAGAATTTTTTGTAAAATTTGAGTTTATAACTGTGAAATTTTCTCCAGCATTTTTAATAGCTCTTTCACTTGATTCAAAAAAACAGTCTTTAACAGTTACATTATATCCAGGACTATCACTTGAAGCCGATGGAGCATTGTTAATTGCAGAATCTTTACAATTTTTAAAAGTAGAGTTTTCTATCCATATATTTCCACCACCCACAATAGAGATTGCAGAATCTTTACCTCCATCAAAGTATGAATGTAAAATTGTAACATTAGTTGCAGCAAAATTTAATGTTTCAGAATTATTATACCCTTTTATATATGACAAAGTAACATTATTTCCATCAAAAGCTATTGGACAACAAGGAAAATTAGTAACTGTGATATTTGTAAATAATATATTATTTCCACTTGATTGAATAGGACAACAAACCATTGCAGATATTGCGAAAGGATTTGTTTCTATAAGTAAAGAATTCTTAATTGTAAAATAATTCCCCCAATTATCAATACCATATCTATTAGGGTTATATATTGTCACATTATCTACAGTAGAATAATTTCCACTAGTAGCTATAGTTCTTGCAGGTCCTTCAAAAGTACCAGGACTAATAATTAAAGAATTTTTTATAGTAAAATTATTTCCACTATTCCAAATTAACGTAGGCCTAATAGCATTAGTAGCACCTTTTTGAGGGGAAGACTCTTTAATAGTTACACCAGAAATAAATAAATTATCTCCTTCATTTCTAATTGCTGCACTATCGTTTAAAGCGCCAGAACTTGTAAAACCTTTTAATGTTATATTTATTAAGGACAAACGAGCATTAGAGCCAACATTAAATAGCCAATTTGCCTTCCAATTAGTTCCTTCACCATCAATTATTGTTTTATCTCTTGAATTACCTATAATTGTAATGTTTTTATTATTAAATGTTAAATTAACATTTTTTGTACCTTTATATGTACCATCAGCCAATTTTATAATTCCTTCAGAATCATCATTAACACTATCAATACTTTCATTTAAATTTCCATTAGTAGAATTTATATTGATAGTTGTAGGTTCACTTGCACTAACAGCACTTATCGTCAAAACAGACAAAGAAAAAATAATTAAGATTAATATATTTAATTTATTTTTATTCATGATTTAAAACCTCCTTATATTTATTCTAATAAATTAAAGATTACTATATTAAGAAATATTGCTAAAAATATGAAAATAAGACTAGTATAATATTTTATTTAATATTAAAACTATCCTAACAATATGAATGAGTTTTTATTCTCTTATTCTTTATATTACCTCTTAATATAAATTGAATTTTTAGTAATAACTATTTAAATATTTGTAAAAATTAGGTAGAATAAATAATGTTTAAAATTAAAATAAAGAATAATTAAATTATTAAACATGCCAAAAACTATTGAAAAATAGTAAAATAATATATAAAATAAAAATAGTCCAGAAAATTATAATAGTAATAACTATGGATAAAAAAATATCAACAAAAAAATTAAGAATAATTTAATAAATATTATTATTTTAAGTAATTTTAAATAAACATAACAATAGTAATAATTATCAAGATAAAATGAGTATTATAAATTTAATATATAATTTAAAGGAAAAATATAATATTTTAAAAATGGTAATACTCTTCAATGAAATAATACTATTGTTATATTGCAATTATACCCATATCAATGATAGAAAAAAATTAAGATAACTAGAAATATAAAAAATTAAAATCAATGAAAAGTTAAAAATAATTAAAAGTTAAAAATAATTAAAAGTTAAAAAAAATTAAGAATATTGGATTATTATTAAATTATTTTTTTCTCTTTACAATAAATGTACCAATTGTTGAAACTAATGCAATAATAACAACTATAAGAATTAATGATGTGAAATCTAAATGCATATTTCCAACATTATTATTAGAAATTTGAGAAGATTTGGAATTTGTATTTTCAGTGCTATTAAGCTCTTTTAAATTAATCAAACCATTTTTAATAGAATCTTCATCAGAATTAACTACAATAATTCTATTAGACAACTCTTGATGCTTTTTTAAAAATTCATTAGTGACATTTTGATATGCAACAACTAATATTTTTTTATTCTTATTTGATAATGCATGTTCAAGTTGATGTTCTACATCTGCTTGAGAAGTAAATTTATAAACTTTAACATCAAAATTCATGTCTTCAGCTAATTTTTTAGCCATAATACCAGTTGAATCATCAGACAATACCATAACATCTTCAGTAACATCTACACCATGCGCATTTATTCCATTTATTATAAAAAATGATATAAGTATGATAAAAATCACTTTAAGCTTCATTTTTACTTTCTCCATGATAATAAAATAATTAAAATTTATCTAATGTCATTAAATCAGGTTTAACTTTTTCAATTGTAGAAACAATCAAAGTAGTTGCAAAACTTTCTATTATTCCAACAAATAAATAGAAAGGCAATAATGAATAAATTAATGTTTCTAATGATGTAGATCCAGAAATCACTAAAATTGAAATTTGAGTTAATGTTGCAAAAATAATTCCCATTAATGTAGCAATAAAAATTCCAATGGTTTTGTTAAATCTAGAAACAAGAATGTAAAAAATATAAGTCCCTATACTAAGAGCTATACCCATTGAACAGACATTTGCACCTAAAGTTGTTAAACCCCCCATTCCTAAAAATAATTGAACCAATAATGATAAAAAGGATACAGCAATCCCATTCAAAGGACCCAATAAAATTACGACTAATGGAATTAGGAAAAAGTGTATTGGAACTCCAAATGGTGAAGGAATAGAAATCGAAGTTGCCACAACTGTTGCAACAGATAATAATGCTATTAATACAAAACGTTGCTCCGATTGATTTTTAGACATCTTATATGAAAATATTGATAAAGCAATAATCATTATTGCCCAATAAATTAAAGCTTGGTTTAATGGAATTATTCCATCTGGTAAATGCATTAATATTTCCTCCTGATTAAATAATGTAAAAAATGATAATTTTCAAAATTTAAAAATTAAACTTAAAAATTAAACTTAAAAATTAAATATAAAAATTAAATATAAAAAAGTATAATTAAAAGTATCTTATCTTAATGAATTTTAAATTTATAAAACACAATTAGCCCAATAAGAGCTAAAATTGTTATTATAATTATCAATATATTATTTAATGAAAATATATTTCCTAAAACATTATTTGTATTATTATTAAAGTTGTTTTGAGTATTATTAGATTTATTAGTACTATTAGTAATATTATTAATATTATTTTTACTTTGAATATTATCTTCGTAATTAGAATTCTTATTTTTAGAATCCTTATTAGAATCAGATTTTAGATTAGAATTTTCATTTTTTGAATTAGTGGATTCAGAAATTTGATTTAAATCATCAGGAATTTCAGTATCCTCCACAGTAACTTCATCTACATAATCTTCATGCCCAGGATGCTAGGGATGAGCATTTACAATAGAAAAATTCATGGAACCAAATAAAACTAAAATCATAATGATGGATATTTTTTTAAATTTTAGAATAATTAGCCTCCTTTAGTATTTTAATAATAAATAATGCAATAATGATTGAATAAGAAGATATTTAATAAAATTACACTTAATAAAATTACATCTTATAATATACAGTAATACATTATATAAATTTTGTGTTATTACTGAAAACCCTTATTTTTAGATTAAAGTAATACTAATAATATTTAAATGATTTTTTAGAGTTTTTATCATTATAAAATGATTAATTTTAAATAAATATTGACAGGATATTATTAGGCATATAATAAAAATAAAATAAAATAAAAAAATATAGAATATAGTAAAAAAATAATTTTTGAAAATAAATAAAATTTAAAAAATAGTTATAAATATAAAAAAGTAAAAGATTATAATTTAAATAATATTATTGTAATAGATTATAATTAACTAATAATATACAATATAAAATGAAGTAAGTTTAAAAAGAGATATTAATTATTTAATAAACCAATAATGGCAAAGTATTATATTATTAAAAATTTTATAAATATTGCCTAAAATTAGATAAAATAAAGAAAAAACACCCAATCATATTGCAAGAAACTATTTTTTTATTTTTTTAAAATAAGGAGTAAGAAATATGAAGAAAAATATAATTTTACTCATGGTAATAATATTAGTATTTATTCTGGTAGGTTCTTATATTTTTGCTATAAATTCAGAAAATAATCTTTCTTCTAAAGTTATAGGTGAAACACAGCTAGGTAAAGTTTCACTTGAAGGCCCTTATGGAAATCCAAATTCAAAAAATAAAATAGCTATTATTATTGGTGTTCACCCATTAGAATATCAATGCCATAATTCATTATTAAAAAATCTAAAAAGATATTCAAATTCATTGAATAATTCTTATTATGTTTATACAATAAATGTTACTAAAGACAGTAGTAATTTTGATAAAGGAAGGATGAATGGGCAGATATTAGCAAGAGATTATGTAGTTCCTGATATAAACAATAAAAAATATAATTTGGTTGTTGATTTTCATGGAAATAGAGGAGTTTATGAAAAATATAACTTTATTATAGCTCCATTAAATGATAAAGAATCAGAAAAAATAGGTCAAAGGATAATAAAAAATATATCTGGAATGAGTATGTTAAAGTTTGTTCCAGCTAATGATGGACATCCGACAAGCCCTGATTTTGTTTCAATCCCTATATTAAAAAATGGAACACCTAATTTAATATATGAGACATATATAAATGAATCCACAAATTTAACAGATAAATATACATCAGAATTTTTAATAAATTTGGATAATATTAAATTTTAATATTATAAAGAAATAATAAGATTAACTATATTTAAAATAAATATAATCCCAAATAAAAAATTTAAATGATAAAAATAGCCCAATTATTAATAAATTAGCGAAAAAGATGATAGAGCAAATAAGATAATATAAGAATATAATATAAGAATATAATATAAGAATATAAAATAAGAAACTTATTAAAAAATAAAAATAAAAAAAATAGAAATGATTAAATTATTTCCATAACATAGGATAAATACCTGTATTCATGAAAACTTTTTTCGTATTAAACATTATCCCAGAAGAAGAGGTTAATATATCTTCAATATTAAAAAGAGCTGTAGCTGAAGCAACCAATTCCCCTTTAAGAGTGAATATTGCTACTTCATCATTTTCTTTAATATCGTCTGAAAGTGATGATATACCGCCTGAAGCTAAATTTGCACCATGGCATATAGCATCAACTGCTGAATCCCTAATGAATACTTTTGATAAATGTTCAGTAGCTGTTTCCATAGGCAATATACATTTTCTCAAATAAGAATCATCTTGTTCTTTATCCCAATAATAATAAGCATCAGTTAAATCTTGTAAAGTTACCAGATTATTATCTTCTGTAAAAGATCCAACCTGAGTCCTCCTTAATTCAGCCATATGTGCACCAGTTCCTAATGCCTCACCAATATCATTACAGTAAGTTCTAACATAGGTCCCAGCTTCACAACCTATCTTAAAGAGAACATCACGACCTTCAATCTCAAGTATATCTGCGTAATAGATTGTTCTAACTCTTAGTTCTCTTTTTACAGCAGATTTTACTGGAGGTGTTTGATATATTTTACCATGAAATTCTTTAAAAATAGATCTAATATTTTCTTCATCAACATCTTGATGCAAAGTCATTAAACAAACATATTCCTTAGGAGCAACCAATAAAAGTTGAATAACTCGTGTTGCAATATCAATTCCTATAGGTAAAACCCCTGTAACTTTTGGATCAAGTGTTCCACCATGGCCTGTTTTTTCAGAATGTACAATTCTTTTAACCCATGAATCAATTTCATGAGAAGTTGGACCAGATGGTTTATCTAAATTAATAACCCCTTTAGATATATGTTCTTCAATTGGCCTATCTTGAGGTTTAGAACCATATTTTGAATTTGTTTTTGCTTTTGATTTTATTAAAAGAGTCATAGTATATCCCCAAAATAGAATATAAAAAATTGATAAATAATTTTAATATAATAAATCTTAAATAATAGCCTAATAACAAATATAATTCATATATTGTTATTTATAAACAATAACAATATTTTATTATTATAATTAATAAATTTTTTGATGTACTCTTAAATTATACTAATAAATTTTTTTATTAAAAATCCATAATTTAAAAAATATTAAAATAATAGAAATAGAAAACTAATAAAAAAAAAAACTAAAAAATATTAAAATAATAGAAATAGAAAACTAATAAAAAAAACTAAAAAATAATAAAAATAGAAAACTAATAAAAAATTAAAGAATAATGAAAAGTAATAAAATAATAAATATAATTAAAAAATATTTATTATTATAAATAAGCCAATATTATAAAGATTCTAAATCTTTTTTAATAGCTTCAACGTCGCCAGAAACATCTAATGTTTCTTCAAGAGGTTCTAAATGACTTATATTACATCTTCTATTTTTAACAGAACCTCCAACAACTTCTACAAAATTTTCATCAATGAGTTCAATAATCACACATTTTTCTCCAGCTTCTCTTCCAGCTGTTTTAACACATACTCTTCCTACTTCTATGGATGCCATTTATATCACCTTTAATGTTGTTAATATAATTTTTGCAATACTATCAGGATCGAACCTATTAGTATTAAGCACTAAATCATAGATATCAAAATTATTAATATCTATATTATGAATATCTAAATATCTTAAAGCTTCACTCTCTTCACGAATAATTATTTCTTCAGTAACGACTCCCATTGATTTAGATTCACGTTTTGAAACACGATTTGCCCTAATATCTAATGGTGCGAGTAACCATATTTTAAGATCTGCTTCAACAAAATAAGCAGAAAGTCTTCCTTCCACAATAAGATTTTCAGAATTTTTAGCTATTTCAGCTTGTCTTTTGTCAAGTTCAATATCGATAGCAGTATTATCTTCAGCAAACTTGCTAAATTCTAAAAGAGACATTCCCTTTTCTTTTGCCATATCTCTAAAGATACCTCCAGCAGAAATAAAAGGAATATCAATTTTTTTTGATAATACATCAGCTGCCGTAGTAGTTCCACTACCCGCCAAACCACCGATTGTTATAATCATTAGGACCTTGCCTCTGATTTGAAATGATCACGAGCGCATTTAGAACATAAATATCCTCCAAATGGCCTATTAGGTCTTTTTTTAGTCTTTGATAATTTTCCAATTTCATATGGTCTTCCTCTAGGAACCCCATGTAAAACTGCACCACACTCAGCACATATATGCTTACTTGGTTTTTTCTTTTTATATCTTAGGACATTTTGTCCACCAGGAGTCTTTTTATTAATTCTTTTATATGATCTAGATCTATATCTTGATTCAGGCATTTTCTCACCTTTTAAATTTATGTAAATTTCATTATTTATTAG
The DNA here is from genome assembly GCF_937881195.1 of uncultured Methanobrevibacter sp. Classification (GTDB taxonomy): domain Archaea; phylum Methanobacteriota; class Methanobacteria; order Methanobacteriales; family Methanobacteriaceae; genus Methanobinarius. The sequence goes on along the minus strand of NZ_CALGFC010000059.1, from coordinate 23,732 downwards.
ATATTATTTAATATCTTATCTAAATTAGTATTTTTTTATATATGGATATTAATGTATCTAAACATTTTCTAAAAAAATATCTAAATTATAATATTTAAAATTATATTATCTAAATATTTTAAGTTATATTAATATATTAATTATCTAAAGAATATATTAATTATATAAATATCTCATTAATTAATATTTTTAATTATTAAATATTTTTTAGTATAATATTTAATATTATTCAATTTTACTATTTTCCAACAGAGAATTTAATTTCATTATTTTCAATAGAAATTACATTATTATTTAGCATCTCTTTTATATTAAATAGTATTACATGATCTATTGTTATAGCGAGATTTGATCATGAGAGGTTATAAAATTAATAACTCATATACTATAAATAGATATATTATATAGTTATAAGTTAAAAATCATGATAATAAAGGCTTACAGGTTAAAAACCTGTTTTAAAGCCCATGAATTTTCTAAGAATTTGTGTCATAGCAAATGTGCACATTATGTACCAACCTAACCAACCTGCAATAAATGGAGCAGATGGTCCTCCTCCATAAAACATGCCATAAACACCATGCCAAACTGGAACTAATAATACATAGTAAACAAATTGAGGAAGGTGAACAATTACATTATTAATTGGATTTGTAGGTTGACCCATCCACCAAAACATTATCATTATTGGAATAAGAGTCACTAGCAATGGTTTAAATGAATTTTTCATCATGTCTCCTTGTTTTGCCATAACATCTTTTTGCATAGCTTGAGCTTTAGCTAAAGCTTTAGCATCCCCACTCATTTGAGCTTCTTTCATTTTTTCTTGGAACTTTTTCATTTCTTCTCTTGAAGCTTCCATTTCATCTTGGTCAACTAACAATTTATTAGCTAAAGTGGTAAAAAACGCAATAATAGTTGCTATTAAAAAAATTGTAAGCATTGGATTATTAGGCATAGGATCTAAAGCTAATATTGGGCCAAAAACCCAATTAAGCCCATTGAAAATTATTTCTAAAACCATTTTATTATCCTCTTATATATTATGTCTATAAAATTTCAAATAATTTATCAACAATCACATCAAGTTGATCATTATGATTTTCTAATATTTTTACAGTAGCACCAGTAAGAGTTGCGTAGGCCATAGAGGCAGCCCTATTCATTTCTTGGTGTAACTTAATATCATCATACATTTCTAAATCTCTAGTTCGTGTCTCATCAGAAATCCGTCTAAGCATTATTTCATCAGGATCAGCTTCAATTAAAACGAATGTATCTGGTTTTAATTCTTCAAGAACCCACTTAGGAAGTCCTGGTAAAAAACCAGAAGGAGTAGATATAGTACAATGAGTATCTACAATAATATTATCCTCAGTAGAACTTTCTTTTATTTTTGCAGCTGCTTTTTTTTGAATTTCTTTTTGAGTTTCAGGAGACAATTTTCTAAGTTCATCTCTATCTTTTACAATACCTTTTTCTATAGCTATTTCAGTCATTACATCCCCATAATTTAAATGAACATAATTAACTTTTTTTAAAGTATGCTCTAGAACAGTAGTGCTTCCAGAACCTGGAATTCCAGTTAATACTACTAATTTCAATTAAATCTCCTCACTATTGATTATTCATTATTTTTATTATAACTAATTATCTCCTAAGAATTTTCTAAGCATTGGATGCATATCCATTAATTGTTCTTGTGCAATTTCTTCATATAATTTATAAATAATACCTACAGTAAGTAAAACACCAGTACCCCCACCAACAGCCTGAGTTAAATCAGCACCAAAAGCAAGTAATCCTACAAAGACACCACCAAGAACTGTTAGAGCAGGAATATATTTATTCATTATTTTATATAGTTGTCGCTTACTACTTCTAAAGCCAGGAATTTGAATTCCTGAATTATATAGTTGTTTAGAAACTTCTTTAGCACTTAAACCACTCATTTCTACCCATAACCACGAGAATAATATACAACAACCAATAAAGAAAAGACCATATATTAAAACTTTTAATGGGTCAGTAATTACTACACCTAAACTTGAAGGAGTAGTTAGATAATAAGCAATTCCACTAATAGGTTTACCATTGGCAACTTGACCCAAAATAGGGAATCCTAATTTCTGAAATACACTTGCCATTAATGAAATATTAACAAGAAGCGCACTAGTTAATATAACCGGCATATTACTAGCATAAATAAATTTCAAAGGATATTTAGCCACTGAACCTCTAATACGTCCATGCCCTTTAACTGATCCATGAGAAATAGGTATTTCTACCCTCATACTTTCTCCATAAACAGCAACTAAGAAAACACCAATTGTAGCTATTAAAGGAATCAATATGGTTGGGTCAGGAGATCCAGATGCAATAGATTGTATAAATTTAGGAATCATCCCAGGCATTACACCAGGACTTGCTTGAGTTGGTAAAAAATTAAATGCTCCAACAACAATAGCTTCAGATACACCGGCAGCAATAAATAATCCTATACCACTTCCAAAACCCCATTTTGAAACAACTTCATCAAGGAAAAGTATTAATAAAGCCCCAATAATCAATTGAAGCATTAATAACCATAATAATGATGGGTCTGTTGGAATTAAACTTCCAGTATAAACAAGAACAGCAGCTTCGAATACTGTGAATACCATAGCTAAAATTTTCTGAGTACCTTGGAACAATGCTTTATCTTCATGGCGGGAAAGGTCTAGTTTTAATATTTTTGCCCCTACCAAAAGTTGTAATACAATAGATGAAGTAACTATAGGACCAATCCCTAATGTGAGAATTGAGCCAAAACTACCTGCCATTACGGCCCTCATTTGAGCAAATTGATCGACTGCTAATGGACTCAACCCATATAAAGGTACTTGTGTTAAGAAAAAATAAAGTACCAATACAATACCGGTCCATTTAAGCTTTTCTCTGAAATCTTGCCTATGAATAGGTGTTTTTACCTCAGGCAATATGGAAAACAATGGTTTTAAATAATCTAAGATCATTTTATTCCTCAGTACTTGTAATATTTGTTATAATTGTAAACAGCATCTATAAATGATTTATATTTATAGACTATTATAATTTATTTATAATTTCAGCAAATAACTGCATTAAAGATTCTAATTCAATAATTAGACATATTAATTATTATAAACTTAATTAAATATAATAATATATACCTAATATAATCAAATTATATACTCAATATATAATCTAATTATTATATTTTAATATATATTCTTGTTTTTATTTTAATATTTATTTATATTTCTATATAGTATACAACAATAAAAAACTAATATAAATAGATATTTTATAAATATCTAAAATTAGTAAATTATATAAAATGTTTTATACAAGAGTAAAGCTATAATTTTATAGCTTCTCCACCAGCTTCTTGTATTTTATCTTCTGCAGAAGCAGAAAATTCAGGAGATTTAATTATCAAAGGTTTTAATAAATTACCTTTACCTAAAACTTTATCGTAACCTAAATCAGTTACATCAATAACAATAATATCTCCTTCTTTAGTTGCTATACCTTTAGATAATAATTTCTCAGAATTATCATCCAAATATCCTATATTAACAGGTTTAACTTTATTAATCATTTTTTGAGGTCTTTTAAAACCATATTTCCCAAAATGATTCGGATCATTTTTAACGGTCCAAGTCCAGTGATGTTTGCCTAATCCAGCTTTACCTTTACCACCTTTGTGGCCTGCACCTCTTCTTTTTTTAGTGCAGCCTCCACCAATAGACCTAGAACCTCTCATTTTATTAATTTTACGAGTTTTTCTAATCATTATAACACCTACATTAGTTAAAAGATTATTAGCTCATTTTTTTGACTAAATCCTTAATAGATTCTCCTCTATAACCTAAGGATCCGCCTTCTTTAATTGAGCTTCTAATACCTTCATAACCTTTTCTTGGAGGATGTAATCTAAATACTGGTTTAATATCAATATCTTCTCCTTTAACATCAGAATTAATAAGAGCATCAGCCAATTCTTTAATAGAAGAATATTGTGTTTTTTCTGCTAGAAGTTCATCAGTGATTCTTACTCCACCAATAAATTCTCCTCTTTTTGAAATAAGTTCAGCTAAATTCTCAGAGTCAATTTCTCCCCAAGTAATATAATCTTTAGCTTTATGAAGCATACCATCAAAACTAGGAGTATCTTCTATTAAAACACCATGATTAATCCTATTTAATCTTAACATCTTTAAAGTGTCAGCAATATCTTTTTTAACACCAGTTGTACCTCTGACTCTAATAACAAAAAACATTTAATCACCTATATATTACATATATATTAATTATAGCTATTAGCTAGAGCATACACCCATATTTTTAAGATCTTTTTCACTAGCTTTAACTTTAGTTAACTGTTTTAAAGCTTCAAAAATTGCATTAGCAAAGTTAACTGTAGTTTGAGTTTGACCACTAGTTTGAGACCATACATCACCGATTCCAGCAAGTTTCAATATTGTTTTACCAACATCTCCAACAGCTAATCCAACACCTGCAGGAGCAGGCATCAAAATAACATTAACACTTCCAGTTTTACCTTCTACTTTAAATGGTACAGTATGTTCTCTTCCACATACACAACCCCAATCTCCACAGCCTCTTCTAACTTTGATGATATTATATTTAGCATCATCAACAGCTTTTCTGATAGCCGGACCTACTTCACGAGCTTTGCCTTGGCCTAAACCAACATAACCATTTTTGTTGCCAACTGCAACAATTACTCTAAAGTTAACTTTTCTTCCAGATTTATGCATTCTTTGGACTAAATTTACATCCATTACTTCTTCTTCTAAATCAGGAACTAAAGCATCAATTATTTCTAATTCCATTATTGGGAGACCTTTTTCAAATATTTCATCAATATCAGTAATGGTACCATCTTTGACCATTCTACCAACTTTTGTTTTAGGTTCCCAGTCTTCCATATTAAAACTCATAGTACCCCTCAAGCCTTCTCAATTTTATTTTTAATTTCTTCAAAGTGATTAGGTAAATCTACAGGTTGAAGTCCTCTTTCTAAATATTTAGAAAATTGTTTTTTAACTTCATTATCGTCTAAAGACTTAGCATATTCCGCAATATGTTCACCAGCAATTCTATCATCACTAGGTACAATAGATTCCCCATAAGGAACATCTAATCCTGCATCATTAGCTGCTTTAACAGCTGCAAAAACTTTAGAACCTTTAATAGATGATTTTAAACCAATGTCTAAAACAGCTTTCTCGACACCTTTGTCTAAAGCTTTTTTAGCACATAAATAAGCAGTTAAATAAGTTGCACTAGTGTTTTTAGTTCCACCTAACCAACCTAATTTTTGTAATTCTTTAGAATGTGCAGAAACAACAGTTTCATCACCGTTTTCTCCCACATTAATAATTTGAACTATAACATTAGCATTGGAAACTCTAACTACTAATCTAGATTTATCTAAATCTACTAATTTCATTCTAGCATCATAATTAGTTTTCCCTTCTCTTCTTCTTCTAAATGCTACTTTATATTTTGATCCTTGTGCCAAATTCATTCCTCCTTATTTAATCAAATCATGATCCCTGGCATAGGTTTTCATATAAGATTTACTTCTAAAGGCTCCACCTTTAGCCATTCTATACAATTTACGATATGTAGTAACATCAATCTCTTCTGCATCACGCATAGTTTTAAGATCTTTTCTCAAAGACCTTATAGTAGTCATCCAAGCTTGTTTTTTAGGAGTTCTTGCATATTTAGCTCCTTTAATGCTACCTCTACCTTTTCTTCTTCCTTTTTTCTTTTGCTCAGCTAATTTTTTTGATCTATAACTACTAATACCTTTTTGAGGTTTAGCTTTTATAGCTTTTTGATCAATTAGCTGCTTAACACCTTCTCTTGTAATAGCCCTTGATACTTCTTCAATTTGTTCAGGATCAATCCATACTCTATTAATCCCAACTTTGAGTATACTTGCAGCTAATCTCTTTTGAGTGGTAAGATTCATAATAAACCTCCATTTTAGCTTTTATTAGCTTAATTAAACAATAATTATAACATAATCCTAATTATTGATTTAAGCTCCCTTAACTTTTAATAATACTAAATAACACAAGAAATATACTTATTAAATATATAAATAAAAATTATTATTTATCCAATAAGTTTATACTCCCAATATATCTAATTAGAATACATATTATTAAATTAAAATCAATATTATGAGATAAAATATCATTTAGTATTTATCGACAAATATTATCACAAATGTATTTTTATTATTATAACTATTCATCAATAATCATTTTACTCAATATATCCATAAAATCTTAAAATTAAAAAATCTTAAAATTTATTTTAATTTAAAATTTATTTATACAATACATAATACTATATTCTCTAATAAATTTGTTATCTAATAAAAATTATTTATTTAAAATTTTAATTCCTAATTCTGATGCCTTAGTTAACATCATTTCCTTTTTTTTCTTACCAATAGTAGCACTAATTCTGCCAGCCTCAGTATCAGGATTTAAATTTTCTAATTCAGACATATTTCTAACAAGAATATCTTTAAATCCAGATGGATGTAATCCTCTCTCAGATTTAGGAGAACCATAACCAATAGCAGGCATTGCAGGTTTTCCTGCTTCATACCTTCTCATTTTACTAGTTTTCCCTCTTGGACGTCTCCATTTTATTCCAAGCTTTTTATATCTGGCGTATTCTTGTCTTTTGAATTTTTTCTTCATTGAATCACCAATAATATCATAAATAATGATTTTTTTAATTAATAAATTTATTTAAGCTTTTTCTATAAGATATATTCCATCTTGGAATACTCTTGGGTCCCTTCCTTTAATCTTAGTAGCTTGCTCTAAATTAGCCATAGTTTGACCAACATCTTCCTTATTAATACCAGTGACTGTAACTTCATCACCTTTAACATTAACTTTTGCACTGCCAACAATCTTAGCAGTACGAGGATGTCTTTCACCAAGGAAATTATCAATATTGACTTTATTTCCACTAACTTTTACATTCATTGGAAAGTGAGCAAATACAATTTTCATATGATAAGTGAATCCATCAGTAACCCCAATAATCATATTATTAATATGAGCACGAGTAGTTCCTATCATGGATTTATCTTTCTTCTTAGGGAAGAGAGTTTCTAAAACTACTTTTCCATCTTCCTTTTTCATAGATATATTAGGATATGTAAATTTTCTAGAAATCTCGCCTTGAGGTCCTTTAACTGTTACATTATCACCAATGGTAACATCTACACCTTCAGGAATACCAATTTCTTCCTTAATATTAGCAGCTATAACCATTTTATCACCTAATACATGTAAGCCAGCAAACGGCCACCAATACCTCTTTCTTTAGCATCATTATGAGTCATGATGCCTTCAGGAGTAGTGACTATTAAAATTCCAAAATTCTTTGCTGGTAAATATCTTTTTTCAAATTTTTCAAACTCATCTTTCTTAACAGCATGACGAGGTTTTATAACACCACATTGATTGATGTTACCTTCAAGTTCAACTTGAAACTTTCCCGCCTTGTTATCATCTATATATTCAAATTCACCAATATAATTCTCTTTTTGCATTGTGCTCAAAACTTGCCCAATTAATTTAGAGGCAGGAGAAATAGAACATGATTCATTAACTTGAAGTTCATTATTTCTTATATTAGTAAGAGCATCAGCAAGAGGATCCATAAGAGTCATAATTAACACCTCTAATTATATTTTTTAAATCCAATTTTAGGAGCAATCTCTCTAAAACATTGCCTACATAACATGAGTCCGTAACGACTGACCATAGCAGAATGATCTCCACAACGACTACATTTTTTTGCTGCTTTTCCGTATTTTCTTGGCAACATATCACCTTAATTATTTAAAACATTAATTATTCTCAATTAATAAATTTAATTATTAATAAATTTAATTATTTATAAATTCAATTATTAATTATAAACTAAATTATTAATATAAGCCCAAGAAATTATTCTTGATTAACATTTACTTGGAATTTATCTTCCATATATTTAATTGTCTCTTCCTTTTTAACCATGTGCCTTTTAGGAATTTTCTTTTGTTGGATTTTCCTTCTTTTAATCCTATATCCTGGTTTTTCAAAAGTAACAGAAACATTCATACCAAATATACCAATATCAGGATCATAACGAATACCTGGAATATCAATATGTTCAGCTATACCAAAAGAAACATTACCTTGATCATCAAATTGTTTCTCTCTTAAATTATTGCCAATTCCATCTAAAACCATTTTAATAGCTTTATTAGCCTTTTCACCACGTAAAGTAACTTTACATGCAATAGGTTGGTTTTTTCTAATACCAAATTCGGGATTTGTTACTTTAGAAAAAGTTTTTACAGGTTCTTGACCAGTTAATTCAGATAAAAGATTCATAGCACGAGATAATCTTTCTCCAGATTCTCCAACACCTATATTTAAAGTAGCTTTAGATATTACAACTTCTTCCATAGGGTTCATTTATTTACCTCCTGGAAGTGATATTGCAGGCTTTTCTTTTCCTATGACAAACGCATAATCTTTCAATGTAAGGAAATTTTCCTTTTTATCATTTTCAACAACAACTGTATTTGGATTAGATGATTTATTAATATTGATTTCATTGATTTTACCAATTTCACCAATATGTTTACCTCCAGTAATAAGCACTAGAGAACCTTCTTCAAACTTGAAATTGTCATTAACTTCTTGATCAGGGATAGATAAACTTATTACATCATTAGCAGAGAAAAGATCTTCTACAATAAGATTTCTACCATCATGAAGATTTAATTGTATTTTACCTTTCTTTAGAGTAGTCTTATTACTTATTTTACATAATTTAAATTTACTATTCTCTTCAGAAATAGGATGAAGAGTTAATCTACCTTTTAAATCTGGTAAAACTCTATAAAATTCTTTAGAAGCTGGAATTTCAACTACATCCATAAAACCTACTGGAAATTTGTAATCTTTTCTAGCTCTACCATCAACTAATACTTTACCAGTATTAATAATTCTTTTTGCTTCTCTTGAGTTATCAGCTAATCCTAAAATATCCCTAATTACAACGAGTAAAGATAAAGAATCTTCAATAGCATGAGGTCCCGCTGCAGGTTTAACTGTCCATTTATTTTCTTTTGGACTAATAGGCCAATTTTTAGGAGCTTTAAATCTTTTAAGATGCTTTCTTGATCCCATTTTTGCCATTTTATCCCTTCCTCTCAATAATTCTACTTCTTCTTTCGTCTTTTATATCTGCATCAACAATCATTAAATTAGATGGATGAACTGAGAAGAAAACAGAGTTTCCATCAGGTTTACTCAAAGTAGCTCCTTCAACATTAATCCTATAATTTCTAGAGTCTATTTTTTCAACTTTCCCTTCATGCCCTTTGAATTCACCACGCATGATTTGTACAGAATCACCAGTTTTAATAGGTAAAGATTTTTTTCCAAAATCCTCTTTTAAATCTTTACTCAAAGTGACACTCATAATATTACGACGAAGGTGTAAAGATGCATTATAAAGAGCTTTTCTTTGTTTTCTTGGTTGTTTTGACATTTTTTCACCTTAATAATCAAATCAAAATACTTGCAGCACTTCCAACACTAGGCCACCTATCTGCTGCTTCTTTAGCAACAGGACCTCTAACTTCAGATCCTTTTAATACTCCTTCAGGAGTAATAATAACTGCAGCATTATCTTCAAATTTTACACGAAATCCATCAGCACGACGATATTCTTTTTTTTGTCTCACAACAACAGCATTGACAATTTCTCTACGCATATCTGCAGTACCTTTTTTTACAGAAGCAACAACAAGATCGCCAACACCTGCAACATCAAGTCTCCTACGTACTCCCTTATATCCTTTAACAGATATAATTTCGATTTCACGTGCACCTGTATTATCTACACAACTGAGACGAGCCCCAATAGGTAGAGATTTAGATACATTAGATGTAAGAGTTTTCATTTAGCTGTCTCCTTTTACTTCTACTAATACAAAATGCTTAGTTTTACTTAAAGGTCTGCATTCTGCTATTTTAACTGAATCTCCAATTTTTACATTGAAACAATCAGGTTTATGAACATTAATTTTTGATTTTCTCTTTTCATATCTTTCATACTTACGTATGAATTTATAGAAACTGCGCTCTACTGTAATAGTCCTTTCTGCTTTATCACTAATAACAATTCCTTCAAGGACTTGTCCTCTAACTGGTAAAGTTCCGTGAAAAGGACAGTTAGCATCATTACATTCAGCTTCTACTTGTTGAACATTAAGACCAACCATATTATCACCAATATAACTTTTAAACCGTATATAATTATAATTGTATATTATAACTTTTTATATTTCTTTTTAATTCTATCTTCAGGACGATTAACTAAAATCTTACCGTCAATTTCAACTAATTCTCCATTTGGAAGAAAAAGATGAAAAATTGAAACATCTTTTGGAATTATTTTAATCCCATTATCTTCAGTTTCAATAGTGATAGTTTTTTTCCTTTCATCTATGATTTTCCCACTAATTCCAATTAAAAAATTATTAGAACTATTAAAAACCTTTAAGTTTAATCCAATCAATTCATGATGAAAAATATTCTTTGAGGTTATCATATTATCTAATAATTGAATTTGTGGGTTTAATGACATTTTAAAGGATTTATGATATCATATAAATAATATAGATAATTAATAATTTTAATTTATTATCCATATAATTCTCTAAAGATTACCTTTTCCTTCTATTGAATTTTTTATCAGAGTCTCTGATTTCAATAGTGTCTGAAGAGAAGCCCATGTCAGATAAAACTTCTTTAACTTTCCTTTTATGGTCGCCTTGAAGTTCTATTTGACCTTTTTTAGCTGTACCTCCACAAGCACATTTAGCTTTTAGTTCTTTAGTAAGCTCTTTAATATCAATATCATGTTCATCTATACCTTCTACAATTGTCATAAGTTTTCCGAATCTTCTTCTAACTGTGTATACTTTTACAGTTTGAACTTCTCTTGCAATTTCTTCGCAAACACAAAGTTCTTCAGGAAGACCACATACATCACAGATTTTCATTTAGTTCTCCTTCTGTTTTTGGTTCATAATTGTAAGAACCCGAGCAATAGTCCTTTTAAGTTCTCGGATTTTACCAGGATTTTCATTAACCCCAGCAGCAGAACTCTTAGAAATATTTTTAGCTAATTCTGCTTTGAGTTCAGTCAATTTTTCTTGAATGTCCTCAATTTCCATTTCCCAAATTTCTTTACTTCTTAAAATCGCCATTTACTTCAACTCTTAATAAATAAATATTAATTTAAAAGAATAGGTTAAATCATCCTATTCTTCTGAAGTCTCCTTTGGAACTTCTTTAGATTCATCTGATTCTTCAGAGTCAGCTAATTCGGATTCTTCTAAAATTTCTTCATTAGTTTCTTCCTCAGAAGCTACTTCTTCAAGTTCCTCTAATTCTTCAAGTTCTACTTCATCAATTTCTATTTCTTCTTCAGCAATTTTAGCTTCATCAACATTATCTCCTTCTAACTCAACAACAACTTTTTCTGTTGCAATAGAATCTTCAGATTCATCAGGAGTTTCTAATGTTGGAGGCAAAATATCAACTTTATCCGGTAAAACTGCTTCAGGAGGCATTATTCTAACAAAAATACCTAAAACACCAGGTTTTAGTTGTACAGTAGCAAAACCTTCATTGACAAATCTTGTTGATGGTTCACCACATTTTTTGATATAGCCCTCTACAAATTTAGCAACAGCAGATCTTGACCCTCTAATTTTACCAGAAATAGTTACTTCTACACCTTGAGCTCCAGCACCCATAATCCTACGGATGGTTGAATAAGCTACTCTTCTAAAATGCATTCCTCTTTGTAACATTGATGCAATTTTATAAGCCATAATTTTTGGATTAAGTTCAGGAACATCAACTTCTTTAACTTCAACTTGAGGATTATCCAATCCAAAATCAGTTTTAAGAGTTTGAGTAATAGCCCTTACAGTCTTTCCACCCCTACCAATAACCATTCCAGGTCTTTCAGCATATACAACTACCATTGTACCTAAAGGAGTTACTTGAACATCCATTCCACCATATCCGGCTCTTTCAAGTTCATTTTCTAAATATTCGTCAATTTTAGTCCTTTTTAGACCTTCAGTGACAAAATCTTTTTCAATCATTAATTTAAGCCTCCCCTAAAACAATTTGTACATGGGTTGTAGGAGTATTAAAAGGAGTAACTCTTCCAAATGCTCTTGGAATTCCTCCTTTAATTACAAAACCTCTGTGGCTAGAAATATGTACTATTTTTAAGTTTTCAGTATCCATGCCTTTATATTCAGCATTAGCTTCAGCATTTTCTAAAATATTTAATATTTGTTTAGCTGCTTTAACAGGATATCTTCCACTAGGCCATCCAGTTAATCCTTTCCTATGTCCCACTTTTTTATTGTGTCTTTTGAAAGGAATTGCTTTTTTCATATCAATTACTTCAACTAAGTAATTTTTTGCTTTTTCTACATTCATTCCTCTTATTGCCCTACATATCTCAACAGAATGCTTTGGAGAAATTTTAAGAGTTTTACCCATAGCACGAGCTGTTTTAGAGCCATCTTCATCATTATAAGCATATTTAATATCAGCCATAAAATAATCTCCTTAACAACCCTATTTAAGTGGTACAAACATAGATGATCTGGTAGCTCCCATACCTGGGTCTCCATGTTGAACTCTTTGTCTAGTTGGTGCAAATTCACCAAAATAAGAGCCAATCATTTCAGCACTTATTTTTACTTCGACAAATTCTTTACCATTGTAAATACCGAAAATAGTTCCTACCATTTCAGGTAAAACTATCATATCTCTACAATGAGTTTTAATAACTAGAGGTTTTCCACCTTTTTGTTCTTGTTTTTTCAACTTTCTAAATTTATCCAGCACAGTTTGTTGTCTTGGTAAAAATCCTCTTTTCAAAGACCTTCTTTGCCTTGCTGGTAATATTTTCATTAAATCCTCTAAAGACATTTTTTGTAAATCTTCTAGAGTATAACCTTGATATTTAAATACTTTTCTTGCCAAGCAGTCACATCCTTAGTATTATCTTCTCTTACCTGTTCTTCTAGCCGCAATAGAACCAACTTTTCTTCCTGGAGGTGTGTGTCTAGAAACTGTAGTAGGTCGTCCAGGATGTTGTCTGTTTCCTCCACCGTGTGGGTGATCTACTGCATTCATAGCTACTCCCCTAACAGTCATAGATTTCTTACCTTTAGCTTTAAAGGCATGCCATCTTTTACCTGCTTTAAGGAATGGTTTGTCTTTTCTTCCTCCACCTGCTACAACACCAATAGTTGCCCTACATGCTGGATTAAAAGATTTTAATTCTCCAGAAGGGAGTTCAATAACAGCTTTGTCAGCATCGTGTGTAATTAAAGAAGCATAAGTTCCAGAAGATCTTACAAATCTTCCACCATCCCCAGGTCTATTTTCAATATCATAAATTGGAGTTCCTTCAGGGATCTCAGCTAAAGGTAAAGAATTACCAAAACTTATTTGAGCTGAAACACCACATTCAATTTCATCATCAATTTGAATACTTTCAGGAGCTAATATAAATTTCTTTTCACCATTTTCAAACTTAACCTGAGCAATAGGAGCAGATCTTCCAGGATCATGAACAATATCCACGACTTTCCCTTTTAGACTTCCTTCTTTTTCAATTTTATCATAAGCCCTATATTGGATCTTATCTTTAAAACGATGAGAAGCACTACGATAAGCAGGAGTTCCTCTTCCTCTTCTTTGGTGTATTAATCGTTTTCCCATTTTTTATTCTCCTTATATGTTTGTATCCTTTTTATTCCCTATTAGAATACTCCCATTTTAACAGCTACATCCTCTGCAGCATTTTCTTCAACTAAAGAAATGTATGCTAATTTAAGTCCTTTTGAATTTATGTGAGTGTTTACACTTTTAACTTTTTCATCAAATAAAAATTCAAAAGCATTTTTAATAGCCTTTTTATCACTTTCTCTTAAAACAACAAAAGTAAGTTCATTTCTCTGATCAATTAGATTCATAGTCTTTTCTGTAACATGAGGTCTAACAATAACTGAATACGGATCCATGTTATCCACCTTCTTAATTATCCCAATAAATAATTCCCTCTAAGGAATCTATTGGAATAATCCTCCTAATTTTTCAATAGCGGATTTAGTAAATACTGTTAATCTACCAGGGTGAGTACCTGGAGCTAATAATTCCGCATTAAGATTTTCAACAGTTACAATATCTACACCAGCATGGTTTCTTGCACCCAAGCTAATTCCTTTATCATCAGCAACAACTATTAGAGGTCCTTTAGCTTTTTTATATTTTCTTCCTCTTAATTTACCTTTACCTGCTCTAATTTTTTTACCCTTTTTAGCTCTAGAAACATCCTCAAAAATTCCTAAATTTTTGAATATTTCTCTAGTCTCTTTGGTTTTCTTAATAGTTGCAAGTTCATCATCAACAATTAAAGGTAATTGTGGAACGTTTTCTACATTATGGCCTCTTTCTTCAACAAGATTTTGGTTACATGTAGCCGCAATAGCAGATCTAATAGCAAATCTTCTTTCTTTAACATTTATCTTCTCATGATAAACTTTTTGAGGTCTTGGAGGATGAGCTCTTCTTCCACCAATAGCTTGTGGAATAAAAGCTGCTTTAGAACCATTTTTAATCCTTGGTACCATAGCTGCACCCCTACCTGAACCCCAAGATTCTGCAGAAGTCCTTTTACCTGCCATAGGATCAGCACCCCATGGTTGTACTCTTGCTGTTTGTGAAGATATAACCGCCCTCTTTATGAGATCTGGCCTAAATTCTTCATTAAAAATAGCTGGAAGCTCAATTTCTTCTTTAATTTCGCCTTCCATTGTATAAACATTAACTTTCATGATCTACACCTTTTATCATAACTCTAAAAACTTTGGTATCTAATAAAAAATAGCATGTGAATATTTAGACACCTTGTTTAGACTTTGTACTTATGTAATTTATTTGAGGTGCGTCATTGGACTTACCTTTTGCCCTCATAGCTTTCCTAAGAATAATTAATCTTTTACTTGGACCTGGAAGAGAACCTTTAACTAAGATAAAATCATTTTTGACAATCCCGTATTTAATAAATCCTCCTTCTGGATTGATTGCATCAATTTCAGATGAATCACCAATTTTCAAGATTTTTTTATTGTATTCTGTTCTCTTATGGTAACCCATTTGTCCTGCTTGAGGTACTGTCCACATAGTTCTTGATGGTGTCCATGGACCCATAGACCCTATATGTCTTTTTTTACTACTTCTAGCAGCTTTACCATACTGTATCCTAATACCCCATCTTTTAACGGGTCCTTGGAATCCTTTTCCTTTAGTAGTAGCAATAGAATCAACATACTGACCATCAGAAAATACGTCAGTAGCTTTTACTTCATTGCCTAATAATTCAAGAGCCGCGTTTAATTTTTCTTCAACGGATTTTCCACCTATCGCGCATTCAAATATTTCCGGCTTTTTCTTAGGAACAGATGTTACTTTAGGGTTTGTGTGAACCAATACTTTAATATCTACAGTTTCTTCTAAAGATTCCTGAATCTTTGCAATAGCTTCAGATTGATTATATTCTTTTGGAAGTGAAATTTTCCTAGAAAGTTCTTCATCTAAATTATCTGCAAGAACTTCAGTAATAACCTTTAATCCATAAGTAGTTTTTTCATATGCACGTACTCCCATTACTACAACAGGGGGTACTTCAAGAACAGTTACAGGTGTGAATACTTCCATACCACTAGTTGGAGAATTTTTATCATTATCAACCATCATAGCATGTGTCATACCAACTTTGTATCCAGCGAGACCTAATAACTTTGACTCATCTTCTTGAGGCCAAGATTTCACTCTTGGGGTCTCTTTAGCAGCTCTTTTTCTAGGACTGAATGCTACAGATCCACTCCTTGGCTGGTGATGTCTAACCATTAATTAACCTCCTTTTATTACATCTTTTTGTATTTATATTTATTTTGTGTATTATTTCCTTAATTAATAAGCATTAATTGGTTTAATAATATCAATTAAACTAATTATTCAATATTTACTATTAATTAAATCTAGATATATTTAATAAATAACAATAAAGCAATAATTCAACATTATACTCCTATAAACCAAATTTTATACTAGTTATATTAATTTCTAGTTATGTTATTTATTCTTAGTATTAATTTGCTAAATTATAATAAGCAATATTGCTAAATAAACATTAAATTTATATAGCTCTAGCTAAATTGATAGCAACTGCTAATCAAAGAGCAATAAAACTACTTTAACAGCAAAAATTCAATTAAATAGTACTATGATTATAAATAGCACTATAGCTAACAAATAGCAATGTAAAAGCTAGATTTACAAATTATAGTTCAACACTATAATCAAAATTTTAATATGTACTTAATTTTCATTCTCTATTAACAAAATATATAACAAATCAAGCATATAACATTTGAACTTGTTATTAATTTAAACTTGTTATATTCATAACAGGTTTATTTAAAGGATTTGTTATTTATAATGTTAATTTCATCAACAGAAATTTAACATCATATTTATAATTGACAAAGTCGAAACAATTGCCTCTTCAGTCCTTACAGTTTCAGTTCCTTGGGAAGGGACAGTATTTAATTTAATTAAATCCCAGGAAAAACCACTTAAATCCTCTGAAATAGAAGAATAAGGGCCTCCAAAGACTATGGCAATATTGCCAGCTTTATCTAATCTTTCTTCAAACTCATTAAAAATAGAATTTATCGTATCTGCATATTTTGTTGTTTCAACAACAAAATCGGGATTAACTAATTTCAAGCTATTTTTAAGACTTTTATGTGTAGATAATGTCTTATATCCCCAGTAAACGTCATCCGGTTCATCGGGTGTGACTATTACCTCTTTAGCTAACTTTGTGACTCTAAAGCTAAAAACTTTATTAACACTTAGTTGCTCTTTGCAAAAAGCCAGATTTTCAGCATTTTTCATGCCAGAATCAACCTTCATACCAATATCAATATAAGTGCCTTTCTTATTTCTCCTGACAGTAAATCCTTGTCTATAATCACCGACTTTTAAATCAGATTCAATAGGATGATGAGGAGTTCTAAGAGGAGGGAGAATCCCAACATGTTTTAACTCTGAACGAATAGGAAATACCCTTTTTCTAAGATATTGAGGAGTATTCATATATTCAAGAACATCAGCCATAAAATCAGCGTCGGATAAGTATTTATCATCATTTTGAGAAAGATCCTTATAAATAACAATCTGATCAACCTGGAATAAAGCTAAAGCCCTTCCAACAACTCCAATTTTAGAAGTTTTAATTTTTAAATCAGTAGTCTCACTTAAGAATGAATCTGGAATAAATATAGAAACCTGTTTTTTATGCATTTATAGATATTTATCGTCATCTATATATAAAGCTTGTCATTAAATTGACATAGCTATCACTAAGTAAATGTACAACTCAATATTATATCAATTATAATATTGGTAACCATATTATATTATATAAAACCCACCAATTAATTATCATATTTAATAAAAAAAATATTGATAATGAGGTTAAACAAATATTAGCTACAAATTTTAATTATATTTTTTAATAATCTTAATATATTCATTTGAATATATATTATTAATATTTAGCCAAATAAGTATTTAAACTTTGCTAATATTTATAATAAAAACTTTTAAAAAACTTTAAAATTGAAATTGAAAGAGTTAATTTTAATTAGAAATAAAAGAAATGAGATTTTTGAAATTAAAAAGATAAAATTTTAAAAATAAATATAATTTTAGATATATTTGCAGACTCTGAAAACAATTACCTCAATATCCCTACTTTCCTGAGTATGGAACTCATAAGTATTTAATAATGGAAACTTATAAAAAAATTCATGAGTAATATTTCCACCTAAATTTTCATAAAAATTAGTTACAAAATCTTTAGTTTCAGCTATATGGAAAGAATAAACAACTTTTGCAAGATTTAAAGCTATTTTCATGAAAATTCTGTCAGCTCCCCTTTTACCTTTAGATTGAGCCCCAAAAGGAGGATTTGTAATAGCTGTTTCAAATTTTAAATTCTTGAGATAATCATAGTTATTAAAATTATTATTTAAATTAGAATCATTTTCCAAATCAAAGTTTTCAATATTATTGATATCTTCGGTTATGAACTTAACATTTGAAATTTTCATGTCATTTACAGTTTTTTTTGCAATTTTTATTGCAGAAGAATCAATATCAACACCCATTGCACATCTAGCATTAAGTAGTGCAGAAGAAATAGCAAATACTCCTGTTCCACAACCCAAATCAATGAGCGATCTGTTTGAAATATCCCCTAAATTTTTCGCATTCCATAAAAGATCCGCAGCAATTGATGCAGAAGTAGGGTATTGTTCAAGATCTATTTTAGGAGATTCAAATCGTGGAATATTTTCAATGGCTATTTCCAAATGTCTTTTTTTTGTTATTCTCATTTTAAACCTATATCAAAACAATTATTATGATTATGAATACCATTATTATTATGATTACTATTAATGATAATATTAATGATAATATTAATATTATTATTAAACTTTTATATTATAATATATTATATTATAAATTTTTATTATAAAATATTAATAAATAATATTATATTATAATAAATATATGTTTTTCTTTAAAAAGATATTATCCAATAAAATAATATTTATTATATTAAAAATTTAATTATCTTAAAAAATTATATAAAAAAATTATTATTTCATAATAGTCTAAAATATAGCAATATAAACAATATAATATATATCAACTATAATCAAAATGTAACTTTTTATACAAATAAATTTTTATAAAAATATTGTTTATTATTTATTTAAATTATTCCAATTTATTTGGAAATTAGGTATGTAATTCTTAGAATATTCAAGTAATTTTAATTTTTATAAAAACTAAATTTTATTGATTATTATCCAATTTCTATATATTTATTAATATCTTATTATAATTTTATTTAATTTTATAAAGTTTTATATAATTTTATATAATTTTATAAAGTTTTATAAAGTTTTATATAATTTTATATAATTTCATTATATTATTATATATTAAATTTAATAGGATAGATTTATTTAATGAAATTACTATTTTAAAAATTACTATTTTAAAAAATTATTATTTCATAAATTATTATTTTTAAAAAATTATTTATAATATATTAATAATATATATAATTATTATAATCTATTTATACTTATTATAATTTACAAATATAGAAATTTTAGATATATTATTGTTTAAAATATTTATTAAAAAATATAAGAACAAAATTAAAAAATTGACACTAATTTAAAAAAAATTATATTGATTGAAGATTAAAAGAGGCTCTAAATGTTTGATAAAGTATTGATTGCTAATAGAGGAGAAATAGCCATAAGAATAATGAGGGCATGCCGTGAATTAGATGTTAAAAGTGTAGCTATTTACTCAGATGCAGATAAGACTTCTCTTTATACTAATTATGCAGATGAAAGATATGCATTAGGTAATCCATCACCTTCAAAGAGCTATCTTAATATTGAAAAGATAATGGATATAGCTATTGAATCAGGGGCAGAGGCTATTCATCCAGGTTACGGTTTCTTAGCTGAAAACTCAGAACTTGGAAAACAATGCGAAAAAAATAATATAGCGCTTATTGGACCAAGTGGAAAAGTAATTGAATCAATGGGAGATAAAATTACCTCTAAAAAACTTATGAAAAAGGCAGGAGTTCCTGTTATTGGAGGAACCGATAGTGGTGTCACAGATATTGATGAAGCTGTTAAAATTGCAGAATCTATTGGTTATCCCGTGATAGTTAAAGCTTCAGCTGGTGGTGGAGGAATTGGAATGCGTACTGTTTACGAAGAAGATGAATTAGTACGGGCAATAGAATCCACACAATCTGTAGCTTCTACAAATTTTGGAGATTCAACAGTATTCATTGAGAAATATATTGAAAAACCAAGACACATTGAATTCCAAATTTTAGCTGATGACCATGGAAACACTATACACGTAGCTGACAGAGAATGTTCTATTCAGCGTAGACATCAAAAATTAATCGAAGAAGCACCATCACCAATTATGACCGAAGAGTTAAGAGAACAAATGGGTGAAAGTGCAATAAAAGCTGCTGAATATATTAATTATACAAGTGCTGGTACAATTGAATTTTTATATAGTGGTGGAGATTATTATTTCTTAGAGATGAATACTAGAATACAAGTAGAACACCCTATTACTGAGATTATTACTAACATTGACCTCGTTAAAGAACAATTGAAAATAGCTTCTGGAGAAGAGTTAAGTTATTCACAGGAAGATGTTCAGGTGAATGGACATGCAGTAGAATGTAGAATAAATGCAGAAAATCCATTAGCCGATTTTGCACCAAATCCAGGTAGAATTACTGGATACAGGTCTCCTGGCGGTCCTGGTGTTCGATTAGATAGTGGAGTTTATATGAACTACTCCATACCAACATTTTATGATTCAATGATATCTAAATTGATTACTTGGGGAAGTAATAGAAATGAAGCCATCGCTAGAATGAAAAGAGCATTAAGCGAATATATTATCTTAGGTGTTAAAACAACTATTCCTTTCCATAAAGCAATAATGAGAAATGATCATTTTTTATCTGGAGAACTTCATACTCATTTTGTTGATGATCATAGAAAAGGAATAGACGATGAAATGAAAGAAATAATGGAAGAAGATACTGAAAGAATAAATCGTATGCGATCTACTTTCCTCCCAGGTAAAAAAGTAGCTGCAATCTCAGCTGCTGTTGGTTCATATTTAAATACTGCTCAAAAGCATCAAATGAAGAAGTAATTTAATACAACTTCACAATTATTATTATTATTATTATTATTAAAATTATAAAAAATGAATAATTATGATAAGATCTTCTACCAAGTGATTTTATGAAAAAAAGTATGCAAGAACTTTTATCAAAAAATAAAGATAAAATATCAGAAGAATCTGCTGAAAAGATTCTTAAAATAGATGAAGCAGAAATTGCAGGATTTTTAAGAAAAATTGGAAGTCAGGAAATTGAATACATTCCTAGTGGAATGATTAAAAAAGAATTATCCACAGAATATATTGGGAAAGAAATATATAGCTTCAAAGAAGTTGAATCTACAAATAGTGTAGCTAAATTTTTAGCAAAGCAAGGTTCTCCTGAAGGTACAGTAGTAATATCTGAAACTCAAACTAAAGGAAAAGGAAGAAGAGGTAAAAAATGGGAGTCTCCCAGTGGAGGAGTATGGCTTTCAATAATACTTAAACCAGACATTGATCCTTCAAAAGCTTCCCTTATAACATTAGCTACTGGAGTTGCTGTAGCTAGAACCCTTAGAGGAATGAATATTGATGCCAGAATAAAGTGGCCAAATGACATACTTATAAATAACAAAAAAGTGTGTGGAATTCTTACAGAAGCAAATGCTAAATTTAACTCTGTTGAATATGTTATTGTAGGCGTAGGAATTGATACAAATTTAAATGTTGATGTTTTAACAGAAGATGTTAAAAACAGAGCTACTTCTCTTAGTGTTGAAGCAAAAATTGAAATAAAAGAATCTGAAACTATTGCAAACTTCCTTAATGAATTTGAAGAAGTATATAACTTATTTAAACTTGAACAATTTGATGACATAATGTATGATTGGAGAAGAATGTCACAAACAATTGGTAGTTATGTTGAAATAAGACAACCATTAGGCAAAGTATTAAAAGGAAATGCTGTTGGAATCAATAATCAAGGTGCTTTAATTCTTGAATTAACAAATGGAGAATTAAAAAAAGTAATATCTGGAGAATGTAATCTCAAAAAAAACTAAAAAGAAATAGAAGTAATATTTATTAACTTTTTTAAAGAGAATATTTTGGAAAATAAAAGATCATAAAATAAGAAAATAATTTCTTTTCTTTCCAAAAATAATAAAAAATAATAAGATTTTTAATTGATAATAAAATTTTTTAATATCGCCATAATTAAATAGAAATTTGATTATTATAATTACTGAAAATTTAATTATTATAGTTACTAAAAATTTAATTATTATAGTTAGTTACTAAAAATCCAAAAATACTTATTCTAAATGCTAAATAAAATTTCTTTAGCTAAATCCTCATTATCAATTATTTTTAATAGACTTTCAAAAGATTTTTTTATTTTATTATAAAGATTATTTATATCTAATTCTTTTGCATCATTAGAAGCCAAATCAAATCTAACTGTTGCTGATGCACCAGGCATTGAAACAACAGGAATTGTAATAATATTTTGATCCTTTAAGAGAATCATTGCCCATAAAAAACACAAGTCTCTAGATGAAATTTTAGAATTAATCTCATAATTATTTAATAATATTTCCTCTTCAAGAGATTTTTCAGAAACTTTAATCCCAGTAGGAGTTTCTTCAAACATTTGAAATTCTCTATTAACTAAATTTATTAATTCTTCTTTTTTAGATAAAGAATTTTTTAAATCATCTTCCCTATAATTTTCAAGTCCTTTAACCATAGCTAAAATACAAGGAGGTTGAGCTTCTAATCCGAATTGATGAGCTTTTGTTTTTATTTGATTAATTAATTCCGAATTCCCTGCCATTAATCCTCCCCTAGGACCCATCATAAGTTTATCAGTGCTTGTAACAACTAAATCAGCCCCTAAATCAGTAGCTTTACTTTGAGAGTATATTGCTGTTCTAAGGCGAGCTCCTGAAGCATCATCGACTAATACCGGAATATTATTATCTTTAGCTACTTTTATAGCAGATTTAAAATCTTCTTCATTTAATACTTTGTGATCCATAGTAGATCCAGTGATAACAACCAAAGAAACATTATCTGAAAAATTATTTTTAAAATCTAGGATATTTTCAAATTCTGAATATTTAGCACCTACAAGCTTACAACTACGAGGAATTGATGGATGAGCAGGAAATTCTGGTAAAAAATGTATTACCTCAGTGTTTTCCCCAACAATAGTTAATATAGTAGCCAAAATACCAGAACTAGTTCTATTAACTGCTAATATTTTTTCTCCGCCAAGGTGATCTTTACCAAGATTTTGTAAATTTTCTTCAAAAATTGCAGGACCAACATAGGTTTCTAAAAGACTTAAATCATCAGAGGTCGCTAAAAAACCTCCAGATAGACCAGTTAAATCATAAATAGAATTCCTACCATTATTATCAATGATTGATTTAATTACACTAAGAGAAATTTCTCTTTTTTTCATTTCATCTAATGAATTTTTAATTAACATATTTTCACTTAGTAAAAATTAATTGAATTTTTATAAAAATAAACATTATAATTAAATTATAATATACATTTTAATATTTATTAATTATTTTATAAAACTAAACATTATAATTAAATTACAATATAAGTTTTAATATTTATTAATTATTTTATAAAACTAAACATTATAAATAAATTATAATATAAGTTTTAATATTTATTAATTATTTTATAAAACTAAACATTATAAATAAA
>NZ_CALGFC010000058.1 GCF_937881195.1 uncultured Methanobrevibacter sp. | reverse complement strand
CAGCAGCAGAAACATATGACATAGATAAGGCAAATAAAAAGAAAATCAAAATTATAAATATCATTTTATTTTTATATTCCATTGAATGACCTTCCAATTAATATTTTACTATTTTTCACCCCCGCCATTATTTTTTTCATTAATATAGAGAACATTCTCTCTTAGCAATATGAAAATATTTATTATACCCTCCATATAAAATTTACTATTTTATTCTAAAAGTAAAAAACTACTCGATAATTTTCACCAATTTCTGAAAAAATTTAAAAAAATTTAAAAAAATTTTACTTCGTTAAACCGTGGTATAACGAAGTAAAAAAATTGCATATTTTATTTTCTTCAAAATAGCTGTAAAAGTATAAGCAAGTATATATGTAGCCATCAAATTAGGCAATGTTTAATGATTTAAAAAATATCATGATAAATTTAATTATTTACACTTGAAATCAATCAATAATAATTTTATTAATAGGTTTATTATTCTTAAATTTAAATTAGGATATTAATATATTTTACAAATATATTAATACTATTGAAAATTTATTTATAAAATTTATTGAAAAAATTTCTTCAATTTTTTTTATTATAAAATTTGTAAATAAAAATAAAAAAATAAATAAAAAAATAAATTTCTAAGTAAAAAATAATTTATAAATAAAAAAAATAATTTCATATTGACAATTGAATTTTATGTTGATTAATTAAAATAAAGATAAATAAATTATATGATAAAAAACATATATATAATTATTAATTAAAGTTTTAAGTCATATTTTTTATTAGAATATTATATAAAATTAAAAGTAATTTTTAAAATAAACAAATATTTAATAAGTCACTAATAAAAAAAGATAGATATAATCTGTTTAAGGGGATATTTATGGATATAAAAAAATTATTAGAAAGAACAAATAAATTAAGAGCTGATATTCAAGCCAAAACTGATTATGAGATCCAAAATACTGTAGAATCAAATAATTCAAAAATAGCTATATTTAATAGAATACCTAATGAGAATTTTTATTATCCTTATAATAAAACTGCTGTGAATTATTGTATTGAAGCTGTAAGTTCTAATATTAGTAGATTAGAAGAGAATATTAATTATAGAATATTAGGAAGAGAAGAAAAACAGGATATGATGAATCAATATAATTTATTAATAAACCTATTTAGAGATATTGAAATAAAAAAATCAGGAAGGATAGAGATAACTCCAGATATAATGATTTTTGAATATGAATATGGGAATTTAACTCCATTAAATAAAAATTCATCAGTTAATTTTTCTAATATTTATCAATTAATTTCAAATACTCCAAAAACAAACGAAATTTTATGGAGAAAACTAAATATTGACATATAACTTGATTAATAATATAATTAAAATTATTAAATCTTAATTCACCAATATAACTCTATTTCTATTTTTTAATCATTTCATTTAGTATTTAAGATCATAATTTATATTTAAAATTAAATAAAATTAAAAAATACTAATTAAAAAACACTAATTAAAAAATACTAATTAAAAAGTATTATTTTTTGCATTATCCGTAATATAATTAGTTTTATTAAATATATAATAGGTTTATTTTAATTAATTTTATAAATAAAGAATATTATTAAAACTAAGCTAAAAAGTAATACTTTTTAAATATTATTTTTAATAAAATTAGTAATACTTAAAAAATTAATAAAATTATCAGAAATGAAAAAAGTATTACTTAAAACTAATTTCATAATAAAAAAATTAAAAATTTATTTTTTTTAAAAAAAGTAATAATAAAAAAATAATAATTATTATTTATTAATATATTACATATAATTATTAAGATAATATAATTATAATACTAAATATATTTTTTTTAATAGATATTTTTTTAATAAATATTTTATTATTATTATTATTATCCAAAGCACGTTTTTTAAGTATTATTCAATGTATTTGAACTTCATTTCAAGTAAAACAATTAAAACAAATCCAATTATCATTAAAATGACACATAATAATAAATCAAATGGAGAACTTCCAACATTACTGGTTACTTGAGTGAAAGGGATTCTTAAAGTTCCAATCATGACACCAATTAAAAGTGCCAATGTTATTTCCTCATGATGCTGTAATAAATAATCAAGCAATTTTGAAAATCCTAAAATACCTATTAAAGCACCTATACAAAATGTAATAATTTCAGTAAAGTTAAATGTATTTAATGCATTTAACATATAATGATATTGGCCTAATAGCAATAATATGAAAGCTCCAGAAATTCCTGGAAGTATCATAGCACATATAGCAATCATACCTGAAAAGAATAAAATTGGTAATGAATGGTTAGCTGCTATTGGATTAAGTCCAACAAATATAAATGACAAGATGAATCCTATAATAGAGATTATGATTATTTTAGGTGAAAAATGTACAACTTGGGTATATAAAACATATGCAGAAGCTAAAATTAAGCCTAAAAAAAATGCAAATGTAAATGCAGGATAATTATCCAATAAAAATCCAATTATTTTAGATAAAGTTAACATAGCAATAGCTATGCCTAGTAAAAGAGGTATAAACAATTTATAGTCAACCTCTTCTATAAAAAGCTTTTTAAATTCTGAAAAGTTTAATTTTATAAGGGGTTTTAAAAAAGAGAACTTTAATTTTCCAATTCCATGTACAAGTCTTTCATAAATTCCTGTGATTAATGCAATGGTTCCACCAGAAACACCAGGAATAATGTCTGCTGAACCCATAAACAATCCTCTGAGGAATATAAGGAAAGGTTCTAAAATTTTGCTTGATACCATAATAACATCCTTAAAATAAATCATTTATAAAATTTACTATTAGATTAATAAATTTTAGTGAATAATAAATATGTATATACTATTTTAATTCTAATAAGATAAATAAAAATATTATAAAATCCTAATAAAAATCTTTTGATAATACTAATAGAAATTTATATATGTTTTTAATATTTATAATTGTTTGTAATTGTTTTTATTAATTTAATTAATAATTTAAGAACTAATTATAAAAAAATTTTTAATAAAAATAATTAATAAAAATGAATTAAAAATAAGAAGATATATGATATATTTAAAAAAATGAATAAAAAATTAAAAATAAATGATTAAAATAATCTAAGAATGGATTATTTCTAAGAATAAGCTATTTCTCTAAGAATGAGCTATTTAATAAAAAAATAAGGGAAAAATAGCATATCTATTTTCCACAATTTTCTTTAACTAATTCTTTAGCTAAAGGAGTCATATTATCTTTTAAAATTTCTTTTAAGAAATTTCCAGTATATGTTCCTGATTTAGCTATTTCTTCAGGAGTTCCAGTAGCTACAATTTCTCCACCACCATCTCCACCTTCAGGACCAAGATCAATAATATGATCTGCAGTTTTAATAACATCCAAATTGTGCTCAATAACAACAATCGAATTTCCAGAATCGGTTAATCTTCCAAGAACTTCAAGTAATCTTTTTATGTCAGCAAAATGAAGTCCAGTAGTTGGTTCATCGAGAATATACAATGTTTTTCCAGTACTTTGCTTTGATAGTTCTTTTGAAAGCTTAATTCTTTGGGCTTCACCACCAGATAATGTTGTAGCTGCTTGACCTATTTTTATATATCCTAAGCCCACATCATATAAGGTTTGAAGTTTCTTTCTTATTTTTGGAATGCTCTCAAAAAACTCAAGAGCCTCTTCAACTGTCATCTCAAGAACTTCATAGATATTTTTACCTTTATATCTTATGTCTAAAGTCTCGTCATTATATCTCTTTCCTTTACAGACTTCGCAAGGAACATAAACATCAGCTAAAAAGTGCATTTCAATCTGGATAATTCCATCACCAGAACAAGCTTCACATCGTCCACCTTTAACATTGAAACTAAATCTTCCAGGTTTATAACCTCTAGCTTTGGCTTCAGGAGTTTCTGCAAATAATTCTCTTATATGTGTAAAAAGACCAGTATATGTAGCCGGATTAGAACGAGGAGTTCTTCCAATAGGAGTTTGATCAATGATAATTATTTTATCAATATTTTCAGCACCTTCAATACTATCATATTTACCAGCAAAAGTTGGTTTTTTATTTATTATGCTGTTTAATCCTTTATAAAGAACTTGATTAATTAGAGAACTTTTTCCAGAACCTGATACTCCTGTAACACAAGTAAATACTCCTAAAGGGATATCAATATCAATATTTTTTAAATTATTTTCTTTAGCACCTTTTATTGAAATGTAATTACCATTACCTACTCTACGAGTATTATTTATTGGAATTACTTCTTTTCTTGATAAATATCTTCCTGTAATTGAATCAGGAGATTCCATAATTTCACCAGGAGTTCCTTGAGCAATTACTTTTCCTCCGTGCTCTCCAGCACCAGGACCAATATCAACCACATGATCTGCAGAAAGAATTGTTTCTTCATCATGTTCAACTACAACAAGAGTATTACCAATATTTTTAAGTCTCTTTAATGTTTCTATTAATTTAACATTATCTCTCTGATGAAGTCCAATACTTGGTTCATCAAGAATATATAAAACACCTACTAGGCCAGAGCCTATTTGTGTTGCTAATCTAATTCTTTGAGCTTCTCCACCAGATAAAGTCCCTGAAGATCGTTCCATAGTTATATAATCCAATCCAACATCAACTAAAAACTTCAATCGTTCTTTGATTTCTTTTAATACTTCCTTAGCTATGAATAATTCTCTTTCTGAAAGTTCAATTTCACTGAAAAAATTATAACAATCCCTAATAGGCATTGAAACAACATCGTAAATTGATTTATCTGCAACTGTTACAGATAATGCTTCTGGACGAAGTCTTTTACCATCACAAACATGACAATTATGATCACTCATAAATTTTGAAATATATGAACGAGAATAGTTTGATTTTGTTTCTAAGTAATGTCTTTCCATTCTATTTATTACACCCTCAAATTTCCTATTAACACGATAAGATTTGTTTTTACGTTTAAAATTAAATGGAATTTTTTCTTTTGTTCCATATAGAATTGCATTTTGTTCTTCTATTTTTAAATCTTTAAATGGTGTATCCATTGAAAATCCTAAATAATTAGCTACAGCTGATAACATTTGGTGATAATAATTATCCTTACTACCTTTTGATCTGCTCCATGGGAGGATAGCACCTTCATTTAGAGAAAGTTCCTGTTTTGGAACAATTAAAGCTGGATCCATCTCCATTTTGCTCCCAATACCATTACATTCTGGGCATGCTCCTTGAGGACTATTAAAAGAAAACATACGAGGAGTTAATTCTTCAAAATTTATTCCACATTCAACACAAGCAAAATGTTCAGAGTATACTTTTTCATATTCCTTATTTTCAATTTCTTTATCAAAAAGAATATTAACAATACCCTCACCAAATTCAAGAGCAGTTTCAATAGAATCGGCTAATCTTCTCTGAAATTCAATATCTTCCCTAATTATAAGTCGATCAACCACAACTTCAACTGTGTGTTTGTTATTTTTGTTTAATTTAATATCTTCCTCGAGATTTCTAACTTCTCCATCAACCCTAACTCTAACAAAACCTTTATTTGTAAGATTTTCAAAAACTTTTTTATGTTCTCCTTTCCTAGCTTTAATTATTGGGCCTAAAACTTGAATTTTTACTTTTGAGCTATCATGTCCTTCTTCAATAATATTATCCACTATTTGTCCTACGGTCTGTGGAGAAATTTCTTTACCACATTTATAACAATGAGGAATTCCAATTCGGGCATATAAAAGACGTAAATAATCATATATTTCGGTTATTGTTCCTACAGTTGAACGAGGATTCATTTTTGTGGTTTTTTGATCGATAGATATTGCAGGAGACAATCCTTCAATATAATCAATTTCAGGCTTTTTCATTTGTCCCAAAAATTGTCTTGCATAAGCAGACAATGATTCAACATATCTACGCTGTCCTTCAGCATATATAGTATCAAATGCAAGAGATGATTTTCCAGAACCACTTAAACCAGTGATAACTACAAATTCATCACGAGGAATAGATATATCTAAATTTTGAAGGTTATGTTCCCTTGCACCTTTTAGAATAATCTCTTTTTTATGTGATTTTTTATTCATTAATAATTCTCCTTATTGATAATTGTACTTGATTATTTATTAAATTTTTATAGCTATTTAATTTATATTGATTATTTGTGATATAATTTTCATGAAAAGTGTAGATATTTATTAGGTTAAAAATAGGCTTATGAACTTATTAATTGATAATAATTATTTATAAATCTTAATAGATTGTTTATGGAGATATAAATCCTAATATAGTAATTATAAAATTATATATTAGTTATATTAAAAATTTAAAATAATATTAAACCTAATTATAATATTTATAAGCATACCTAATCATAAAATCTAGAAACATGGTAAATAATTTATTACATAATATTAAATTTATAAAAGAATAATAATTCTTATTAAAATTACTTATTATTAAAACTAGAAAATTCTATTAAATATAAGCTATTATAAGATAATTTTATAAAAAAATAAACTACTTTTGTTCAATTAAATATAAAATGTATTTATTGAAACATACAAATAGAATTAATATTATATCTTACAAACAATATAAACTTTTCGATTAACAATTCATAATATTGTAAATACCTCTCAATATAGACTATAAATTTTTATTAATATATTCAAATATTTTAAATTTAATTCACATATTATAACAATTCATATAACCTTAAATATGCAAAATTTGCTTTTAATCTGATTTAATTATATATATTATATACCAATAATTTTTAGGTAGTTAATGAAAAGTAATATTTTCATATGAGTTTCATATTTTGAATATAAATATAAAATTAACTATAAAAATTAAATATAAATATGAATATAAGATCTAATATAATATGTTAATTGATTATTTAATCAATTATAATTTAATAAAATATAATTTCAATCTTTAAAAAGTCGTAGTATAATAAATTAAGAATAAAATAAAATAAAAATATAATAAATTAGAGTATAATCTAAGAATAAAATAAAATAAAAATATAGCAAAATAAAAAATATAATAAATTAAAAGTATAACAAAATAAGATAAAATAAGATAAAATAATAAAAATGTTATCTGATTGTTATATTATTATCAAATATTAAACTTCTACTTTTTAATACCTTTCAAAACAATTAGCTGATCTCTTAGTTTAGCAGCTCTTTCGAAATCTAAATCAGAAGCAGCTGTTTTCATATCTCCTTCTAAATCAGTTATGAGCATTCTAAGTTCATCTTTTGGCATTTTTTGAAGGTCAGTGACTGTTTTATCATATTTTTTAATTTCTTCTTTCTTATCTTTAAGTGACCTATAAGTGGATTTAGGCTGAATATCATATTTTTTATTATAAGCTAATTGTAATTTTCTTCTTTTATTTGTAATATCAACCGAATTCTTTATTGAGTCTGTTATTTCATCTGCATACATGAATACTTGCCCATCCACATTTCTCGCAGCCCTACCAATAGTTTGAATAAGAGATGTTTCAGATCGGAGAAATCCTTCTTTATCTGCATCAAGGATTCCTACAAGAGAAACTTCTGGTAAATCTAAACCTTCCCTAAGTAAATTTACCCCAACAAGACAATCAAATTCTCCTCTTCTTAAATCATCAATAATTTCAATTCTTTCTAAAGTATCAATTTCAGAATGTAAATATCTAACTTTAATGCCTATTTTAGCATAGTAATCAGTTAAATCTTCTGCCATTCTTTTAGTAAGTGTTGTAATTAAAATTCTTTGATCTTTATCAATTCTTTTCCTAACTTCACCAAGTAAGTCTTCAACTTGATTTTTAGCAGGCCGAATTATAATTTCTGGATCAACAAGACCAGTTGGGCGAATAATTTGTTCAACAATGTTTAAACTTCTACTCATCTCATAATTACTTGGAGTAGCTGAAACATAAAGCACTTGGTTAACTGATTTTTCAAATTCATCAAATCTAAATGGACGGTTTTCCATAGCAGAAGGAAGCCTAAAACCATGGCTAACAAGAGTTTCTTTTCTAGCCCTATCTCCATTATACATTCCCCTAATTTGTGGGACTGTAACATGAGATTCATCAATGATTGTTAAAAAATCTTTTGGGAAGTATTTTAACAATGTATATGGCATTTCACCC
Organism: uncultured Methanobrevibacter sp.; assembly: GCF_937881195.1. Classification (GTDB taxonomy): domain Archaea; phylum Methanobacteriota; class Methanobacteria; order Methanobacteriales; family Methanobacteriaceae; genus Methanobinarius. The sequence goes on along the minus strand of NZ_CALGFC010000058.1, from coordinate 17,085 downwards.
CATTTTCTTCCAGAAAGGTGTAAAGAATAATTTTCAACACCAGGGCAATATCCCATTTCACTTAACATTTCAAGATCAAATCTTGTTCTTTGTTCAAGTCTTTGAGCTTCAACTAGCTTATTTTGAATCTTAAGTTCATTTAATCTAGTATCAAGCTCCTGTCTGATATCTTTAAGAGCTTTATCCATTCTTTCATCAGCCACAACAAAATGTTTTGCTGGGAAAAGAGTATATCTTTCAAGATTTTCAATTCTTTTTCCTGTAACTTTATCCACAATAGCTATTGAATCAATTTCATCTCCAAAAAGTTCAATTCGGATAGGAGGAGTACCATGAACTGGATTAACTTCAATAACATCTCCTCTAACTCTAAATTGTCCAGTATCAAATTCTATATCATTTCTTTCATATTGCATATGAATTAATCGACTGAGAATTTCCCCTCTATCAAAAATATCCCCTCTTGAGATTGATAGTGCAAACTCACCATAATCTTCTGGTGATCCTATACCATAGATACAAGAAACACTAGAAACTACTATAACATCATCACGAGATAGTAGTGATTGTGTTGCAGAATGTCGCATTCTATCAATTTCATCATTTATTGAAGCTTCTTTATCAATAAATGTGTCTGTTCTTGGAACATATGCTTCTGGTTGGTAATAATCATAATAACTTACAAAATATTCAACTGCATTATCTGGAAAGAACTCTTTAAATTCTTCATATAGCTGTGCAGCTAATGTTTTATTATGTGAAATAATAAGTGTTGGTTTTTGTACCTCTTGAATAACATTTGCCATTGTAAATGTTTTACCAGATCCTGTTACTCCAAGTAATGTTTGTTCATGAAGCCCTTTTTTAAACCCATCTGAAATAGACCTAATTGCTTTTGGTTGGTCTCCTAATGGTTTATATTCTGATGATATTTTAAATTTTTTCATAATATCTCTTTTTTAAAAAAATTAATTATTTTATATTTTTTATTCTTATTTTTTAATAATTAAATTTGTTACAAAAATTAAATTCATTAAATTAAAATATATTATATACCAACTTACATAAATAAAATTCTATAAAAATTATATTATAATTAGGGTAAAGATTTGAACTATAAAATAAAAAATAGCTATAGATTATTATTTAAAATTCTATAAATTTAGAAATTTAATAAATTTAAAAATCCAATAAATTTAATTAATTTTATAAATTTTATATTATTATACAAATATTTATATTTATCATAATATATTGCAATATACTACTATTTATAATTTTATTTAAAATTATAATCTATTAATAAATTTATAACTTAATATAATATCAACATATTACAATAATAATATTTATATTCAAAATTATAAAATTAATTAAATAAGTAAAATAAAAATTGAAACAAAAATAAATTTAATATAATGAATATATTATACAAAAAATTTATATTATTGAAATTTATTATAAAAGATAAATTTATTTAAAAGATAAATTTACTTAAAAAATAAATTCATTATAAAAAGATAAATTATGTCAACTAAAGTTAAATCACCAGAAGAACTTCCAAAAAAGCCAGGAATATACATAATGAAGGATTCTGATGATAAAATTATTTACATCGGTAAATCCAAATCACTTAGAAATAGAGTGAAATCATATTTTAAAGATAAATATGATACACCTAAAACTAAAATATTAATGAGTCATTTTAATAGTTTAGAGTATATAATAACTGATAGTGAAAAAGAGGCCCTTATCTTAGAGGCAAATTTAATTAAAAAACATAGGCCAAAATATAATATTAGACTTAAAGATGATAAAAGATACCCTTATGTTAAAATAACAAAAGAAGATTTTCCTCGCTTAATTATTACAAGAAACATTGGGAAAACAGGGACTTATTATGGTCCATTTACAGATGTAGGCTCTGTACGCCAAACAATAAAATTTTTAAAATCACTTTTCAAAATCAGAACCTGCCGTAAAATGGATGGTCCTTGCTTAAATTGTCAAATCGATTTATGTTATGGTCCTTGTGATGGTAACATAAGTAAAAAAGAATATAAAAAATTAATTAATAAAATAGATCTTTTTTTCCAAGGTAAATATACAGAAATTATTGAAAACCTTCAAAAAGAAATGGATGAATCATCCAAAGAATATAATTTTGAAAAAGCTGCAGTTATAAGAGATCAGATAGGATCTATTGCAGAAGTAATGGAAAAACAATTCGTTGATTTTGCAGATGAATTAGATCAAGATGTAATAGCTATGTCTTTTGATAATGATTCTGCAATAGTTGTTGTATTTTCAATTAGAAATGGAAAAATAAATGGAAAAGACGATTTTTTAATGAGTGGAACTAAAAATAATAAAGTAAGTGATGTTATATCTGCATTCATACAACAGTACTATGGAATTAATCGCCATATTCCTAAAGAAATTATATTAGAGGAAAAAATTTCAAATAAAGAGGAATTAATACTTATTAAAGAATGGTTAGCTGATTTAAGAGGAGATAAGGTTGAGATTTCTGTTCCAGATGAGGGTACAAAACTAAGACTAGTGAGAATGGCCTCTAAAAATGCAGATATAATTAGAAAACAAAAGAAAAAAATGAAAAATTCAATGATTGAAATTAAAAAATATCTGAAACTTCCAAAGCTTCCTAGAATTATCGAAGGATATGATGTATCTAATATTTCTGGAAAATTAGCTGTTGGATCAAAAGTCTCATTTTTTGATTCTAAACCTAATAAAAAACAATATAAAAGATTTAAACTTGAAACACCTGGCCCAAATGATTATGAAATGATGAGAGAATTATTATCTCGAAGATTTAATTCTTTAAAAAATACTCAAAATAATAATGACAATAATAAAAATAAAAACAACAATAATAATCAAAAAATTAATAATGAAAGAATTAATAATGAAAATGATAATAATGAAAAAATATATAATGAAAAGGATAATGATGAATATCCAGACCTCATACTAATTGATGGAGGTAAAGGTCAGCTAAAAATAGCTACTGAAGTATTGAAAGAATATAATTTAGAACATATACCAGTAATTGGATTAGCTAAAGAATTTGAAGAAATATTTATTCCAAAAAGTTCTTTTCCAATTATAATTCCAGGGAATAATGAAGGATTACATCTTTTACAAAGAGTTAGAGATGAAGCTCATAGATTTGCTGTAACTTATCATCGAAAATTAAGATCAAAAAATATTGAAGCATCAGAATTAGATGATATAGTTGGAGTTGGAAAAACAAGAAAAATAAACTTATTAAAACATTTTGGAAATATTGAAGAAATTAAAAAAGCTAGTATTGAAGAAATAGCTAGTGTGAAAGGTTTAAACAAAAAAGTAGCTAAATCTATTTATGATAAATTTAACTAATTAATTAAATACTTTATAAATTTTAAGATAAAATATCATTTTATTAATTATTTTTTAAATCATATTTTTAAAATATTTTTAAAATATTCAAAATTAAAATAATAAAATAAGAATATAATAAAATAAAAATGATAAAATAAAAATAATGAAATAAAAATAATGAAATAAGAATAGTGAAATAAGAATAATGAAATGAATAAGATAAAATAAATAAAAAGATATTAGAACTAACTAATATTTAAAAAATTAAATTAATATCTAAATAATCAAATAATATCTAAAGAGTTAAATATTATCTAAATAACTAAATACTATGTGAAGAGTTAAATATTATCTAAATAGCTAAATACTATCTAAAGAGTTAACAACACAACCTAAATTCTCACCATTTAAACCAATAACAAGTTCATCATCTTTTATATCAGCATATTGTCTTGAACCACTACAACCTAAAGTTATATTTGGTCTTTTTCTCATAAATGGACCTGCAACTGCATCAGCACAAACTGACTGAATTCCTGAAAAATCAGACTCTACTCTTCCACCTAATGAATAAACAATAGCTTGAGAAACTTTCATAGCTTGTTTTGGATTAGCTATAATAACAACAACATCCGGTGCAAAATTTGCTTTTTCTAAAGGAGCATATATAATTGCATAACTTCTTAAGTCAATTTTGGGAATTGAATCTAATGTTCTTTTTGCAGAACCGAGTGATTTGAATCTTTTTAAACCATAGTAAAATTCACCAGTTGCAATTTTTTCAGGAATTTCTTCAAGTCCAATTGCAGAAGATCCCCCTTTACACATTTGTTCTTCAGAAGTACTATAAAATGAGTCTCCCCTTGATGCTTTTTGAACCATTTCACAATGTCTCATTTTATCTTGAATCTTATCAATATCCTCTGGAATATCTTCTTCGTGCAAAATAAATTTTATAGCTACTGGATGGGATTTTAAATCTAAATCTTTTTTTATCCTAGAAGAAAGATACTGGTTATTTTCTAATTCATTGGTTTCTAAAATATCATTCATAATATCACCATTAGACTTTGTTAAAATATTATATTAGTTTTTTATATACATAATATTTTCTATTTTACTATTAGAAAACTTATAGATAAATAAAATTAACAGTGTTATATAATACATTATTATATGATATATTATTATATGATATCTTAATCACCATTATTATAATATAATTAAATTTTAGTTTTTATTGTTAAAAATAATAATTTAAATATATTAAATATTGATTTAAAAGTATAGACTATTTGTTTCATAATGAAAAATTTGATTAATATGAAAATATTATGAAAAGAAATAAAATTAAACATTCAATGTAAATCAAAAACTTTTATATATAACCTTAAATATATTAGCTATTACCATTATCAAAAATTTAATATAATGTTTATCAAAACTATATAAATTTAATAAATAATGGAATTATGTTTCAATATAAAGAAACTTTTCAATAGTATTAAATTATTTTTATAATAATTAATATTCCTTTATTATTATAAAATTGTGTTTTAAATTACTATAATTGTTGTTTTTATACATTAAGTTTTAAAATTATCTTAAATCAAAAAATATTTGTTTAAATCAAGATTTTTTGATTTAGAATTGCACTTCATAATTTTTAGATGATAAGTGATAACTTAAACTTGATATATAAAACATATTTAGTATAAAAGATTATATACTAATCATGAAAACATAAAAATTGTTCATTGAATCTAAAAATTATAAAAAATTATTATTTATAATTTTAAAGATATTTTAAAGCAATTTAATATAGTAAATTTTTATATAAAATATTATATTTAATTATTATAACTATTAGTTACTAATAAGTAGGTATATATAGAATAAAAAAGAATATTATTAATGTAATTTATTTAACTTAAAAATGATATTTATCAATTATTAGATAAGTCATTAAATTTTATTTTAAAATAATTTTATTATTAGTAATAGTTTTTTTTCAATAATGATTAATATTAAAATATTTATTATTATTGATAAAATATTTATGATTAATAAATTTTATATATTTATTATTAGAGGTTTAGTATAAATATATTATGTACTAAATATAACAATATTAATGTATTTACTATATGTAATAGAATATAAATTAGTAATATAATTATTTGATTGTGAAATTTTAAGTTTAATAATTAATATATTAAGATTAATATATTGAAAAATGAAAAACAATATATATTGATAACATGTAATATATATAATTTTATATTAAATATGTATTAAATTAATATGTTTGTTAATGATTAAAAAGGTTATATGATTAAATTAAAAGAAAAATATAGTAACTCTGAACTGACAGTTGTGACTTAATTAAAAGGCGGTGATTAAATGGAAACAACTTTAATATCAACTATTTACGATGTAGAACCTGTAATGATATGTATAACAAAATTTTCTCCAAAGAAAGTGTTACTTTTAACTGAGGATAATGGATCCAATGTAATGAGAGAAAGTAAAGAAACTTTGGAAAAAGCATTTGGAAGATTTATAGATATCAAATCCCAAGAAACTGATTCTAATGATTCAGTAAAAATTGCTTCTGGTGTTGCAGATGCAATTGAGAAAGAAAAAAAATCTGGAAATAAAATTGTTGTTAATATAAGCGGTGGAGAAAGACCACAAGCTTTAGGAACACTCTTTGGAGCGTATTCAAAACATCAATTTGTTGATAGAATTGTCTACGTAGATAATTCTACAAAAGAAGTAATGGATCTCCCAATACTTAAATATGGAATCTCTTCAACCAAAAAAGAAATTTTAAAGTGTTTGATTAATGGATCTAATTCTGTTAAAGAACTTTCTGATAAAATTGAAATTAGTAGAGGAATGACATATAACCATATCCGTGAATTAAGGGATATGGGTCTTATAGACAAAGAAGTATTGGAAATTACTACTGCTGGAAGATTAGCTATAATTTAATCTTTCACACACTTTTTGAAATTTTTTAAGTTCTGATTTTTTATTCTAACTTTAATATATTTAATCATTAATCAATTTTAATCTTTTTAAATTACTATTTTATATATTAAAATATTAAATTTATATTATCAATTAAATTTAACTATTTTTATATTATTTTTTTAAATAATCTACAATTAGATGCCAACAATATTTTGTTTATAACTTATTAAACAATCTATGAAAAAATAGTAATATTAATTAAAAATGAAAGATTTATATGCATATATAATAAATTATTTAATGTAGGAGCAATATTTATAATTTTATATCAATAAAATATCAATGCAAAAGAAATATATATCAAAAATATATTACTCTTGGGGGGAACGATATGATTTTGATAAATAAATATTCTCCTACACATAATTCTTTTTACTTTATTTTATAAATCCAAATTATTATCTAATTAAATACCACTACTTTTAATCAAAATAACACTACTTCTAATCAAAATAACACTACTTCTAATCAAAATAATGCCACTTTTAATCAAAATAACACTACTTCTAATCAAAATAACATCACTTTTAATCAAAATAACACTACTTTTAATCAAATTATACATTATTATATAACTAATTTACAGATGATACCCAATATTCGTTAGTTAAATTCGTATCTATCGAAAACATTTATATACTACTTATAACATAATAATTTATGTAGGAAATCAATTTCCTACTCAAAAATTCTAATGACAAAATTTACAGTAAAATAAAAAAAATTTTATTCGCGATATGTCATTAGTGCAAATAATCTTCGTAAAAAAAATAAAACATAACCAAACAAACTTAAACAATAAGAAGAGGTTCATTTAAAATTAATATTCTCTAAAATTTCTCAATATCCTCTTTTTATTTAAGTTTGGAAATTTAACTATTTTTTATTAGATAAATAATTATCATTTTAATATTTTATAATTTTAATATTTTATTATTTAACATTAAAAAATTATTCACTATTTAAAAATATACTTAATTTTAAAAATTATTTATCTTTAAAATTAATTTAATATTATAAATTTTATTTAGTATTATAAATTTTATCTTATATTATAAGTTTCATTTAATATAATAAAATTATTTAATAAATAATAATTATTTTCCATTATTCAATAATAGAAATTAAATAATAAATAAGTATTATTTTTAATGATTTTTATACAATCACAAATAAATAATTTTTTTAATGAATATCAATAATTAATATGTACAGTTAATATAGATTATTATACAATTAAATATAAAAATATAAATACTTTAAGATATAATATTATATTAGTACATTATTACTATAGTATTATAATAAAAAATATTATTTAATAATGTATGAAGAAAGGGTTAAAAAAGCGCGTTCTCCCCCCAAGAGGCAAAACTTTAAACTCCTTTCTTCCATTACTTGATTAATTTTATACATATATCTCTTATATAACCAAATTAAAAATATAACTAGTTTTATAATTAAAATATTTTAATAAATTTATTTAAAAATAATATTTAAAAATATTAAGCTTACTCTTTTTAAAATAAGAATAAATACTAACTTTTTTTAATAATAATCTATTGAATTATTATAAAAATTAAATATAAGAATTAAAATATAAAAAATTTTTAATAAAAATTAAAATGATAATAATATTATTTTATATCTATAATAAATACTATTATTTTATATCCATAACTAATACTATTATTTTATATCCATAACTAGTTCAATTGGAGCATGTTTAGATCCATCAATATCAGCTAATATTTTAGAATCAATTATGGAGTCTTTTAAATTCTTTGATACAAAGAAATAATCTAAACGAGATCCTTCACCAGATCCTTTTGTTTTTTGAGATTTCCATGCTGAAAATTGGATTTCATCAGGATTTAATGATCTAAAAGAATCAACATAGCCAAGTTTTTCTAATTTATCTATTACTTCTCTTTCTTCATTAGAAAAGTTAGCAGCCTTAGAAGCTTTTTCAGGATCACTAACATCTTTTTCTGTGTGTGCTATGTTAAAATCACCAGCTATTATAACATTATCATTAGCTGATTTTTCAGCAAAATCTAATAACTTTTTATAAAATTCTAGCTTAATTTCTTTATTTTTCTTACTACCCGAACCAGAAGGAGCATAAATATGTATTAATTTAAAATTATCAAAATTAAAGTTCAATAATCTCATTTTCAAAGATTTATCAGGTAAATCAAAGAACCTTTTAACAACTTTTGGTTTTAATTTAGAAAAAGTAGCTATTCCCCCAGCTCTTGTAGTTTCCCCTTGAGAAAAATAAGTAGTATAATCTTCAATATCTTTTAAATTTGAATCTAATTGTTCATATTTAGCTTTGGTTTCTTGAAACAAAATAACATCAGGATTTTCAGTATAAATTGGATCTATTTCTTTATTTTTTGCACGAGTTCTAATTCCATTAATATTCCAAGATATAATTTTTATTTTGCTCATATTTTAACTTCCAATATATATTAAATAACTTCCACATATATTAAATAAAATCTATACTATATTAAATTATTATTATCTATTATTTTATTAAATTTTATTGATAAATTAATAAAAATAATAATTATAGTTAAATAAAGGGTATAATAAATAAAAACTGATTTAAATCAGCGATATCATTAAATAAATTTGAATAATCCTAAAATTATATTTAATAATCTTAAAATTATATTTAATAGTCTTAAAATTATAGCTAAATAATTCTAAAAAATAGCCAAATGATTCTAAAATTATATCCAAATAATCATAAAACTACATATTTTTTAATTATAATTTTTAATTATAACCTTATTATTTGATATTTTTCTGAAATACCTTAAATAGATTTCTATATCTTTAAATCTAAAAATAATTTTTTGTACTATCATTATTTATTAATATTATCATTATTAACTCTTACTATTTAAGTATATGATATTAATTTAATATATTATATAATAAAATTATAAATATTGAAATAAAATCATAGAAAAACTATTAAAACATATTATTAAAGAATTTAAGGTATTTTCATTGAATCTGCAAGGTGTTTACCACAAAAACTTTTAAAATCACATGCATCACAGGTTCTTTTATCTCCTTTCGCATTCCAAGCATTTTTAATTGGTATTCCATTCATTTCCTTTATAATTGAGTCTTCAATATTTCCCACAACACCATCAAATTGATTCAAAGCATTTGATATAGAACTTTCTTCAATATCAATAATCCTAATAGATCTATCCTGTTTTAATTTATCGGATAAATTGATGTAGTTGTCTTTATTTTCATCCCAATTCAATATTTTAGATTTTTCTTCTTTTGAAATTTCAACATCACTACAATTATTATCAATATCTTGTTTTATAGCTATTAAATCCTCAGTAGAAGGAACCAATTCATTTAAATAAAATATAATCCCGACTAATATTGGTTTAGATTCTTCTTGTTTTGACCTTAACCATGCATAAGTTAAAATTTGCCATTGATGATAAAGCCAATTGTCTGATTTTAAAGCTGGTCTTTTCATTCCCTTATAATCAATTATAATTTCATATTCATCATGTTTAAAAGAATCTAATTTTTTTAAAAAATCCTCATTGTTATTTAAGTATTTAATAATTTTATTATCTGTATTTTCCTTAATTTTTAAAGAGCTAATTACATCTATTACTCCATTAATACCATAATAATTTGACCTACTATTTTCATTATTGTAATTAGGCATTGGTCTTTTGCCTTTTATTAAAACTTCAGCAGAATTGATTAATGGAAATAAATCAGGACCCCATATATTAATAGCTTTTTCAGCTCTTGCACTATAAAGAAGTTTATGTGGATGATTTTCATCTGGACAAGACCCTGAAGTACCAACTTCTCCTTTTTCATACTTACAGAAAAAATCTAAAGGAGGATATAAACCTCTAGCTCTTAATCTTTTATCAATCATTTCTTCAATAGGCCTTATTTGTTTCTTCCAATCCCATGGGAATTTTGTTTTTTTAATATCCCACTCAAGAAATGATTCCTCCATTACTCCATGGATAAATTCTCCAAACCATAGCTGTATAGGCATAGATGGGGGAAGAGTGCCCCTATTTTGATACCTATATTGTAAATTACAGGTTAAAAAGGATATTAAATCTCCAGTTAGACTATACTCTGGAATAATATATGGTTTTGATCTTGGTGATAATTCCATTTTCTCACTTTAAATTTTTTATTATTAAATTCAATAGTCTATTAATTATATAATTAAAATAATTAATATTAATTATACCATTAATTGATTTAAAATTATTTATACAATTAAATAATTTACTTATTCTATATAAAAATTAAATAAGTTAATATTCTATATAAAATTAAATAATTCACTTATTATTTATACGATTAATTAAGTTAAAATTCTACATACAAATAAGAAATTGCTTTAATTAAATTAAGTATATTTGATCAAAGCCTATAAATTCTTCATCTCTATTCCATCCTAATGCAACATTTGGAATTTTCATTTCTTTTTCATTAGCCACATATCCATCTATTGCAGGATTTAATCCAACTAATAATAAAACATCTTGAGCTCTTGAAAAAGCTACAAAATAAAGTCTTGTTAAATCATCAAAAGCCCTATCTTTAGGATCTCTGTCACCAACACCTAATGGACTAAAAGGCCTAATTTTATCTTCTAAATTTGAAGATTTTCCTCCTTTTTTTGGAAATCTTAAAAATGAAGTTTTTACTTGGTTTTTCTTAAATCTAGATCCTACATCTACAATAACTAATGGAAATTCCAATCCTTTTGATTGATGTATAGACATTATGTTAATTCTATTAGAAGGTAAAGTCTCCAATAATTTTTCATCAACTGAAACTCCTCCAGTTGCAATAGGTATAAATATATTCCAAATAGCTTCTATAACTGATTTTTCTTCTTCTTTATGGTCATCATCAAAGAATATTTGAGCAGAATATTCATTGAAAAATCCAGTTTGAGTAATTGTTTTAGTAATAGCTTCTAAATAAACCAACCCTTCAATATCATCTTGTAAGCTATCAATCCATGTGATAAGTTTATAAGCTAATTCTATTAAACTAGCATTTTCAGGCCATACATTTGGCTCATGTGAGTATGGAGTTCTATTTCTCCAACATTCAACAAAATATTCAAGAGATATAGGTTGAACAGGTTCTGGATTAGTTTTTATAAATTCATTAGCTATTTTTCTCCATTTGTTCATGTTTCTCTTAGCTAATGGAGGTATTCTTTTAATAGAATTTTGAAATTTTGCTCCAGGATCAATACATTCAAGCATTAAACCACAAAATACAGCTACTGATTCAATTGCTTGAAGATCTTGACCTCTTGGATTAAAAACTTCAATAGGATTTTTAAAACTTAATAAGTTTTTTCTGATATAATATGGGAAAAGTTGATTTCCATAAGAAAATTCTTTTGGCGAGTATGTTAAAATAGCAATATCAGAGGGAGAACCTCCCATTTGAGATAATTTTAAATTTATATAATCTCCTTCAGATATATAATTTGAATCTTCAACAGCTTTTTGATTATTATAATTATTTGGAGATATTGTATTTTTATTATTTGAAGATAGTATCTTTTTTACTTTTCTTTTAACATCTTTACCTTCAACTAAATCTCTTATTAGTATAGATAACTCTCTAGCTAACATCTCCTGATTTTGTCTGAAAATGCCTAAAACAGGAATAGATCTTTGATTATTAGAATTAGAATTATCATCGTCTGTTTCAGTATTAATAGAATTATTATTTTCTATATTATTACTAATAATATTATTATCTAATATATCATCATAAGGCATTTTATTATCAATTAAATCATTATAGCCTATATTATTATATGATATTTCATTATTAATTTTATTATCATCAATTGCATTGATTTTAACTTTAGGATTATTTGATATGTTATTATTAATTTTATTATCATCAATTACATTATCATTTTTATCAATTCTTGAAAATTCTATTTTTGGTTTTTCTTTTACTCTTGCTGATTGGAAATTATTATCTAATTCAACAAAATGATTACATAAATTAACAATATCTTCAGTTGATCTATAATTAGCTGATAAATTTATTTCATCAACATTGATTCCTAATTTTTCCTTAGCTCTTGTAATAAAACTTGTAAATAAATCTACTGTTGCTCCTCTAAATCTATAAAGGGATTGATCATCATCACCTACAACAGTTATGTTTCCTCCATTATCAATAGCTGATTTAGCTAATTTAAAGTATATTTTTTCTTGTAATAGGTTAGTGTCTTGATATTCATCTACAAGAAGTACATTAATATCATTTAAAAAAATATCTAATTTTCCAGAATCTATCCATTTTAAAAATCTTGATTCTAACATTGGAAAATCAAGGATATTTCTTTCTTTTAATTCAGATAAATAATCTAAAATTGCATTTAATGCTTCTTTGGCTCCAGGAGATGTTTCATTGTTTAAAAGCTCTTTAAAATCAACTTGATCATAATATAATCTATTTTTAATATCTAATAAAATATCACTCATACGAGAAGGGTTTTTTATTTCTTCAACCCCATCTATTTTACCTAAATATTCTTTTAAATCTTTATTTAGATACCTATCATTTTTAAATAATCCAGAACTTATCATTGCAGAGTTAGCTACAAAATCTTCAATAACTACTGGTAAGTTTGTTCCAGGATCCCTATGTATTCTAAGTATTTCTTCAGCTATACTATCAATTGTACCAGTTATTATTTGATTAAAGTCGATTTTTTCTATATCTTCTAATTTTTTTTTATCATTGATGGTTGTATATAGATGATTTTTTATTTCATCTCCCCAACTTAATATTCTTGAATTTAATTCATTAGCTGCTTTTCTTGTAAAGGTTGTAGCTATTATCTCATTAGGTTTTATATCATCGACAAAAATAAATTTTAATATTTTTAATACAATAACAGTTGTTTTACCTGAACCTGGGCCTGCAACAATAAAAAGAGATTGATCAATTTCAGATTTTATAGCTTTATTTTGATCTTCATTTGTTGAAATATCTCTTTTGAGTTTATTTACAACAATATCTTGAAATTGAGAGTAGGTAATCATAGCAATCAATTAGTATTAGTTAATTATAGCTAAATTTTATTAATTTTTTATTTACTATAATTTTGTATATTTATTTTAATAATTAGACTATTTTTAAACAATTAAACTATTTTTTAATAATTAAATATTATTTTTATATTTGATTTAATAATTAATATAATTTTATAATAAAAACAAAAATAAATTAAGATAATAAAATGATTAGGTAATAAATAATTAAAATAGTATATTTTTATGAAAAAGAGGAATAATTACTAATTAATAGTTAAAAAGTTATTTTATATCAATTTATATAATTCTAAAATAGAATTATTAAAAAAATAGACAACTAATGAAAAACAAACTAAATAATTCTTATTCCCTAATATTAAAGTGAAAATATATTTTAAAATTATTTGAAAATAAATAATATACTGTAAAAATAGCTAAATATAAAAATATAAAGATAATATCCATTATAAATCTTTAATAAATTTAACAAAATAACGTAATTTTTATTTTTGACATATTCTCATGACAAAATTTATATATTATTTATGCCATATTAATTAATAACATAGTTAAGGTGATAAATATGGAGAAAAAAATTGGAGCCAGGATAAAGAAATTGAGAGAGGATAGTAAATATACTCAAGAACAAATTGCTAGTTATCTTGAAATAAACCAGGGTCACCTTTCTAAAATTGAAAGTGGTGATAGAAAACTTAATTTAAAGTTGTTGGATAAACTTTGTTCATTATACAATTGTTCACATGAATATATCTTATTGAAATCTGATGAATACTCCATTCCTAAAGTTGCTTTTAGAAATAATGAAAATTTCGTTGACCTGAATCTTATTGCTAAAATGAATCAATTAATTGGAAATTTAAAATTTTTAAGAAGTTTAGACAATGAGGAATAAATATGAAAGAATATTATGAAATTAGTCAATTAGCTGAAGATTTAAGAAGAGAATGGGGAATTGATAATTATTCTCCAATTGACATTTTTTCTATTGTTAATGAAAAAATGCCTAAATTAACACTAATTTTATTTCCATTAAATGAAAAAATCAGTGGCTGTTGTTCTAAGATTAATGATGATCAACTTATTTTTATTAATTCCAAACATTCTAAAGGTAGGCAAAATTTCACTTTAGCACATGAATTATACCATTTAATATATGAAAATAATGAAGAATGGTTAATTTGTAGTAGTGGTGAGAATGAAAACCCCAGTGAAAAAGAAGCGGATAATTTTGCATCTTCATTATTAATGCCAAATAGTGCACTTCATGACTATATTAAAAAAAATAATATTGAAAAGTGGAATTTAGAGAATATTATTTATTGTGAGCAATTCTTTCAAATAAGTCATACTGCAATGTTATATAGATTGAGAATGGTTGAAAAATCACTAAGTTATGAAGAGTATATTTCCTACAACAATAATGTTAAACAAGAAGCAATGAGATTAGGTTTTAGTACTGAATTATATGATCCTTCTATAGAAAGTAAACAATATTTTTCCTTTGGTAATTATATACGTCTAACTGAAAAAGCTTTTGATAAAGACAAAATATCTATTGGTAAAAGAAAAGAGCTTTTAATGGATGTTTTTAGATCAGATATTGTTTATAATCTTAAAGAAGGGGATTTTTTTGAAGAATAAACCTGTTTTTTATGATTCAGATTGTTTAGTTTCTTTTTTAGTAGTTGATGAACATCACATTTTATGCAAAATGTTTTCTAAGATTATTATTCCCTCACCAGTTCATGATGAAATTTTCAATAAGAGCACTCCAACAAAAATAAAAGATAATTTAGAATCTTTGATAAATGATAACTTTGTAGAAGTTAAAGATATAAACATATTTTCCAATGAATATTCAAATTATAAACTAATTGAAAAAGGTTTTTGGACTGATAATAAATATATGGGTAAAGGCGAATCTTCAGTAATTGCCTGTGCAATTGAGAATAATGGCATTATTGCCAGTAATAACTTATCAGATATTGAATATTTAGCTAAAAAACATGAAATACCTATTTTAACTAGTTCCCTTATTTTAGGAAAAGCATATGAAAATAATTTAATAGATGAAGAAAAAGCAAATAATATATGGCAAAAAATGATAGACAAGAATATAAGTTTGCCTAATGTTTCTTTTTCTAACTATTATGAATTTAAATACAATAATGATTGGAATAAACTTTTCAAATCAAAGTAAAATTCAATCTGCAAAGATATATAGATATTAATTTTTTATTTCTATTAACTCAAGAAAAAATCTACTATAATCTCAAAAATTAAAATATTTTTTTAAATTGCTATTATTTTTTATAAAAAATTAATAATTATTGTTTTATAGGTAAAAAAAGTAGATTATAATTATACTACATATATACTTATATAATTACATAATTTTATATTTTTCAGAAGAAAAGACCCTCAATTGATTATTTATTATAGTATGCATAATAACATGGTTGAGACTGCTAAAGTAATATGGACAATATTTTTTTAAATCAATTGAGGGAGTGGTTATGTATGTGTTTTAAATTTGTTTTAACATCACCATGATTATGTTGTATTTACTAGTATATAAATATTTAGGTATGCCTAAATATTTTTATTGTGATAATATATAAATTTAATAAATTTGTAAAAATAATAAAAAGATATATAAATTAAACATTACTAATTTTTGTAATAATTATCTTATTCTTATATAATCTATTGATCAAAGTTTTAGATTTAAATTAGGTATTAATTTTTTCTTTTTTAAAATTAAATGATAGAAATATGAGAATTAGCTATAAAAAGAAAAATTATTAAAAACTATTAAAAGTAACTATTTAAAAAAATAAAACCATTATTATATAGAAAAAAGCACTGAAAAAATCAGATAACCGAATAAAAAAATTCCAACTATAGCTAAAATAATTATTAAAATAATGTTTTTCCAATTTTTAAACCTAGCTAAATCATCAATATTAGGATTATAATAACTTTCCATTAAGTAGTATAAAAGAAATATAAAAATAAAAGAACCAGAAATATTCAAATTAAAAAGGAAAATACACAGTATTATAGCTATACTAAATAATGAAAAAATTAATTTAGGAATCTTTGGAATGAAAACATCCTTATATAATATTATTAAAAGCCAAATAAGAATAGAAACTACAAAGATAATAATTTGTAAATTCCAATCAACAAAATGAATAATAAGACCAACAGCAATAAAATAAACAAAACTTAAAAATATAAAATTAAATTTGTCTAAATAGCTATTCACAATAAATAATCTAGAAATTGTTCTATTTAAAATTTATTAAATAAAAATTTAATAAAAATTAGCTTTGAAATTATATAAAAAGAAAATGAGTTTAATATTAGCTAAAAATAGTTGAAAAAATAATAAAAAGAAGAAAAAAGAATATAGAATTAATATATAAATAAAAATTCTTTAATTAGTCTTTTTACTTCTTAAAAATTTGTTTAATTTTTTTTTATTTTATTGGTTTGTATACTTTTATTTTTAGTTTGAATT
>NZ_CALGFC010000057.1 GCF_937881195.1 uncultured Methanobrevibacter sp. | reverse complement strand
AAAATCAAATATTATTCTTTTATTTTTTTAAATATTAAATATTATTCTTTTATTTTTTTTAAAATGTGTTTTTTTAATTCTTTTGTTGTTTTTTCTCCTTCTTCACCTAGTCTTGCTACTTCTCCAGCATTTAGATTATTTTCTTTTGCAAATTTCATTGCATTGATGCTTTTATCAACATTAATGTCTTTCTTTTTTAATATTTTATTAACACATTCATTAGAACAACCATTTAATGCAATAATTGGATACTTTTTTATTAAATCTGGTGTTTTATCATCTGCAGCTGTAGAAGTTATACAAATAGAAACTATATCTTCTTTTGATTCTGATAAATCAGAAGCAACGGCTCTACAAATTAATCCAAAATTACTCATTCCACTACATGCAGCAACTGAAACTTTATCTTTCATATTTTTCCTTTTTCCTTTAGTTTAGATTCTAGTTTATTATGTTTTTCTTTTAAATAATTATATTCATCTTTATAAAAAGGACATTCTTCAATACAGTAAGTACATCCTTGATTACATCCTAAACATTTTGATTCAATAAATTCTGCCCTGTTTTCATCCATGTAATCTTTTTTTAGTGCATCTTCGGGACAGGCTTTAATGCATTTACCGCATCTTTTACAATAATCATTAATCCATTTATGAGTATTTTCTTTTGAAAATGTTAGATTTTCGATTGATGTTAGTATTGCTCCTATTTTCTGAGAGGGTCCTGATTCTGGAGTGATTAATAAATGGCTTCGTCCTACTATTCCAATTCCTGAGTTTTCTGCTAATTTTGATAGGTCTAATAAATTTTGATGAGGATGAGCAACCTGTGTTGCAAAATCATTTTTTCTAAGGTAATCAGAAATAATATATAAACTTTTTCCAAATTTATCATAAAGCAAATTGTTTAAATCTTGTGCAAATTCACTAGGAGGTTCATTTATAATTTTTTCTCCAATTTTCATAGTTAAAACAATAGCATTTGGATATATCAACTTTTCATTTTTTTTCATTTCTTCTTTAGATATCTTTCCAAAACCTATAATGTCCATGTCTAAACTTTCAGCCATGTTTTTAATTTTATTCAATGTTTTTAAATCTATATCTTTTTTAGAATTTTGAGGATTTTCTAATTTAGAATCATCTGTTACTTCATAATCGCCACAGCAACAATTAAAACCATTTTCTTCTTCTTTTTCAATTGTTTCAGAACAAAAATCTCTACTTTCATTTTCTTCTTTAATATTTTCACAAAAACAGTTTACACCCTTTTTTTCTTCCTTTTCTTCTATGGACTCACAGCAACAATCTATATTAATTTCATCGACCATATCATTTATTCTCCTATTTTAATTATTTTTTCTATACGGTCTATTATTTTTTCATCAGCTAAGCTATAATGTGTCCACTTTCCTTCTTTTCTCCAGTTTAAAAACTTAGCTTTTTTTAGAATGTTTAAATGATGAGAAATTGTTGATTGTGGTTTATCCAATGCAGAATCAATGTGACAAGCACATAATTCTCCATTTTTCAATAAATATAATATTTTTAATCTTAATGGGTCAGAAATGGCTTTTATAATTTCACCCATTTCATATAAATTATCCTCTGAGGGAATTTCATTTATTAACTCCTCCAAATTTAAATTCTTATATTGTTCAAGACAAATATTATTTTTACAATTTGGCATAGAAAATAATATATAAAATTATATATTTAAATATTTCGTTATATCAATATAATAATAAATTTAAAAAATATATAATAAACATTTAAAAATATATAAAATATGGATAAAATAATATAAACTATCAATAAATAATATTAATTAATTATAAAAAATATAGGATATTTATATATAAAAATATAGAATATTTATATATAAAAATATAGAATATTTATATATAAAAATATGGATTATTTATAGAGGATATAATTTTATAAATTAATTTTTAATAATGAGAGAAGTTTCAAATGTATTTTATATTTTAAAACTTAAAAATTATTTATTGTTAAAATATTGGAGTCTTATAATGATGAAAGAATTAGATTTTGATTTGAAAGATTCTCCTTTTTCAAATTTTTTTACTTCTAGATGTTCCATTTCTGCTAGGATTAATGTGAAAAATGTTTTGAATTTTTGTAATGAGAAAAATTTGTCTTTTTTCGTTTTATCACTTGGTTGTTTACTTTCGGGTTTAAATTCTGTTCCAGAGTTACGTAGACGAATTTTAAATGGTAAAGCTATTGAATTTGATAAATTAGATGCTATAGTACCTATAATGGATAAAGATGAATCTGTATTTGAAGAAATGCGAGTCTCTCCTCCTAAAAAATCAGAATCATTAAAAGAATGGCATGATCGAGTAATTAATCTTCGCGATTCTATTTTAAATGGAAATAAACAGGGATTTTCTCTTGAAATTACTAAAAGGGATATTGAGCCAATTGGAAATTTTTCTTGTATTCCTTGGGTTGATTTTGACACTTTATCTAATTGTATTTTAGAACCTCACCAAGTTCAACCTTTGATAACTTGGGGAAAAGTTTCTAATAATAAAATGTCTGTTGCAATAGCTTTTAACCATATTTTTGTATATGGGCGACAAATTGGTCACTTTTATGATAATGTACAAGAATATTTTAACAATCCTGAAACTATTTCAAAAAATGGAAATATGTAAAAAATTTTAAAATTTATATAGATTTTTGATTTCTATAGATTTTTGATTTATATGGATTTTTAGTATTTATTTTTAGTGTGCTCCTACTGATGCTATTATGAATGTTATTGTATCATATATTATATGTATTAAATAGGACACGAATATGTTTTTTGTTTTTAAATATCCAAACATTGTAAATATTGATCCTAATCCTTGAAGAAGTAGCACTGAAAATATGTTTTTGTAGGCAGGTAAATGTATAAGTCCAAACATTATTAATACTAAAGCTGTTGAAATCACAATGCTTATTTTTCTATTATTGCTAATTTTATAGAAAATTGTTAAAAGTAGTAGGAATGGTATTATTTTTAATAATTCTTCACCAAAAATCTGAAATGGGAAAACTATCCAGAATAATAATGAGCTTAATTCACCAATAGCTGGATTAGTCTGAGCATGAATATTAAATATGTATTTTATAATTAATGCAATAGCTATTGAAAAAATAAATTCCAATATTATTAGGCTTATTATTAATTTTAAATCATTTCTTTGTAATTTTTTACATATTAAATCGTATTTCCAGCTACTTACAATACCAAATATTAAAAATGGAATTAGAAAGTATAATATTCCTTCCGCTCTTTCTAATCCAGTATGTGGAAGAAAAATTAATATTAGTGGTATTAAAACTGAAATTAATAAGATAATCCAATGTTGAATACTTAATTTTGGGTTATTGTTATAAAATGGAAAATCAATATCTTTTCTTTCGAATTTAAAAAAATTAAATTTGTTATTATTATTATTATTATTATTTTCTTTTTGCATTTTATATCACATTTTTTATATTATATCTATTTTATTTTTATTTTTTGAATTTAAAAAAATAGATATTATGAACGATAATACCCAATTTTGTCAATTTTTTATCTCTTTTGATAATTTTTAGTTAATAAAGCAATTTTTAATGTTATTAATATCACTTTATTCATTTTATTGGTTTCATTGAAATATTGAAATTTTCACAATATTGTTATTATAATTCTTATAAAAGCGAAACTTTTAATAAGTATTTATTTCATCGTATAAAAGTATTACTCTTATAATATTTTTTTTGGTTTGAGTTTTATAATTATTATTAAAAATAGTAATAAAAATTAAAATATTTTTTTTGGAGGGATATAATTTTATTTTTAATAAAAATATTTTTAAAAGTAATTTTTATTAATGGGTTTTAACATATTTCTATTAGTATTTTTTTAAATATTACTATTTTTTTTTAAATTGATGAAAAAAGGCTTATTATGAATGTTAATCAAATGAATATTAATGAAGATATGAAGATTATCGATATTATTGAAGAATTTTCTTCCTCTGGTGTTTTAGGTGCAGGTAGAGTTGGTAGGGCTTGTGAACTTTTAGCTGATATGATTTCTTCTGAAGATATGAAAGTTTTTTTAAGTGTAGCTGGACCGCTTGTTCCAGGAGGTCTTCGTAATATTATAGCTACTATGATTAAAAGAAATCAAATAGATGTTTTAATAACGAGTGGTGCTAATATAACTCATGATCTTTTAGAATCATTTGGTGGTTCTCATTATCGTGATTATGGGTTCGATGATGAAAAACTTAATGAAGCTGGAATGGGTCGAATTGGGGATGTTTACACAAAATCTGATGATTTTGAAGTTTTTGAAAAAGAAATAATCAAGCTTTTTGATCAAATAACTAAATCTATTATTAAAAAAAATCCCAATAACTCAAATAATTCATGTTATAAACCTATAATTTCAATTAAGGATTTATTATATGAAATAGGTCTTTTAATTAAAGATGAAAATTCTATTCTTAAAATAGCTGCTGAAAATAACATTCCAATTTTTGCTCCTGGTTTAATTGATAGTATGTTTGGATTACAATTATGGATGTTTACTCAGGAGAATAATCTTGTTTTAGATGCTATAGCTGATATGAATGATCTTTCAGATATTGTATTTGAATCAGAAGAAGTTGGAGCTATACTTCTTGGAGGAGGTCTTCCTAAACATTATTGTCTCGCTTCTAATCTTTTAAAAGGTGGTGTTGATGCAGCAATTCAAATTACTATGGATCGTAGTGAAACAGGTAGTTT
Organism: uncultured Methanobrevibacter sp.; assembly: GCF_937881195.1. Taxonomy (GTDB): domain Archaea; phylum Methanobacteriota; class Methanobacteria; order Methanobacteriales; family Methanobacteriaceae; genus Methanobinarius. The sequence continues at coordinate 19,795 of NZ_CALGFC010000057.1, read as the reverse complement.
AAGTGGTGCTCCACTTGAAGAAGCTAAATCATGGTCAAAAGCAAAATGTGGATCAAATTTGGCTTCTGTTGTTGGAGATGTTACAATTATTTTCCCTTTAATCTATGCAGCTGCATTAGATAAGATTAAATAAGAATAATCTGAATTAAAAGTACAAATTCATTTTGTATTTGTATTTTTAATTCTAATAATAATATAAAAATTTTATATTATATCTTTCCAATTTTAGTTTTAATAATAGAAATAAAAATTTAGTTTCTATTATTGTTATAACTATTTTAACTTTTTCATTAACTTATTATCTATTAATGAATGCATCTGTGTTATTGCAACTTTATTCAGTCTTATTAATCTTTCTTTTTGAGGAATTTCTTCTCTTATTAAAAGAGCATTTATTCCTTCCATATTTGAAAGAACAATTAATTGTTCTAATGTAGCATAATCTCGTATATTGCCTTTTGTTTTTGGATTAGAAATTCTCCACTGTTTGGCTGTCATTCCAAATAGAGCTACATTTAATAAATCTGCTTCATCTGCATAGACAAAAGATATTTGGTCATTAGTAATTGTTTTGGGAATAATTGTATCTTTTATAGCATCGGTATGGATACGATAGTTTATTTTTGATAAAGTTCTTTGTAAATTCCATTCTAATGATAATCTTTTTTGTTCTTCAATTTTTAGGCGTTTAAATTCTGTGATAAGATATAATTCAAATTCTGCTGAAATCCAAGACGCAAATTTAAATGCGATATCAGAATGTGCATATGTTCCACCCCCATATCTCCCTGATTTTGAAAATAGACCAATTGCATTTGTTTCTTTTATCCATTTTTTGGACGACATCCAAAAATGAGGTTTTGCTGACTCATTTTTAAACCCCTCATATATGTGGGGTTTAAAATTGGGATTATTTAATTTTTCCCATAAACCTAAATATTCTATTGTACTATATGTACGAAGCCACAAACTAATTATTTCTGAAGGATTTTTATCATTTCTATATTTTGCAATATCTGTTAGTGAAATGTAATCTTCTTCAGCTTTTGATACAAAAGATACATTTGTTCCTTTAACATTTATTGTTTCTTTTTCGTTCATGGAATCTTTTTCCTTATAAATTAATATCTTTTAAAAATAAAATTTGGATTAAGTTATTAATAGTAATATATTTAAGGAAATTATTATTAATATATTTGTCTATTTTTAAAAATTTGAATCAAAATAAAATTTAAGATATTGAAATTTAAAATAAATATAAATTTTCAAATTTATATATATATAAATTATATATATTAAATCAGAGTCTCCAATATTTAATCACTATTTCATTGGTTTTTACTATTTTGAATTAATTTAAGATTTTTAAAAACTTAGCATGAACTTATTATGTAATTTCAATTTCTATTTCTCACAGAATTGAATAAGTGAAATAAAATCTTTATCAAATTATAAGTAATCTTTATTAGAGTAGTTAAACAAAATATGAAAAAAGATATTTATTATTTCAGTTAATATTAATTTTTATTAAGAAAATTAGTAAATGAAAAATCTCTATTATTTCTTTTTTTAAAATATCTATTAAAAATAATAAAGAAGATTTACTTTTTTGAGAGTAAATAAAAAATTTAAATTATTATATTTAAAAAATAATTAGTTATTAAGGAGTTATGTATTGAATTATATTATATTAGCAATTTTATATTCTCTTTCTGGATTTTTAATGAAGTTTTCTGATGATGAATATGATGAAAAATCAAACAAAATTATTGCGGTTATTATAGGGGTTATTTGTGGTATAACTATAGCTTTATTAGCTAGTAACAATGTGGATGCATCATATATATTTATTGGAATTTTAGTTGGTACTGCATTATCTTTTAAAATTGATGGAATACATCATATTGCAACCCTTTTAGTATTTTTAGCTCTCTACATTATTTGGGGAATATTTAATCCTAATGGTAGTATTTTAGCTAATTTAAGTTTAATTACTTTATTAATTTGTATCTTTTCTGCATTTATTGATGAAATTGGTAATGATAATGAAACTATTTATAAAAGAAGTAAATTTTTCAAATTTTTCTTTGATTATAGATTTACGATGAAAATAGCTATATTACTTTTAGCTATACTAGGTTATTATCAATCAATCACTGGATTTTCAATACCTTATGTTGGATTTTTAAGTTTTTCAACATTCATATTTTTCATACTTTTTGAATTATCTTATGAATTAGCTAATTTAGTATTTAGTAAGTATTTTTTAAACCAAAAAAACCATATATAATTTTGAAGTATTTTTTTTTAGATTAATCTTTATTTCAATCTTTATTTTGATTTAAGGAAAAAATTTAAACTAATGATTAATAATTATAATAAAAACATTAAAATATAATTAGTTCCAAATTTTATATTTAGAAATAGCAATCAATATTTAGAAATAGCAATTAATATTTAAAAATAGCTATAAATATTCTTAGATAGTTGTGAATAGTTATAAATAGCTATAAATTCAAAAATAATTTATAAATAGATATAAATTCAAAAATAATTTATAAATATATTGGAATATTCTTTTTTATCAATTTATTTAATAAAAAATTAAAATTATCATTTAATAAAAGTTATAGGGATTAATATGAATAGGATAGTAGAAAATCAAATTAAAGATATATTAAAAACTCGTAAAGTCCATTTAACACTAATAGACCCTGATGAACAAAGTCCTGAAGGGGCTGTTGAGATAGCTAAAGCAGCTATACGTGGTGGAACAGATGGTATAATGCTTGGAGGTTCTACAGTTGATGGAGCTGATGTTGATAATACTGCAAAAGCTTTATCAGAAAATATTGATCTTCCAATAATTATCTTCCCAGGGAATACTAGTAATGTAAGTAAATATGCTGATGCAATATTCTTTATGAGTTTTTTAAATTCTAATAATCCTTATTGGATAATTGAAGCTCAAGCACTTGGAGCTCCACAGGTAAAAAAGTCTGGAATTGAAGCTATACCTATGGGATATATGGTTATTTCTCCTGGAGGCACTGTGGGTTGGATAGGTGATGCAAAACTTGTTCCTAGAAATAAACCAAAAATTCCTGCTGCATATGCAATGGCTGCTGAAGCACTTGGAATGAGATTTTTCTATCTTGAAGCAGGTTCTGGTGCAGAAGAACATGTAACTCCGGAAATGGTTGCTTATAGTAAGAAAGCTACTGATGATATGGTAATTATTGTTGGTGGAGGAATTCGTAATGGTGAATCTGCATATACTGTAGCTAAAGCTGGAGCAGATATTGTTGTTACTGGAACCATAGTTGAAGAAACATTAGATGTTGAAGCTAAGATAAAAGAAATTGTATCTGGAATTAAAAAAGCTAGTGAATAATTTAATAAAATTTTTGTTGTTAATTTAATAAATCTAGTGAATTATTTAAATTTAATAATTAATTTTATTTTATAGCATTTATTGTTTTTATTTTTGTGCAATTAATTGTATTTTCATTATTAAGCATGCAATAGTTATTATTGTTTGTATTTAATATAAAAAATTAAGAAATAGCTAAATTTAGATTATAGCTATAATTAATAATTAAATTGATTTAAATGTTAGAATCATTATATACAGAAGCGATTAAGAAAAAAGGAACAATTCATGATAAAATTAAGGAATATGAAATTTCTAATTATAATATTTCTGATTTTTGGAATGATGAAAAAATCCCTGTATCTAATGATAGTTTGACTATAGCTGCTGGAGATGGGAGTAAACATGAAAAAAAGTTTTTGAGTTTTTATTTCTATGCTATTTCTTCAATTTCTTTAATATATAATAGTAAACTATCTAAAATTGAATCTTCAGAAATAAACACTATACCTCACAGTAATTTTGCAAAAGATAGGATTCGTAACTATATGGGATTATTTGAGGTAAAAAACGCTTTAAAAACAATTAAGTCTCATAATATTGATTATTATTTATATGATGGTTCTCTTTCAGGTGATTTAATACGTCCTTCTCCTATTGGAAAAGATATTCCTCAAGATGTTAGGTTTGATATTTTAGACTTAGCTGAAGAAAAAATTAATGAGGAACTTGGAAGTATTGAGAATCATGATATTGGGGTTTTTTCTTCTAAAATAGTTAATAAATTGAAAAATAGAGTTAGTTATATTAATAGTAGCCATTCTAATCAATTGATTGTTGAAAACTATTTAGAAAATATTGAAAAACTTTTATCATTATTTAATTTATTAAAATATAAAGATAAAATTATTGCTATTTCAAAAACATCCATAGCTAATGATTATTTTAAAGAATCTAATATTCCAGATATGGCTATTTTTGATAAATATACTAGAAATGTAGGATATTCTACTTCTTCAAGTAAAAATCCTATTTATATAAATATAGATGATTCAAAAAGAGAATTTCCTGTTAAAAATGATTTTTTTAAAAGCTTAGTATTTACAATCTTCTATGTTAGATTGGAAGAAAATAAAAATATTTTAAAAATAGAATTGCCTTATAAAGCCACTAATTCTAAAATTAAAGAAATCATTGGGATAATATCTAGGGATTGTACTGATGGTTATCCATATCTCCTTAAAAAAGCTCATCATGAGGTTGTTATTAAAAGAAGTGATATCGAACAATTATCTAAGATTATTGGCATATATGAAAAATCGGGTAGAGAAATGCTCTAATTTCAAATTATTATCAATATTATTATTTTTATAGTATTGTTATTGTCATTAGTATTGTCATTAGTATTATCATTAGTATTATCATTATTATTGTCATTATTATTGTCATTATTATTGTCATTATTATAATAATTATTATAAATTATATTGTATTTATTAGTAGGATTTAGTGTTTATTTAATAAAATAAGAGATAATGGGTGTTGTAATGATTGTTGAAAGAGCTAAATATGATGATTTAGAAGAAATTTTGGATTTACAGAAATTATCTTATATTAGTGAAGCACAATTATATGATGATAATTCAATAGAACCTTTAAAACAGACAATTAATAATATTAAAGAAGAATTTAGAAATGGGATTATTTTAAAAATTCATTATGATGGTCAAGGTATAATAGGATCTATAAGAGCTACTAAATCAAATGATATTATTTTAATTAAAAAACTCATTGTTCATCCAGATTTTCAAGATAGGGGTATAGGAAAAAAGTTATTAAAATATATTGAAAGATATTATTTAAGTTTATATTCTAATATTGAATTTAATTTGTTTACGGGTTATAAAAGTTCTAAGAATTTGTATTTATATAAAAAATGTGGTTATGAAGAATTTAAATTGGAAAAAATATCAGAAAAAATTAGTTTTATTCATTTAAAGAAGAAAATTATTAGTAATATTTAATATTTTTTAATATTTAATATTTAATATTTAATATTTAATACTTAATATTTAATATCTAATATTTAATATCTTATATTTAATATCTTATATTTAATATCTTATATTTAATATCTTATATTTGATTTTTAATATCTAATAGTTAATATTTGATTTTTAATATTTTTTGATTATTTATATAATATTTATTTAAAAAGTAAATTGATTGCTTAGTTCATTCGTGATTTAATCGGTGTTAATATGATTATTGGTAGATGTATTGGTGAAAATTCTCTTATTGATGTTAATTTTATTTCTAAAGAGATGCCTAAAGTAGGGGAATATGTATCTTTAAAATATGATGGAAAAGTTGTTTTGGGGATGATTGAATCTCTTATTAGAGGTAATGTATCGCTTAATGGAGATATCTATAATCCTGACACTATTGAAAAAATAAAAGAAATTGAAGGAGACGAATATTATATTAGAGGTAATATTCGTATTCTTGGAGATATTGGAGATAATCTTAGAATTCCAAGAACACCCGCACCTCCAGGAACCAAGATTGAAATAGCTGATGAAGAAATTCTAAAAAATATTTTTAAGATTGATAATGGTTTAAAAATTGGAAATTTGATTAGTCAAGAAGATGTTGAAGTAAAATTAGATATAAATAATATGGTTTCAAGGCACTTAGCTATACTTGCAATGACTGGTGCAGGAAAATCTAATACTGTATCTGTTCTCATTGATGGTATTCTAGAATATAATGGATGTATTCTTATATTTGATATGCATGGGGAATATGTAGGTGCTGAATTTAAAAATGGTGCTGTTAATTCAATTGATCCTATTATTAATCCTATTTATATGTCATTTAGTGAGATAAAAACATTAGCTAATATTCCAAGTTCTGCATATATTCAGGAAAGATATTTTAGAGAAGCTTATAAAGAGGCAACTGCCATTGTTAAATCTGGTGAATCTGATACTAGAGATTTTCTTGAGATTATGAGAAGAGTTCTTGAAAAATGGTATAACACTGAAACATTTCGTGGAAAAGAGATTAATGCTTCTGAAAAATCTAAAATAATGGATGTTCTTAATAAAATAGAGGATTTAAATACTAAATATGAAAATTTATTAAACATAAATGGGGCTAATGTTTTATCTCAGTTGAAATTAGGTGTAGCTAATGTTATTAATTTAGGTCAGGCTGATGAATCCGCAGCTGAAGTTATTGTTAGTCATATATTAAGAAATGCTTTAAGATCCAGAAAAATATCTTTACATAACAAAGAAGGGAATATGTATGAAAAACCACTTGATTTTCCTGTTTTCTTCATTATGGAAGAAGCCCATATTTTAGCTCCAAAAAACAGAAATCCTTCATCTAAATATTGGATTAGTAGGGTTGCAAGAGAAGGAAGAAAATTTGGCCTTGGTCTTTGTCTTGTAAGCCAAAGTCCTAAGTCTGTTGATCCAGATGCTCTTTCTCAAGCTAATAATATGATAATTCTTAGACTTGTTGAGCCTCAAGACCAAAGGCATGTTCAATCAGCAAGTGAAAGTCTTAGTGAAGACCTTATTAAACAATTACCTTCTTTAAATGTTGGTGAAGCTATAGTTTTAGGCTTAATGGTAAAAGTACCAACACTAGTTAAAATTGATGAATTTAAAGGTAGAACTGTTGGTAGTGATATTAATATTATTGAACAATGGGAATCAACTAAATCAAAACAATTAAATAATATAAAAGATCAAGAAGATGAATTTAGACAATTAGGTGGAGATTATTAACTATTTTAGTTTAAATTCTTAATTTTTTTTGAATTTATTGACTTTATATTGAAATTATTAGCTTTTTATTGGATTTATTAAATTAGTATAATTATTAGCTATTTTAGGATATTAATAATTTTTTTGTAAAATTTTATACTATTTAAAATAATTTATTTATATTTATTTTTATATTTATTTTTAAAATTTCTTAATGTTCATGTCTTTTTTCATATTTCCGCTATTTTTAATATTTTGGGGGGAATTCTTTTATTTGAGGGGGTAATCATTATTCTCTATTTTTTTAAATTCTTTTATTTATATTTTTATGATGAATAATTTTCTTGTTTGGTATTTTATCAGTTATAAAATGGAATTTTAGATAAAGAAATTCAAATAAGAACTTTTATATATTAAAAGATTTATATAATTCATTATTTATTAATATTATATAGTGAGTATTCACATACATTTTTGTTAGCTATGTGGGGATATTTTATGTATGTATTAATTAAGGAATTGTTAATAGTTGATATTAATTTATAATTGTTTGAATATTTTAATATATAAAAAATTTTAAAAAATGAGTTTTTTTTGTTATAATGTAATTTTGTTTTGTTTTTCTCTCGTTTAAGTGAGCAAAAAGAGGTTCTTTTAGTTTTGCTCATTTTTTCATGTTTCCCTCAAAACCAATAGTTAAAAAATGCTCTTTTTTAATAAAAAAATATGGGGAGAAAAATTATGGAATTTTTTAAAAAGAAATTTTTATTCTGGGGGTTGTTGATTTTTGCATTGATTTTATTATCTTTGACGGTTGTTTCTGCTGCTGATTATACTGTTGCAGGAAATAGCTATGATGATATTCAGGATAGTGTTAATGGCTCAACGGATAATGATAGGATTTTACTTGGAACTAGTACTTATACTAGTTCTGGTAATGCTATTGAGATAGATGGTAAAAATATCACAATTCAAGGGCAATCTAATTCTAATCGTGCTAAATTGGATGGTCGTGGTTTGTATCGTACGATTGTTGTGCGAAATGATGCCAGTCTAACTTTAAGGTATATTGATTTTGTTAATGGTACATCAATTAGCTATCATGCCTTAAATATCCGTGGATCTTTGCTTATTGAAAATTGTAGCTTTAAAAATTGTTATGGTGACTCTGGGTCTGCTATATATGTTTTTGAAGATTCAAATAGTGCAATTATAAGAGATTGTACATTTATTAACAATCATGCAGCTAATACTGGAGATAATAGCTATACTGTTGGTGGAGCGGTTATTTCTCAAGGATCAGATAACTTTAAAGTTATAAACTGCTACTTTGAAAATAACACTGCTTTAACCTATGGTGGAGCTATTGGTTTAAGAAACAATGGTTTAGGTGCAGAAATTACTAACTGTACTTTCGTAAATAACTTTGCACCAGACGGTGGAGCAATATATGTATTAGCTTCAGTTACTATAACAGGATCAACATTTAAAAATAATAGGGCTAGTAATAACGGTGGAGCTATATTTACCACAGGTTCAAATAGTTTAAATATTTCAAATAGCAAATTTGAATCAAATAAAGCTAAAACTGGAGGAGCTTTATATATAACAGTTCCAACTAGAATTAATTCTTCTAATTTTAAGAGTAATGTAGCTAGTAATAATGGTGGAGGTATATATTCTACTAATTCTTTGAATATTACTGGTGGAATAATTAGTGGTAATGGTGCTAATTATGGTAGCGGTATTTATAATACTGGATTTTTAAGATTAAATAAAGTCAGTTTTATTAATAACAAAGCTAAAATTTTTTCCATCGTTGTTAAAGCTCCAAATTATGTTATTAAAGGAGATAAGTTAATTGTTTCTTCCTCTTTAAAAAGTGGAGATAATTTATTAAATGCAATTTACACAAAAAATAATAATGTAAATATTAATGGTAATAGCTATACTTTATCAAGCTCCGTATCAGGAAAAACTGTAACTTTAAAGATTAATAATAAGGTTTTTACGTCTAAAACAAATTCTAATGGGATAGCTGTTTTTAAAATATCTACTTCTGGTGTTTCAACACCTTCAAATGTTAAATTTACTGCTAGTAGTTCTAATAATAAAGGAGGAAAAGTAAATTCATCCGGTAATGTTAAAATCACGAAAAATTCACTGAAAAAAGAATTATCAAATTTAAGTAAAAAAGTTGTTAAGCCAAAGTCTCTTACAAAACAAAAAATATCTCAACTAAAAAAGGATTTGGGAACTATTAATCAAAAAATTTCAAAAACCAAATGGAAAAAGGATAAAGAATTAAAACAAACAATAAAAAATATAAATACTGCTCTTAAAAACAAAAAAATAGATTACTTTAATACAATTAAAACAACTTTAAAAACTATAAATAATACAGCAAAGAAGGTAGAAACTTTCTCTACAAACAAAGAAAAATCAAATCTTTTATCACAAGTAAATAGTACTAAAAAAGATATTAAAAAATATTATTCTAGTAAAAAAATCACTAAAAAACAGAATACAATGTTAAATAATCTAGCAAGTAGTGTTTATAAATTTGTTAATAATAAAAAGGTTCAAGCTCATAATGATGTATCAATAGTAACATGGGAAAATGGAAATAAAATTGAAACTAAATGGACTAATTTAGTAGAAGATACTAATAAAAAGACTACTTCAAAGATATATGCAAAAGTAACAACTAAAAAAGAGATAACTGTTCCTTGTACTACTGATTATTATAAATTAGAGAATAATAATATATCAGCTGATAAAGTTATTTATAGTCATACTATTAATGGATCAAGAACTGTTTTCGTAAATGATACAATTAAATGGGTTGAATTATCTAATAACTCACTTAAAGAGTATTATAAATGGTATTATCAGGAAAACCGTACTTATAAATATTATTTAGGTACTAAAACAGTTTATAAAAATGGAAAACTTGTTAGTTCAACTAATGGACAAAGCTATTTGGGTACCATTACTAAAAAATTGAGGGATGATTGGTCTATGTATGTTAGTCCATCAGAATTTTGTGAGTCAGATCATGTCAATATTACTAACCTTGCTAAGCAAATAATTGCTAATGTTACAATCAAAAATGATCAGAATATAGCTAATGAAATATTGAGGTGGGTACAAGATAATATTGAGTATGAATTGTATGGAGATACTCTTTATGGTGCTTTAGGAACATTAAATGTAAAAAAAGGAAATTGTGTTGATCAAGCTCATTTAACTATTGCTCTTTTACGTGCAGCAAATATCCCTGCAAAATATAAATCGAATAAGGATATATCACGAGGAGGTCATGCTTGGTCTTATGAGTTCAATAATGTTATTAATCTTATTGATGGTTATTTATTTGGTGATAAGTTTGTCATAAGTCATGCTGATCTTTGGTGGTGTGGTCAACCTACTGCTAATAATTCTAATCATAATTTTGGCTATCATTATTTGGGTTTTGATTGGTGTTTATTAAAACCTACTTCTGGTTATTCTATAGATTCATATAATGCGGATTTTAGTAAAATAGAATATATGGGTGGAGAATGGTATCATTTAAATCAACAAATAATACTTAATGGAAATATTGTGACAACTTGGAGACTTATTCTTGGTTGATAAAAAAGGAGTTATAAAAATGAAAAATATAATTAAATTATGCCTATTTGTGTTAACTATTACATTAGTTATGATTTCTTTGTCTAGTGTTAATGCTGTTACTTATCATATTAATGAGACTTCAACTCTTGGGGATATTCAGGATTTGATTGATACTAAAGGTGATATTACTGGTTTGCATTTTGATAAGTTAGGTAGTGGTTTGTATGATAGTATTGGTTTAGATATTTCTCGTGCTATTACTATTACTTGTGATGTTGGTGTTAATCTTTTAGGGTCTATTGATTATTTTAATGATTATGCATTTAATATTCTGAGTGATAATGTTCAGATAATTGGTTTTACAATCACTGATTATATTACTGGTATTTATTCTGATGGATATAATAATCTTAATATTAATAATAATACTTTTGAAAATAATGAGTTTTCTATTGATATTCGATCTACAAATAATACAAATATTACTAAAAACGATGTTTTAAATAGTGATGGTGATGGTATTTCTGTATCTTTGGCTAATAATATTAATATTTCAGGAAATAGCATTAAAAATGTAAGTACTGGTGTTTATTTATCTGAGTCTAATAATACTGAAATCAATGATAACAATATAAGTGGTGTTAGTGGTGATGGTGTTGCTATAGATTCGTCTAATGGTTTATCTATTGATAATAATAAAATTGCTGATAATGGGGGAGGTGGGATTTCTTTAAGTGAATCTAAAGACGTTGAGCTTACTAAAAATATTATTACTAATAATGGTGGAGATGGAGTTAGTGTTTTTACTAGTAGTAATGTTAATATAAAAAGTAATGCTATTGAAGATAGTGGTAATGATGGTGTTTCTGTATTGGATTCTAATAACCTTAAAATAAATAAAAATAAAATAAAAAGAAATAAAAACAATGGAATATCAACATATTCTTCTAAAAAAGTTGAAATTACCAATAATCAAATTAATAACAACATAAATGAGGGTATTTCATTAAATAATGTTGAAAATATCTCTATCGGTGATAATAATATAAGTATTAATACTTATGGTTTGTATGTAGATTCTTCAGAGATTATTTACATTACAAATAACAACATCACAAACAATTATGAAACTGGAATTTTCTTGGATTATTGCAGGAATGTGATAATGTCTGATAATAATATTGTAAATAACGAAGAAGGAATCTTTGCAGTTTATTCTACACTTCTTCTCATCCGTTCTAATGTTTTGGAAAATAATTCAGGTCTTGCAATTCATTTAAACAATGATATTAATAAAGAAATTTCTTGGAACAGTACCACTATATTAAATAATACATATATTGCATACATAATGTATCATACGGGTATTCTTAATAATTTAATAAAAAATAATGGGGGATCTATTGAAATAAATAACTTTAATTCCACTTCACTTTGGGAAAACAATATTAATTTTAATAATAATAATGGAATTACTATTTATTACTCTGACAGAATTTATATTGAATTAAATAATATAACTAACAATAATTGTGATGGTATATTTGCTAGTGAATCTGATGTTACTATTCAAATGATGAACAATATAAGTAAAAATAGTGGGTTTGGTGTTAATCTTATTGATTCTCCTGGAAGTTATATTGGATATAATTTTATCATTGGGAATAATGAAGGTGGAATCTTGTTGTTTGATTGTGATGATGCTTGGTTTAGATATAATAATATAAGTTCAAATAAAGGTAGTGGAATATTTATTAGTGGTTCAAAAAATCTGACTATAGATCAGAATGATGTATTTGGTAATGTTGGTGAGGGTATATTTTTAAATAATGTTGTTAATTCTGTTATATGGTATAATAATATTGTTGGAAATAAGTATGAAGGTATTAGTTTGTCTAATGTTAATAGAGCGGATATATTTAATAATTTAGTTAAGGGTAATGATATTGGTGTTTATATTGGTTCTGGTTTTAATAATAATATTACTTGGAATTTTATTTTAGATAATGTTGAAGGACTCAATATTTGGGGTGAAAATACTAAAATTGAAAATAACAATATTTCTAATTCTAAAACTAATGGAATTTCGATTGGAGGAATCAATAACAAAATTAAAAATAATACAATTACTAATTCAAAGAGATATGGTATTAATATATTGGCTTACAATAATACTATAACTAATAATAATTTTGATAACAATTCAATAGGTGCATATATTGTTGCAGATAAGACTACATTTTTAAACAACAATATAACTAATAATAAATTTAATGGTATGGAAATTATATCTTCATTCAATACTATTAAAAACAATAAGATTGTTGGAATTGACAATAATTATACTAGTATTAGCTTAAATGGGTCTTATAATGCAGTTAATGGTAATAATATTAGTAAATTTAAAAATGGAATTTATATTAATGGCCATAAAAATTCCATTTATTCTAATAAGATTGATGTTAACTCTGCAGGTATTTCAATAAAAGGTAATAATAATATTCTACTAAAAAACACTATTAATTCTAATATTTTAGGAATTTTAGCAAATGGCTATAGTAATAATATTTATATGAATAAGATTATATCTAAGGCAACTGGTTTAAAGTCCATTGGACATAAAAATAAATTTACTTCCAATAGAGTCAAATCTAAATTAAACGGCATTATTAGCCATGGGAATAAAAATTCTTTTTATAGAAATAAAATTAGTGGAAATAAGAAGTATGGTTTACAGTCTTCTGGTCATAAGAATAAAATTTCTAAAAATGTAGCTAATAAAAATAAAAATCATGGTATTAAGGTTAATGGTGATAAAAATAAAGTTTCTGGCAATGTTGCTCGATTTTGCGGTGTTCATGGAATAAAAATTGCTGGTGATCGTAATACTGTTTCTAGTAATAAATTAGGTAAGAAATTTAGTAAGCAAATTTGTGTTCATGGCTATAAAAATAAGCTTAAAAATAATAGATTATAGTTTTTTAATGTATTTTTAGGGTTATTTTTTTATATAACTATTATTCTGATGTAAGATTAATGTTTTATATAACTTATTTTTTTATATGGTTTATTATTTATTATTTTATATTAAATATTCACATACATTTTTGTTAGGTATGTTAATTTTTTATTATAAGATAAAATATATTAGCTAAAACAATCTGATAATTTAAAGTTGTTAAAAATAATTTAAATTTATATAAAATAGGTCAAAAATGTCTAATAATAATAGTAATAGTAATAATAATAATAATAATAATAATAATCTTAATAATGATGGAGATAGGGAATATAGAAGAAATAAATATAATGATAATTTTTATCAAAGCCCCAATTATCAAAAAGCTAAAATTCTTGTAGAGGAAATTAGAAGATTTTATATTCAAATTATCTTATTTATTGGAATATTTTTATTTATTGTAATTAGAGTTATTATCAGTAAAAATTTCCTTTTTGTTCCATCATTTATCTTTGCTGGAGAGAATATTTCTTCGTATCCTCCAGAAATAGCTATTATTCAATCTCCATTTTTTATTTTTGGTTATTTATTGGTTATTTTTTCAATATTTACTCTTTATAGATATATTAGATTATATAATCTTAAAAGAAATTTCATGGATGAAGAAAAAGGAATCAAAAAACTTAAAAAATATATGAAAACTAAGGAAATCCCTAAAATAGAAGATATTGAAAAAAAGTTTAATGAAGATAAGTCTAAAGCAAAGCGTAAATTTTATATCTTAATAATAAGGGTAGTTATATTAGATTTTGTGTTATATTATGTTTTCACTAATTTTATTTCTAATTCCTTTTTATTTTTCAATATAATTTTACCATTTTCTATATTAACATTGGTATATAGATATTTATTATTATTCCATTCTGATAAGAAATTTTTAGGCGATGATTGGGAAAAGAAGAAAATAAAAGATTATATGTTAAAATTTAATCTAAAAAGATAATTAAATTCTAATTTAGAGATAATTAAATTTTAGATTAAATATAATTTTAATAATTTAATTTAAAGATAATTAAATTTTATATTAAATATAATTTTAATAATTTAATTTAAAGATACTTAAATTTTAGATTAAATATAATTAAATTTTAATTTAAAATATTTTAATTTATTATACTAATTAAATTTAATTTAAGAGACAAATTAATATTTAATCAAAATTCATTTTTTAATTTTAAATACAATTGTCTTTACTATTTTTCATACTCTTTTAATAAAAAATTATATAAATTCAAAGCTATATACTATTAAATATATATTATATAATTTAATAATATTTCAACATTAATATAAAATTATTTATTCACTATCATTTATCAAACAATAGAAAATTATTTATAAGAGAAATATGTCTATTTAAATAGTTGTATGCTTATTAATAGTTCTTTAATAAACAAATAAATCTTTAATAATTATTTTTTTATAATAAATTTTCTATAAATTTTCTATAAAAAAGTTTTTTTAATAATAAAAACATTTTATTAAGAAAAAATTTCTTACTAATAAAACATTTTTATAAAAAATAATTATTGCTAATTAAAATTATTAATAATTAATTATATAATAAATCAATAATTAATTATATAATAAATCAATTATAGGGAAAAATATGAAGTTTGCACATTTATCTGACACTCATTTAGGATACCGTCAATATGGATTAATTGAAAGAGAAGAAGATTTTTATAATGTATTCAATGAAATTGTTGATAAGATAATTGATGAGAGAGTAGATTTTGTAATTCATAGTGGTGATCTATTTGAAATGGCAAAACCTTCTCCAAATGCTCTTCTTATTTTTCAAGAAGGTTTAATAAAAATTAAAGAAGCAGGTATTCCATTTTATTCTATAGCAGGAAATCATGATACTATAATGCGTCAAAATGCAATTCCTCCTCAAGTGCTTTTTAAAAAATTAGGTCTCACTCTTATTAGTCCAAAAAACCCTACTATAAATAGCTCTTTTTTAAGGGATAATGACATTTTTATTGGGGGAACACCTTTTATTTCAAAATCACAGAACTCTTTTCTAAAATCTCAACTAAATAATTTATCAAAAAAAAGTGAATCCTTCTCAAAAAGAATTTTAGTATCCCATCAGGGAATTGATAAATATATGCCATTTGAATATGAGTTAGAGATTGGAGATCTTCCTACTAATTTTAATTATTATGCTATGGGACATGTTCATAATAGAATTGTAGATGATTTTGGTAAAGGAAAATTAGTTTACCCTGGCTCAACTGAAATTTGGAGATCTAATGAAGTTAGTGATTACAAAAAAAATGGAAAAGGTTTCTATATAGTGGATATTAGTGAAAATGATGCTGAAACTAATTTTGAAGTTGAATCAATTAATATTGATCTTCCAAGAGAGTTTATAAATAAAACTATCGAATATGGAAAACTTAATTCAGAACTTGAATCATTAGAAACATATATTTCTTCTTTAAATAATAAACCTGTATTGAATATTACTGTTGAAAATGGTAGTTTCAATACTGGGGATGTTTATAAAAAACTAAATAATATATTATCAAAAATTACTTTAATGTTCAGGCCTACTTTTAGAAATGAAGAATTAATAAAAGAAGAAAGATACATTGAAAATAATAATTCTTTAGAACCAAGAGATTTATTAATAGACTCTCTTAAATCATTTGAAAATGAAGATATCTCTAATTTGGCTATTGATCTTTTAGATTTTCTATCAAAAGATAAATTTGAAGATTCAGTGAAAATATCTGATTCTTTTTATGAAGAGTATTTTGGTCAATATGAAACAGAATTTAAGAAAATAATGAAACATGAATCAAAAAATAAGATAAAAAAGACCAATAAAGAGACTAAAGATAGTAAAAATATAAATGAACAAGATAATTTTGAGAATATTAATAAGGACGATAATAAAAAAGAAGAAAAAGGTAAAGGAAATAAAAATAATGGAATAAATAAAGAAAAGGATAAAAATTTAAAAAATAAAGATGATAACAAATTTAAACAGACAACTATAAATTTCAACTAACTTAATTAATAGTGATAAGATGATATTTACAAAATTAACTCTTGAAAACTTTAAATCACATAAATATTCTGTTATCGAATTTGAACCAGGTATTAGTATTATTGTTGGCCAAAATGGGGCAGGCAAATCAACTATTCTGGATGGTATTAGCTTTGCACTTTTTAAACAATATAATGGGAAAAAAATTAATGACTTAGTTAGAATTACTAAAAATAAAGATTCTCATGCATCCATGTCTGTAAGTTTAGAGTTTATTTCTAATGGAAAACATTATACTGTAACTAGGACAAGAGGGAACACTTCAAAAGCAGAACTACTAGTTAAAGATTCTGATGGGGGGAGTACTCGAATTTCATCTGGAGATTCATCAGTCAATGATGAAATTCAATCAATTCTAGAGATGGATGGGGAATTATTTTTAAATGCAATTTATATCCAACAAGGAGAAATAGCTAATCTAATAAGTAAAACTCCTTCTGAGAAAAAAAAGTTGATTGGGAGACTCCTTGGTGTTGAAAGTCTTGAAAAAGCTTGGAAAAATAGTTTACCATTAATCAATATATATGAAAATCAAAAATCAGAACTTGAGGGAAGAACTGCTTCATCTTTAGATTTAAGTAGTGATTTAAAAAGTAAAAAAGTATTTTTAGAAGAGATTAAAATCAAGGGTAATAATCTTCAAAAGGAAATTAATGAATTAGAACAATTAAAATCACAAAAAACAACTGAAAAGTTAGAAATGGAAAAATCTAAAACTACTTTTGATAAATTAAATAATCAACTCAATAATGAAAATGAGAATATTAGAAGAGTTATTGATGAGAGAAAAGGGTTACAAGAACAACTTGAAAATCTAAAAAATAAAGAAAAAGAAATGTTAAAATTGGAAAAATTTTCAAATAAACTTCCAATTTATTTAGAATTTCTCGAATCTGTAAATAAACTTGAACAAATCACAAAAGACCGTGAGAAATATGGTGAAAAATTAGATAAAATAATAAAACAAAAAGAAATTATTAAAAAAGAAGAAAATGGATATACACAATATTTAGACATTCAAAAAAAATTAAATGTTTATAATGAGAGAAAATCTAAGTTTGAAAGTGAATTAGAAATAATAAAACAGCTTGAAAAGAATAAAACAGAAGTTAAAGAAGAATTTAATGAAAATATTAATAAAATTAAATCTTTCTTTAATGAAACTAATAACTTATTAAATATTGATTTTAGTAATTATGAAAATTCAACAATTGATTTTTCAAATTATGATGAATCAGAAATAGACTTATTTAATAAAAAAAATTTCAATTCAATCTCTAATAATTTTAAAGATATTAAAAGAATAGTTACAGATTTTAAAATTGAAGCAGAAAAGAAAATTAAGGAATTTGATGAAAATTCAAACAAGTCATCGACAAAAATATCTAGATTAGAAGAAGGTATTAATTCTGCTAAAGAACCACTTTCTGAAATTAAAAAAGTTGATAATCAATGTCCTATTTGTAAATCTGAAATTACCGAGGAGAAAAAAGACACTTTAATTGATTCTTATAATAATAAAATAAAATTAAATCAAGAATCTATAGATAAACTTAATAATGAATTAAAAAAGATTTCTAATGAAAAAACAATATTTAAAAATAAACTTGATGAAATTAACTCAGTTGAGAAAAATATTTCAAATAAAATACATATTTATGATATAGCTAAAAAAGATCTTGATAAAATAAATGATTTTAATATTGAATTAAAAAAATATGAAGATACAAAAGATAAGCTAGAAGATGTTTTATTATTAATTAAAGATCAAACTAAATTACAAATAACATCTAAAGAAAGTTATGATAATTATGTTCATGCTTCTGGTTCTTTAGATGCATTAGGAAAAGAATATGATGCAAAAGATAAATTAAGAGAAGTAGAAAGAAGCATGGATGTTGAAGTTGAAAAAGTAAAAGTAGCTATGGCTAAAGATCCTTATTTGTCTCCAGATATTAAAGAAGAAGATTTAAAAAATAGGATTGCTGATTTAACTGAAAAAGACAAAAAATATAATCAATTAAAAGGAGAAATAGTTCAAATACCAATTTTAGAATCTCAAATAAAAAATAAAATTGATGAATTTGATTCTCTACGTTCTAAAATTGATAATATTGAGAATAATATTAAATTTACTAATTATAGTGAAGATAAGTACAAAAATATTGTATTTACTTGTGAAAGATCTGAAGAAAAATTAAAATCATTAAATAAAGACATAAATGAAATAAAAGGTATGGCTACTCAAATCATAGCAGATATAGAAAATTTATCTATAAAATTAAATCAAAATGATGTCCTTAAAGAGAAATTGGAAAATGTTCAAGATTATCTTAAACTTTTAAAAGACATAAGAGATCTTTATAGCAAAGAAGGAATTCAAAAAGATTTAAGAAATCGTTCAAAGCCACTTATTCAGAAGAACACTAAAGAATTCTTCGAACAGTTTAATTTTAATTATTCTGACTTAAAAATTGATGATGAATATAATATTTCAGTATTTGGTCCAGAAGGAGAAAGTAAATTAGATATGGTGAGTGGTGGTGAAAAAATTGCTATTGCTATTGCACTTAGATTAGGAATTACAAAAGCTATGTCTAAAGGAAACATTGAAACAATACTTCTTGATGAACCTACTATTCATTTAGATAGCTATCGTAGACAGGATTTAATATACATTTTAAGACAAATGTCTTCTCTTCCTCAAATGCTTATTGTGACTCATGATAATGAGCTTGAAAATGCAGCAGATAATATTATAAAAGTTAAAAAACAGGAAGGTATTTCAAAGGTTATTTTGGAAAAATAATTATTTAATTTATTTAATTTATTTAATTTATTTAATTTATATAATTTATTTAATTTATTTAATCTATTTAATTTATTAAATTTATTTAATTTATATAATTTATTTAATTTATTTAATCTATTTAATTTATTAA
>NZ_CALGFC010000056.1 GCF_937881195.1 uncultured Methanobrevibacter sp. | reverse complement strand
TAGCTTCCTCAGTAGCTTCCTCAGTAGCTTCCTCAGTAGCTTCCTCAGTAGCTTCCTCAGTAGCTTCGGAATTTAAATCAGTTATAATATTTAAAACTTCCTTTAAGTTCTTTTCTTCTAAAACTATATCTGCAACTTCTTTAACAGCAGGTTTTGCATTAAATGCAATACCAATCTGTGCTATTTCAATCATAGAGATATCATTAGCTCCATCACCAACAGCTATACATTCTTCAATTGAAATATCATTATTTTCAATTATATCATTAAGTACATCAGCTTTAGAACCTTCAACTAATGGTCCACTAACCTCCCCAGTTAATTTTCCATCTTTTTCCTCTAATTTATTAGTATATAAATAATCTAAATTGAGTTTTTCTTTTAAAGGGTCAGCAATCAAATCAAAACTACCACTTATAACTGCTACTTCATAGCCATTATCTTTCAAACCTTTGATAGCTTCTTCTGCCCCATCCATAAGCTTCATTTCATTGCTTAATTTTTTGATGTCTTCTACAGAAGCACCTTCTAAAAGTTTAACTCTTTCTTTTATAGATGTTTCGAAGTCTAAATCACCATTCATAGCTTTTTCAGTGATTTCCGCAATTTGTTCTTGAACGTCTACTAATTTCCCGATCTCATCTATCGCTTCACCATCAATAATAACATTATCTAAGTCAAATACTACAAGTTTAATCAATCATATCACCAATTATATTAAGTCCAACTCACTAAGCCGATCGTAGGCCCTTTCTACACCAAGCTTAGCATCATCTTTAGTTTTTGCACCAGTACAAACTACTTTTCCTGATCCAAATAATAATAAAACAACTTTAGGGTCTTGTAAACGGTAAACTAAACCTGGAAATTGCTCAGGTTCGTATTCCGTATTTTCTAACTCTAGAGCTACTGCTTCTAGATTTAATGTCGCTTCCAAGTTGGCAGAAGCTACAATATTTTGAATTTTAATCTCAAATTCATGAGGGATATCTTTATCAACAGTCCTCATCAAATCAACAGTTTTATTTATAGCTAAAATAGAATCATCTATGGATTTAGCTCCAGTACAAACTAATTTCCCCGAACTGAAAATAAGTGCTGCAGTTTTAGGTTCTTTAAGTTTAAAAACAAGTCCTGGAAACTGTTCTCGATTAAAATCAACTCCTTCTAAAGCTTTGGAAACTTCAGTCAATTCTATATCCTTTCCAATCGCTGCAGAAGCTACAATGTTCTCTATTTTAATATCAACATCGGTCAAGTTAAGATTCCTCCCAATCAAATTTTAAAAAAATAGTAATAATTTACTTTATCTATTTTTTAATTTATATACTATATAAACCTATTTAAATTATTTCAACATGAAAAATTTATGAAAAGCATATAATATATTCTATAATTGTTATATAAACTTAAAATGCATTATTAATCCTAAAATATGCAAAAAATCCTAGATATTAATTTTAACATTGTAATTCAACCATTACTCGGTTTTAATCTAAAACAAAAGTAGATAATTAAATTAATAATTTAAATAAAAAGTTTAAATAAAAAGTTTATAAAATTATCATATTTTCCGCTCCCTAAGAAAGCATAAAAATAAACACTCTATAAATAGCATTGAAATTAAGATAATAAATAGTATAAAAATTATTTTTGAGAATATTGTAAAGATTATATAAAAATCTATACTATAAATAAAGAGTAAATATAAAAATAACTAAATACTACTATATAAAGCTTACTATATTTTTATAAAATATATTATATAATTCATCATATAAATATTTTATACAAAATTATATCTCTTATTTTTACAATATAATATTATATGCTCTATTAAACAATATGATAAATTATATTTTTAAAATTTTTAAATTAAAATTTATTTTTAAATTGAAAAATTAATTATAGAGGATAAAATGATTGAAGTAGAAGTTAAAGCAAAAATAGATAATTTTGATTCCATTGAAAAAGGCTTGAAAAAGATTGGTGCTAAAAAAACACATGTTGAACATCAAGAAGATTTATATTTTAATAGCCCAATAAAAGATTTTGCTAAAACCGATGAAGCACTGAGAATAAGAAAAGTTAATATAGAAGATTCTTTTGAAACATATATAACATACAAAGGACCTAAAATTGATGAAAAGAGTAAAACAAGAAAAGAAATTGAAGTGAAAATTGAAGATTCTGAAAAAGTTAGCAATATATTTAAATCCCTAGAATTTGTTGAAACATCAAAAGTTGTAAAAAATAGAACAATATATTTGCTTGAACAGTATATTATAAGTCTTGATAATGTTATTGGTTTAGGTCCTTATATGGAAATTGAAACTGATATTGATGAAGGATGCGATTATGAATCAGAAATAGATAAAATATTCGATATATTTAAAAAATTGGATATAATCTCTGGTTTCGAGAGAACCTCATATCTAGAATTATTAGAGAAAGAAAAAAATTAATTAAATACTGAATTAATTAGCTATTGAATTAATTAGCTATTGAATTAATTATTTAATTAATATTAAGTTAAATAAGATTATTAAAATTACAAATGAATAAAATTATTTCTTAAAAAATGAATTAAAATAATTAAAATAATTAATTGTAGGTTTAATCATGCCTATTTTAGTATATTCTGATGAAGACATCTCATTTAAATATAATGAGAATTGGACAAAAAAATACAAATCGAATGATTATTTTTCTATTTTTGCTAGATATAATAATTTAAGTGAAAAAACAATTCTTGATATATCAAAAATTCCCATAAATTATAATAAAGGAGAAAATCATACAAATAATGATTATAAGAAATATACAGAGAGATATATTTTAAATACTTTTGATTCAGAGATTATAAAAACTAAAAAGATAACAATAGCCAATTTAGAAGCTTGGGATATTTGGACTAAGAGAAATTTTGAAGATATGGAAATTGAAGAAAGGTTTATTGGGTTCATAAAAAATCAATACATTTATCAATTTAAAATAGTAACTGACAAAAACCTGAATCTGTTAACAGATGATATAGAAGTTATCTTAAATAGTTTTACCATAATAAACAAAACCCATAATCCTCCAAACAGATTTAATAAATCAGAGATCAATGAAATATTAGAAAAATCAAAATTATCCGACCAAAAAGCAGTGCTGAAAATATTAAAAAATCTATTGAAAGTTATTTTAATACTATTATCTTTATTATTGATTTTTTTAATAATTGGAATTCTTATAAAATAATAATAAGTTATAAACTAATAATAACCAATTAGATAATGATAAAAAAATATAATAATAATAATAATAATAATAATATAAAATAAGAAAATAATAAAAAATAATTGAATATTAAGGAAATATATTAAAATGTATCATATAAATTCTTTAAAGCTATTATAAAATTTCATTAGAATTTTTTTATTAAAATTATAGCATAATGGAGTATTTTATAAATATTATACTGAGAATCTAATTTATAAATATGAAAATGCAAATTATTCCCATATAGGAATTAATAAGCTGAAAAAATGGGAAAAATTAAAGCAATAATTACACAAAATGTAGATGGACTTCCTCAAAAAGCAGGTAGTAATAATGTTATAGAGTTGCACGGAAATGTCTCAAAAAATTATTGTATAAATTGTGATGAAGAATATAATTTAGATTATATCGTTAATTCTAAGAATATAACTACTTGTAAATATTGTGGAAGTATTATAAAGCCAGATATAGTTTTATATCAAGAACCTCTTAAAAATGAAATTATGGTTAGAGCTATTGATTTTATATCTGCTGCCGATTTATTAGTTGTTGGAGAAACTTTCCTTATTTTTTATCCTGAAACAGGACTTATTGAGCATTTTAGAGGAGATAATTTAGTTTTAATCAATAAGGATAAAACAAATTACGATAATAATACAGATATAGTTATAATAAGCCCATAGGTGAAGTTTTTAAAGAAATAATATAATAATATTATTAAAAATAATTTTTCAATTATTAGATATTACTTATAAAAGATATTTTTATTAAAATTATTCTAATTTAAATCCAAACAATTCAAAAACTATCTTTTAAGATCAAATTCCAGACTTTTTTCTATAATTTCAACTTTATCTAGAGTGTTTTTAGATTTATAAACTAAAATTTCAACGCCACTAGAAGATGCTCTGGAAAGAGCTTTGCTAAAATCAGGATCTGTTTTCCAATTAGGTTTAAATTTTTTTCCATTGGGATGTTGAATTAAAAAGAAAACAATGGCCCTATGGCCTTCTTTTTTTAGTTCTATTAATTTTTCTAAATGTTTCCTTCCTCTTTCAGTTGGGGCATCTGGAAAAATAGCTAAATTATTACTAACTAATGTAACTCCTTTAACTTCCAAATAACAATCCTCATTTTTATTAGATAAATATAAATCTATTCTTGAGTTTCCAACTTTTTTTTCTCTTTCAACAATAGGATAATTTAAAAGTTCTTTTACTTTTCCATTTAAAATACCATTATAAACAATTTCATTAGCTTGTTGAGAGTAAATAGATACAAGAACTCCATTATTTTCTACAAAATGAAGAGAATATTTAGTTTTCCTTTTTGGATTATCACTGGGTAACAAGTATACTGTTGTTCCCTCGATTAAAAGTTCTTTGCACCTACCAGTATTTGGAACATGTGCAATTTCCAAATTTCCATCAATTTCCACTTCTGCTATGAAACGGTTGTGCCTAGATTTAAATATTGCCTTTATATAATTACTCATTTATATTACTCGCATTAATTAGAAATAATAAAATTAATTAAAAATAATAAAATTAATTGAGAATAATAAAATTAATTGAGAATAATAAAATTAATAGAAAATAATAAAAATATAAATATAATATTAATACAATTATTCCATTAATAATCCTAAAAATTCGGATAAATGACTTGCTAGAAAACCATTACCATATTCTTCTTTAGCAAGATCTCCTGCTTTTCCATTTAAATAAGCAGCTAATGAACCTGCATTATAACCATCTAATCCTTGAGATAGAATACTTGCAGCTATACCTGCTAGAGAATCACCAGTTCCCCCAACAGTCATCCCTGAATTTCCAGTTTTATTGATTCTAAATTTGTTACCTTTGAAAATTATATCATATTTCCCTTTTAATATAACCGTACCATTTATATTTCTAGTTATAACCTGCAAATTAGATAAACTTTCATTAAATTTATCATAATCTCCACCAATATCCAAAATAGATAAATTTTCTGAATCCTCTATGAAATCATCGAAAAAAACATTTAATTCATTAAAATGAGGAGTAATAATTACATCTTCCCTATTCTTTATTAAAGTAGGATTAATTAATTTTAAAGCATCGGCATCTAAAACTAGAGGGATTTCTATTTTTTTAGCCAATATATTAAATAATTTTCCAGTTTCATCATTTAGTCCTGCGCCCGGACCCATCAGTATTACATCAATATTATGATTATTAATAATATCTAATATTTCATCTAAGTTATCTAAACTCAAATAGTCTTCATTTTCACCAGATAATCCTTTGACGATCAAATTTGGCGATTCTTGTTTAATAGCCAAGCATGCTGATTTTGGAGTAGCAATATAAACCAAATCTGCCCCAGAAGATAAAGCAGATAAACCAGCGATAGTTGGAGCTCCGTGATAGTCCTTATTTCCACCAATGATCAATATTTTTCCATTATTTCCTTTATGAGAATCATCTCTCCTATTTTTCAATCTAATCAAATCTCCACTACCAACAAATATCTCTGCTTCAATTGGGATTCCAATATCCGAGATTATGAGTCCCCCAACAGAAGATTCATCAGTAAGACTGGCTTTTTTAACACCTGTTTTAACCCTATGGAATGTGAGAGTGTATTCTGGTTTTACAGCTATATCTTCTATTTCCCCGGTTAATGGATCCATTCCAGAAGGAACATCTATAGATACTTTTAGAGCATTTGATCTATTTATTACCCCTATAGCTTTTTTAACTTTTTTTCCAAGATTTCCTTTGATTCCAGTCCCTAAAATTCCATCAATAATAATATATTCACTGAAATTTTGTGATTTAGCTATTTCAATCATTTCTATATCTGTAGAATCATTTAATTCTGTGATATTTAATCTTGAAATATGAGGAACCATATTTTGTAAAATTTCAAAATTTATTTGAGCATCGATTGATTTAATATCTCTTGGTTTTGCCAGCATGAAAATTTCTACTTCAAATCCACGATTTAAGAGATGTCTAGCAGCCACGAACCCATCTCCACCATTACCCCCAGAACCAGTGAAAATTGCTATTTTAACTGGTTTTGAAAAAGTAAAAGTGGATAAAGTAGAAATCTCATCCGACAAACATTTTCCTGCATTTTCCATTAAGCATAGCCTAGATAGGCCTAAATCTTCGCAATTTATATCTGTTACTATCATATCAATAGGGTCCATCTTAAATCTCCACATTTATAATAAATATTAAAATAATAAAATAATAAAAAAGTATTGAATATTCTAAATGTATATTTAATATTTAAATATAAAATCTAATATTTCAAACATAATATTACTGATAATTACAAAATAATTATATTTTATTTATCATTATACATAATTATTTATTTTTTTAATTATTTATTTATTTTATTATATTTGCTATTAATTCAAATTTACTATTAATTCAAATGAAAATCTAATAAATAAATATTTCATAATTAATAATAAATATATTTCAAATAAATCTCCCATAATAACATAAAACCTATTATATTTAATAATACTCTATTAATATATCATCAATAAATATTAGTTAATATAACAAATATTTTTAAAAAGAGTTATTTGGAGTATATAGCTATAAATTACAAATAAAGATCAATATAATCAAAATAAACAATTTTCATCTATAAAACTCTAATTATAAATAAAAAATTTATAAATTATGATAATTATAAAAATTTT
Source organism: uncultured Methanobrevibacter sp. (assembly GCF_937881195.1). Lineage (GTDB taxonomy): Archaea > Methanobacteriota > Methanobacteria > Methanobacteriales > Methanobacteriaceae > Methanobinarius. The sequence goes on along the minus strand of NZ_CALGFC010000056.1, from coordinate 64,451 downwards.
TTTAATTTTTTATATAAAATAAAAATGTTTAAATCGTTTAATTAAAGATAATGATAAAAGATATAAAGATTAATAAAATTATAATTAATATATTATTAAAATTTTTTACAAACTAATGATTAATCAAATTAATTATAAATGTAATCAAGAAAAGATAATACAAAAAATATTGTTAGTAAACAAATAATTATACAATTTTAAAGGTGTTTATTTGAGTCGAGATCCTCCAGAAATGATTAAAAAAGCACTTGGTGATGTTCCAACAAATATACTTATTTATTCGCTGATTGCATTAGGAATACTTATTGGTTATGGGATAATTGGTTCCCTTTTGATAATGAACCTAGATATAGTTAATTCAATATATTTTACAATAGTAACAGTAGCTACACTAGGTTATGGAGATATAATACCAATAACGCCTGAACAAAAGATGTTTGCAGTTACATTAGCTATTGGAGGAGTAGGACTCCTTGCATATGTATTTAGTTTAAGCATATCTTTATTTGGTCAAAGGATTGAAGAAGTTAGAAGTGGTGTTAAGATGAAAAGAACTATTAAATCCTTAAAAGGACATTACATATTGTGCGGGTATGGAAGAGTTGGAGTCGTTGTAGCAGATGAACTAATAAAAAGAAACCAGAAAATTGTTATTATTGACAAAAACAAAGAAGTTACTGAAAAATTAGAAGAAAAAAGTGATATATTGGTTATTAATGGAGATGCAACTGAAGATGAAACTTTAGAATATGCAGGGATTAAAAAAGCAGTTGGACTTATACTAGCTACTGGAAACGATGTAGACAACTTATTTGTAACAATAACATCGAGAGAAATATCAGAAAAACTTTGGATTGTATCTAGAGCAAGTAAAAAAGAAAACATAAACAGACTTTATCATTCTGGAGCAAATAGAGTCATATCTCCTGAAGAAAGTGGAGGAAGCGATATATATTTCGCGGCAATTCAACCAAATCTTATAAAAATAACTACAAAGCATGATATTGAAGATACAAAAAAAGAAATGGAAATAATTTTAGATCATGGTTGTTCCATTGAAAACATAGAATATCATTATCCCTACCTTAAAGAACCATTGAAAAGAAAAATTGAAGCTTCATCTAGAGAACAGGTCGATAGATTCTTCGGAATGATAGATAAAGACGAAGAAACAAAAAAAGCTCTTGAATCAATATATGAATCAGTAAATGGAATACATTCTCATTGGATATCTGGACCTAATCATGAAGCACTTGATAAAATGGTAGAAGCATTAAAAAAAGAAAATTTAATATTTGGTGTTAATCTATCTCATGAAGAAATAATGAAAATAGCTAAGGAATATGGAAAAATTGAAGTTGTTCTAGAAGAAAAAAAATAAGATAAAAAAGTTGAAAAAAGAAGAGAATTTCAATAATTCAAATAATAATAATAATAATAATTGTATTATATAATGATATTATAAAATAAAATAAAATTATAAAAAGACTAAAGAAAAAATAATTAAAATATTAGTCTAAAAAATAAGTTATAATAAAATAAATTATAAAAAATATATTATAAAAATAAAAATCAAGTTTTATAATAAAAAATAAAATTTAATATCCATTTATTAATAAATCTACTTTACCATTGATTGGATCCATAATAATACCATGAATAGGGACATCTTTAGGAATAAGAGGAGAATTTCTAATTTTATTAACTCCATCTATTACATTCGATTCTTCACTTTCAATTGAACCAATCCAATCTTCAATATTTACTTTAGCTATTTCTTCAGAAGGAATATCACGTTCCAACATATTTGATTTTAATTTTTCGCCATTAACATTAGACATTCCACAATCATAATGTCCAACTACCATAATTTCTTCAGCACCTAAAGCAAATATTGCAGCAGCTACAGAGCGTATAACATCACGGCCTAAAACATTGTTTCCCGCATTTTTTATTATTTTTGCATCCCCACGACTAATGCCCATAGCTTTTTCTAAAAATCCATCAGTAAGTCGTGTGTCCATACAAGTAACAATGACTAATTTTTTTTGAGGTATATGGGATATTTTAATCCCTTCAAATTCTTCAGCAAATTCTTTATTATATTCTAATATTTCATTAAGTAACATAACAAACCCACATTAAAAAATTAGTTATTAAATTATATAAATTATTCTAATTAATAATTGCTGGAAAAATTAGAATAATAATTAGAATACTATTAGAATTGCTAATAAGATACCAAAATAAAGAAAATAATAATTTTAAAAGATTAAAATAAAGAAATAAAATAATTAAAAAGATCATGAAAAAAATTAAAATATTAATATAAAAATAAATTAATAATAAAAGAAAAAATAATAAAATAAAGAATAATAAAATAAAAAAATAATAAAAAAGTGCTTAATCAAAAAGAATTAGCTAATTAGAATAAATCTCTTAAATTAACTTTATAAGCACCTAAGTTTCCACCATAGTTACCGGCACTGATTTCTTTGATACCTGGAATTGTACAAGCAGCTTTTATTCCTTGTTTCATAGCTTCTCTTACAGATTCTTCATCAATACCATCAATAACTATTTCATAAATACCATTTACATCTTCTCTTATTTCACTTTCTACAACTTCATCCTTTAAAGAAACACACATTTTCTCATTTGTAGAAGCATTTAAGAAATTATATTCATTACATCCTACTTTAGATCCAGAAGCAACAATTCCTCCAGGGAAGGGAGTTATTGTTCCCGGTACTTCATAAATTGCATCAACAGCTGCTTCAGCTGCTACAAGAGCATTCATTTGGCTATCTGCAAGTATAAAGAAGTTTCCTCCAGCTACACCTTCTTTCATTCCAAAATCAGATTCAACTAAGAAATCACCAGACATAATTGGAATAGACTGAACAGTTTTTCCACCTACTTCAACTTCTTTCTCATATCCATCCCCAAAGAATTTTAATTTAAATCCTGCTTTTAAAACTTCTTCAGTATCTTCTAATGCATTGAATACTGCAGTAGTAGGAGCGGTTAATATGCCCATACCAATTCTTTCAAGAAGTTCATGATCTAACTTCTTTTTACTAGAGTTACAAATCATTATAGTATAACCAGGTCTTCCATCAGGAGTTTCAAGAGGAGAAACATATCCATCGATTCCAACTTCAGCAGGACATCCAATTACAGAAGTTCCATAACCAGTTGCTTCAGTAGCTGCTACAAGAGCTAATTTTTTAGTTGCTGCAGTCACTAATAACCTAGAAACTTTTATTCCAAAAGCTTCTGCATAAGTATCTTTTATATCTACACCATTTAATTGCATAAATTTCACCAATTTAAAATTTCACTTATTATAAAATAAAGTTTTCTATTTGATTTTTATTTTTAATAGTCATTATATTGATAATCATTTTATGATTTTTTAATAGGATCATACTTTTTTATTAATTATTTAGGTTTTGTATTTTCCTCTTCAGTATCCTCAATATAGTCTAATTCATCAATAATCTCTTTAGCTGTTTCTTCTTCACTAATACTAGTAGTACTTATTTTATCAAGAACTGATGAACCATAATGAGGAAGTATTACAAATCCAATTATAGTCGGCATCCAAAAAGATATAAGTCTCTCGATGACAGTCGCAGCTGCACTTATAGACGGAGAAATCCCGGCTGAACTATAAAAAAGAATCATAACCCCATCAACAGCCCCAATACCTCCAGGAAGGATTGGAATCATACCAATTAAACTAGCAACAATAAAAACTTCCCCAATTAAAATTGGATCTACACTAGCTCCAAAAGCTAAAAAAACTATAAAAACTCTAGATATCTCAATTGCCCAAATAATAAAAGAAAGAGGTAATCCATAGTATAAAATCATCTTGTCTGCCAACATCCTCTTCATGGTTTTTTGAAATCCTGCAATAGCTTTAATAACTTTTTTTTCTAATGTTTCAGGATCTATACTTCTATAAAAAAATTTTATAATGTGAACAATCCATTTTGTTATCTTTTCTCCAGCTTTTTGATTTATTGACATGTAAACTAAAAGAATAAAAGCTATTGTAATTACAATAACCGAAATAATTAGAATTGATAAAATTAATTGACTTAAAGAGAAGTATATTGTGACTGCGATAATAGTAATAACCGCAAGAACTAAAAAAGGAAATGTGTCTAGAGCCCTATCAGCTATAACTGTTGCAAAAGTCTCTTCAGTCGGTTTATTAGTCTTTTTAGAAAGAAGATATGCTCGAACAGGTTCACCACCACCTCGGCCACTAGGAGTTATATTATTAATTGCCATACCAACTAAAACCATTGGAATTAACTCTTTAGTTGTTGTTTTAATATTAGCTGTTTTATTGACTATATTCCACCTTAGAGCATATAAATAGAAAATAAAGAATTGTATTATTACAGCCAATAATATATACCAGAAATTAGCTAGCTTCAATGCATCAATAACCTGATCTATGCCAATAAAATATAGCATAACTCCCATTATTGCTAAACCAATAGCTAAAAATATAACCGTTTTATGTTTCATATACACCACATTGAGAAAGCTCAAATCAAAATTTAAGCTTAAATTACAGATTAACTTTAACAACTAATTGAAAATTATCAATATAATAATGATTAGAATATTATAATTTTTTTCTAAATTAAAAGATTACAAAATTTTTTTATTTATATATCTTATTAAATTTAAATATACAATTTAATATACGATAATAATATATTTATTCTATTTCTTATAACTATTTAGTATTCCCTATTAGATAGTATTTAGTATTATTTTATTAGATTAATTGTGTTTAATCTTATAATTTATAATAATTATATATACCCTTTAGAATAATTATATTAATACAATATAATATTATAGATAATTTGTAATAATTATATAAAATTAATAAATTTTATGAGAATAAAATTATAAATTTATAAAGAAAATGAAAATAAAGTTATAAACAAACTGACTTAATAATCATGTTACTAAATATTACTAATAAAAAATATTTTAATAATAATCCCCCTATTATAATTTTTAAAATATTATTTTCAAAATAAAATCATAAATGTTCTAACATCCCATAAAATAGATATATTTATATACTTTAAAAAACATTGTAATAACAATGCATAAAATAGATAATATATACATAGGTTTTTTCTGAATTAATTAAATTTTTAAAAAAAATAGAATATTAAAAATAAAATTGAATATAAATTCATACTGATTTTACTGAATATAAATTCATACTTTTTTTAATTAATTATTTTATTACTTATTTAAATTGGTTGTATGATAAATTTTTATGGTATTACTACTTTTGCATTGAAGTTAAGGATTGGTATTAGCTAATCCAAAACTAGGTGTTATTAAAATGTTTGAAGATAGTTACAATAGACAAGAAGAATTCTCTTGCCCAGTAGAAGTTGGTACAGAGTACGATGTTAAAATAGAAGACCAAGGTAAATCTGGCGACGGTATTGCTAGAGTAGACGGGTTTGTTATATTCATCCCTGGAACCGAAGTTGGTCAAGAAGTAAAAGTAAAAGTCAATGCAACCCGCAGAAAATTCGCTTTCGGAGAAGTAGTCGAATAATACTGCTTTATTGATTTATAAGATAATAACTAATAAATATAAAATTAATAGTTAGTATTCTATTATATTTGATAATCATTTCAATATAAAAGAGATTCTAATTCCCTTAATAATATTTATTATATTATTATTTTAATACAAACAAATAATACTAATTCTAAATATATAAAATACTAATTCTAAATAAATAATACTAATTCTAAACATATATACTAATTTTAAATAAATAATACTAATTCTAAACATATATACTAATTTTATTAATATGCTTCAATTTTATAGTCAATTATAAAATTATTCCATTTATTGCACAATAATCCTTTTAAATCTAATTTTAATATAATTATTTGATAATAAAATAAACTAAATTAATTTTATTTTAAAAATTATAATTAATTAATTTAATAATTAATTATTATTTAAAAATTAATATAATAATAAGATATTTATACATAAAAATCAAATGATTAAAAATGAAATATATCACTCGAAGAGATATTTATATAGTATCAAATTATCTTGGTAAAGTAATGCAAGGAGTAGGAATCGTCATTCTATTACCAATAATTGTTGCTTTAATATATAAAGAACATGTTTATCTTTTAGGATTTATTATACCCTCACTAATATCCTTAGGAGTTGGAACATTGCTTGGAAGAGTGAATCCTAGGTGTACTAGAGTTAGATTAAAGCATGGAATGATAGTTTCATCATTAGCATGGCTTTGGGCTGCATTTATAGGTGCCCTTGTAATGTATATATGTCTTGATATCTCATTAATAAATGCTTTTTTTGAAAATATGTCTGCTTGGACTGGAAGTGGTTTCACCATATTTAAAAATGTGGAAATTTTACCTAATTCAATACTATTTCTTAGAAGTCTTGAACAATGGGTAGGAGGGCTAGGAATTGTTGTTATAATGATTGGAATTTTGATTCACTCCGGCACTGCTGCATCTCGTCTTTATAAATCTGAAGCCAGAGAAGATAGAATAAAACCCAGTATTGCTAATACATTAAAAAAGATTCTTCAAATATATTTAATTTATACCAGTATAGGAATCATATTATTTATTATAGCGGGAATGCCAGTTTTTGATGCTGTAAATAATACATTTACTGCAATAGCAACTGGAGGTATGTCGATTAAAAATGCCAATATGGCATTCTATCATAATAACACATTTAATATAATTTCTATGATTATAATGATAATAGGGGCAACTAGTTTTCTGTCTCACTATCAAGCAGTTAAAACACGCGGAAAATCAATATTTAGCGATATTCAATTTAAAGTTATGATAGGAATAATAATTCTTACAAGCTTTATACTAATATTAGCTACTAATATAATACCTATGGAGGCGTTATATAGTGTTGTATCTGCAATAACAACTGCAGGGACAAGTATTAATCCTTCTGGAAATTTTAAAGATTATGGAACCTTTATAAAAGTCATAATAATAATTTTAATGTTCATTGGTGGTGCTGCAGGATCTACAGCAGGTGCGGTTAAAATTGTAAGAGTAATTACTTTTCTAAGAGGAGTTTATAAAAATATAATAAATATAATCTCTCCAGAAGGAAGAGTAATTAATATGAAATTATCAGATAAGCAATTGAAAGAAACACAAGTAAGAGAAGCAAGTTCTTATATTTCACTCTATCTTTTATTTATTGTAATTGGTTGGGCTGTGCTAGTTTTCTATGGTTATGATGGAATAAACTCCCTATTTGAAATAGTTTCTGCCCAAGGCAATGTAGGACTTAGTACAGGTATTATTAGTGGAGATATGCCCTTTGGAGCAAAAATAATTACTATATTTAATATGTGGATTGGAAGACTCGAAATAATACCAGTACTTGTAATTTTAAGAAGTTTTATTGAGATTTTTAAAGGAGCAGTTCCTAAAAAAACATTTTGAAATAAAATAAATAATGAATAAAAAATAAAAAAATGACAATAAAGCTTATTAACACCAATAAACATAGACTTAAAAACATTATAAAAATTATATAATTAAAATTAAATTATAAAAATTAGCCATGTAAAAACAATTTAATTTAAAATAATTTAATTTAGATTCAATTATTGGAAAATAATGCAATAGTTGAAATTATCTAAAAACATGGCAATTTATTAAAAAACATTGTAAAATATACTAGATAATATTATGTATATAAAGATACAATCTTTGATAATATGTTATAAAAGTCAATTTTATTATTTTTCATAATTTATAATAGTTAAGGTGTTTGAATGTATGTTATTATAATGGGAGGAGGGCGCGTAGGGCTCACTCTTGCAGATCTTCTTATAAATGATGGTTATGATATTACTTTAATCGAAAATAGTGAAAATCTATGTAATAATGCAGCTGCAGAATTAGATGCATTGATAATTTGTGGAAATGGTACTGATACAAAAACATTAGAAGAAGCCAATATACAAGATGCTGATTTTTTTGTAGCAGCTACAGGGAATGACGAAGCTAATCTTCTATCCTGTATACTAGTTAAAGATTATGGAATACCTAAAATAATAGCTAGAGTAAGTAATCCAGACCATGAAGAAGCATTTAGAAAAGTTGGAATCGATGATGTTATAAGCCCTGAAATAACCGCAGCAGGCTTTCTTGAAAAAATTATAACACGCCCAAATGTTGCTGATTTAACTGCATTTGGAAAAGGGAATGCAGAAATTTTAGACATGATTATAGAAAATGAAAAAGTTACTGGTAAGAAAGTATCTGAAGTTTCACCGACTGATGGATATATAATAATTGCCACATATCACGGAGGCAAATTAACTATTCCAAAACCAGATACTGTTTTAAATAAAGGAAACAAAATCTCAATACTTGTAAAAAGAGGCTATTTCAAAAAAGCAGCGAAAAAATTCATGAAATAGGCAAAATTTAGGAATGACTATATTATAGATTATTAAATAATTTTAAATTTATTTTAATATTTAAAATGCCTCCAATTCAACTATTTTTTAAAATTTATCCACTCAATTAAATTATTTTTTTATTATTTTATTAATAAAATTATTTTTTTGTTTCTATAATAGTTTATTTCCCAATATTCCATATCAAATAATTATACTAATTTTTTATAATTGCAATAATATAGCAATGAAAGATATTTTTTTAAATTTTAGAATCCCTAATTTTTTAATAACTTTGAATCATTTGTTTTGCTAATTCTATATGTCTTTTACCATTTTTAACCCAAGGCCCATGTCCAGGTAAAAGATATTTAACATCTAAATTACTTAATAAATTGATAGAATCGACCATATCACTAGAATTTCCCCCAATATCCATTCTACCAAAACCCCCGTTTGCAAAAACCGTGTCTCCAGAAATTAGTATTTCACCATCCCATAAGCAAATTCCCCCTATAGTGTGGCCAGGAGTATGAATAACTTCAAAATTATGTATTTTATCTCCTTTATTTAATTCTATATCGACATCATGCCTTTTAATTGATTTTCCAAATATGAAACCTGCTGTAGATGAAATATCTCCAGATCTAATTGGTTCAGCATCATTTTCATGAATAGAAACCTTAGCATTAGGAAATAAATAATTTCCTCCAACATGATCAAAATGACAATGAGTATTTACAATCTGAGATATATCTTCAAGATTATATCCTATTTCTTTTATTTTTTGATATAAATAATCCTTTTTCATCCCAGTTCCAGTATCAATTATTATATCATCAAAAAGATAACAATTCGAATCTGAACCAAAACCTTCAATACACCAAACATCATTTATTTTTTCCATAAAAAAAACTCCTCAAAAATAAGTATTAAATTTTTTATTATTAAATTTTTTATTATTAAATTATTAAATTTATTAATCTAAATATTAAATAATTTAATAATAAGTTAAATAAATAATTAGTGCTAATAATTTAAATAATTAGGCATTAATTAATAAATATTATATAAGACTGATTATTATAATAAAAAGCTTTTTAATTTTTAATTAAAAGTAAAAAAATAAGGGAAAAATTGTTAAAAATAAATTGTTAATTATTTAAAATATATTGATAATATAAAAAACAATTAAAAAATAAATATTTAAAAATATATAAGTGGGGTCACAGGGATTTGAACCCCGATCCTGGGATTTCTCATGTCTCAGTACTCCAATTGATCATCATACGATACGATGTTGATCATCATACTGTCAGTTACGCGTTTTTTCTTCAAAGACAACTGGAGTCCCAGATGATGCCAGATTACACTATAACCCCAAATACAAAGCAAAAATAAGCAATGTAGTAGATTTTTATAATTAGATATAAGCCAAGGGAGAGATTTGAACTCCCGTGTAATGGATCTGCAGTCCACCGCTTCGCCGCTAAGCTACCTTGGCAACATAAAAATATTAGTTCGATTTAATATTTAAATGTTTTGATAAATTTTGAGAGAATTCTTTCTAAAAATTAAAATAAAATTATAAATATATTTTAAAAAAACTATGCAAATTAAACCAAATAGATTATATTTATCTAATTAACAAATAAAATGGAAAAATAGCAATTAAAAATGATTACTAATAAATAAAAAATTATAAGAAAGTTATTTTAGGTAAAAACAAATTTTTAAAAAAAAAATTATAAATTGATAATTTAAGAATAAAATGATAAAATGATAAAATAAACATTATTTATTAATTTATATTTTTGACTATAAAAAACTTTTAAAATTTAACTTGTTTATCAATACCAATAATTTCATCTAGCTCTAATCCAGTTTCTAATGCAACATATTTTTCTATTTTGTAATTATTATTTCTAGTCCTAACTATCTTCTCAGGAGCTAAAAATAGCCACTTAGTATATTTAAATTTGATTCCTAAAAATGGAAAAGCACCAAAAATATCACAAAATTCAATTAAAGCATCAATTTGAGGGGAATCAATGTAGATTTTATCTTTAGTTGTAGTTTTAACTTCAATGGCCAAATATATTTTTCCATTTCCTGCTAAAACATCTGGAAGAGGTCTTTTTGTAGCTCCTCCTGAAGCAGGAGCCCTCATGGCTGCAAAATTTTTTTCCCACAGCTTATGAACTAAATCTCTTTCTTCTGCTGAACCTTTTTTAGCCATTTTATCAACATTAAAATTTATTTATAATAATCAAAAAAAATTAATTATAGCATTAATCAATAACTAGTGATATGTAATAAGATATAGTTTAAATTTTTCCTAGCTAATGAACAGTAATATATCGGGTGTAAAATTATATTTAAAATAAAATTTAATCATGAAACTGAAAAAATTAAAAGAAAAAATAATGTAAATAAAAAAAGATAAAAAATAAATAAAAAATAAAAAAAGATAAAAAAATAAAATATTTGATAAAAAAAGATTTATTATACCAATTTAATATCAATTGAATTTGAATTAAACTGGAATTCCTCTCCATTTAACAAATAAGATATAGAATATCCCCCAATTGAAAATGGATTTGAAACAGTTGCATCAGGACCAAAATCTTCTTTTACTTGAGCCAATGTAGGAATATTTAAAGAAACGGAATATATCTTTGATTCTCCTGGAGCTAAAGTTCCGAAATTATGGGAAGATGATTGATCTTCCGCTGAAACATTATTAATAGTATCATTACCATTGTTTGTAATTTTCCATGTTAAATTAATTGTTTTTCCTTCAGAAGAATATAAAGGCCCATTTAAAGAAGCGATAATACCATTTTCATCAGTATTTCCTTTAAAATTTGTATTGCCCAAATTCATATTTTTATTTTTCATAGTATTGTTAATATTATCATTTGAGCCGTTATTATCAGTAATGTTATTATTCTCAGTATTATTATTCTGAGTCAATAAAAATGCTGAAACTCCGCAAACAGCTATTATAATAACTATCAACAACGCAATAAATTTATTTTGCATAAAATACCTCCTTAAACCACATTTATAGCTATATATCATGAAAAATTGAATAACAAAAAATATTATTTCTAAAATATCCATGATAATAAAATATAATTCTTAATACCAAAAAATAAGGAATTAATAAACTAAATAATAGCAATAAAATGTATCTTAATCTTATTATCATTTTTACAAATATATGGTTTAACAATTAATTATTTGTTAAAGATAGTATATAAAATTATCTTTTCCTAAAACAAAGCATTTTAAAACTAGCAAAACGAATTAAATTGAATTATAACTACAAAAATAAAATTATTAGAAAAAATAATATCTAAATATATTTAAAAAAATAGATAAAAATGGGGCCGGGGCCGAGATTCGAACCCGAGTCGCAGGATCCACAGTCCCGTAGGATAACCGCCTACCCCACCCCGGCATTTGTAACAAATAAAATTAAAAACTTAAAATTAAATATAAAAATTTATAATGATTATATAAAAACTATAAAAATAATGGTTTTATAAAAATTATATTTTCATAGTAATTTTAATAATAATTTTAAGATAATATAAATAAATTTAAATCAAATATATTTTAAAGATTTATGCGGGAGCAGGGATTCGAACCCTGGTAGACCTGCGTCAACAGGTCCTAAGCCTGTCCCCTTTGGCCGCTCGGGCACCCCCGCTTTAGATAAAAAGGAGGTTTTTCCCATGAACCTTCAAAAGTAAATAAAATATTATATAATAATTATAGAATATAACTTTTATAATAAAAAATACTTCTATATTAAAGCATATAATAAACAAATGATAAAAAATGCTCCGGCCGGGATTCGAACCCGAGTCTTCGGCTCGAAAGGCCGAAATGATTGGCCGGACTACACCACCGGAGCAAATAAAAAAATTTAGTCAGCTATATAATATATTGATAGTATTAGTTTATAAATATTACTATTAGAAAACTTTTAAAACTATTAAAATATTATTCACTATATATTTACTATAGACAAAATTATTAATTAATTAAAACTTTATTTCTTAATGTATAATTAAGATTATTTTAATAATATATAAAATTATCTAAGATACAACTTATCAAACAATAATACTCATCTAAAATAATTAGATTAAGCTTTAATCAATGGGCCCAATGGGATTCGAACCCATGACCGCCCGGTTATGAGCCGGGCGCTCTACCTGGCTAAGCTATGGGCCCAAAAACGCCGTCGACAGGGCTCGAACCTGTGACCAATCGGTTAACAGCCGAACGCTCTACCTACTGAGCTACGACGGCATATGAAAACCCACGCCTATAATCGGGCATGATGTTAGCTTATGTCCAAAATCAGTTAAGCTTTAGACAGCATTACATAGGTTGATAATCATCATATATAAACTTTTTGATAATTCGATGAATTAGCTAAAAATAAAAAATCGTCTAAAAAGAGTATATTTTAAAAAAATTAACTATTACACCTTTATTCAAAAATATAAAAATTTTTAAATGCTAAAATATGCCGAAATAGCCAAAATAGCCAAAATAGTCAAAGGTATAGCCTTAAAAAGAGTTGATTTAGATTTAGTTGCAATTAAAATATAAATTAACCCAATTAATAGAGATATGAATATTGCTATTGAAGGGAAGATTCTTTGAAGTATGGCTGTTAAAATAATGACCATTAAAGCAGTCGCTATTATAACATCCCATTCAACAGAATTTTTATTTTGTTTTACAGATTCTTTAGGATAATTTTGAGAATAATAACCACTATTTATATTATTATTTAAATTATTAGAGTTTTCTAAATTATTATCCAAATTTTGACTATTATTTTCACTTAAATTATTTATATAACCTCTATTACCATTATTATCATTTAAGGTTTCTTTATGAGAGTTAATAGAATTTTGATAATTTTGGTTTTGATTTTCTCTTCTATGGCCATAACTTTGGTTATTAAAACCATTAGCTCCCTGATTCATAGATTGCTTTGATTCATAATTTATATTAGAACGATTTTCAAAATTATTTAATTCTTGGTCATTTTTCATATAGCGATCTTTAATTGGACTTCTATGATGATTAGAAATATTAGGATTAATAGATTCATTATGAGTACTGGAATTATCCCCATGATTATTTCCTATAGAATGGTGATCCCTATAAGAACTATGAATTGAATCTTTTTGAGAGTCATTAGGCATTAAACTCAAAGGTTTTCCACAATTGATACATTTTAAAGTACCATCTTTATTTTGAGTTCCACAATATCTACAATATACCATCAAAATCCCTTTCAAATATTAAATATTTTTTTAGTGTCACATAACAATTTTAATAGAAATAATTTGAAATATGTCAAGAATTATTAAAATAAATAATTTATAAATAAAAATAAATAACATATTTAAATTAACAATACTAAAAATTAATAATATTAAAAATTAATATTGCTAAAAATTATAATATTATTAAAAATTAATTGAATAATTATATTATATTAACTTTATGATTTATATATACTTTTAATTACATAGTTTAAATAAATGAGAAATTTAAAATAGATTATGAAACTCTTATTTAAACAAAAAATTGTATATTAATCAAATAATTCAAAAATATGGGCATTATATTACTATATAATAACCTTAAAATATAGAATTTGACCATTTATTTACAAAGAATAACAACAAATAATATTGAAGAGTAATTGTAATATATATAATAAAAAATCATATGTAATAAAAAATAGATTTTAATATATTCATATCCTAGAAATCGATGGTAAATCAAATGAAATACATAGATAAAATAAAAAATTTTGAAATTTTAGATTTAATTAATAAAGCTAATAAACTTAGTATAAAAAAAGGTTATGACCAGATTAGTTTAGAAAGGGCAATATTTTTATCTTGGTGGTGTGAAAAAGGAGATTGTAGCTTTTGTTATATGAGTACACAAAAAAATAAAATTAAAGATCCTAAAAAAGCTAAAAGGAAAATTGAAAGCATATTAGCAGAATCAGAGCTGTGTAAAAGATTAGGTTGGAATATTGAATTTTTATCTGGAGGTTATGAATCATTTAACACAGCTGAAATCAGAGAAATTGCTAAAAAAATATATGATATTACAAATAATCAAGTATGGCTAAATATTGGCATAACAAATGATTTAGAAGAATATAATGAAGAAATAATTGGAATAACGGGTGCAGTAGAAACAGCTAACCCTATTTTACATAATAAGGTATGTCCTAGTAAATCATTGAATGATATTGGTAATATGTTAGATAAAGCAGGAGATTTAGGGTTTAAAAAAGCAATTACAATTATATTAGGATTGGGTGAAACTCCTGAAGATGTTAATTATTTAATTAATTATATTAAAGACCATAAAATCGATAGAATAATATTTTATTCTCTTAATCCACATAAAGATACAGAATTTGAAAAGTCTTCTCAGCCAGCTTCATTGTATTATGCAGGGATAGTTTCTACAATAAGGCTTATTTTTCCAGATATTGAGATTATATGTGGTACTTGGACAGATAACCTAGCTAATATTGGCCCATTAATTTTAAGTGGTGCAAATGGAATAACAAAATTCCCTCTTTTCAAAATGTTTGGAACAAAGTATGGAAAAAGAGTTGAAGAAGAAGTTTTTTGGGCTGGAAGAAAGTTAAAGGGGACATTTACAGACAAAAAACAACTTGGAAATATGGAAAGTGAGTATTTATCTGATTTAAACCCTTTTATAAAAAGATATATCAAAGAATCCTTGAATGACAAATATTAAAATTAATAAGAATACAAATATTTTAAAATTGAAAATTTATTCTTATAATCAAGTTAATTCTTTATTATTATAAATCCGATTAATTCTCATAATTAAATTAAAAATTTATATATAATTTAATATTTTACATATATTTTCGGATATAACATAACAAACTAAAAATATGAACATTATTACTTTGGAAAAATTTATAATATATAAAATAATTAAATAAAATATTATTAAAAAAAATTAAAGAAAAATAAATTATATTAAAACAATTGATTATTATATAAAACTATTACTAAATATGAATAAAATAAAAATTATTTATCATAAATATGTTCAAATATAGAGTATTTGATTTTATTGCAATTATTTTTAACCTTGGAGGAATTACTATTGACATGAAATGTGGACTTGAAATTCACGTACAGCTGAAAACTGACTCAAAACTATTTTGCGATTGTCCTACTAATTATAAAGATGCTTCAGCAAATACAAATATTTGCCCAGTTTGTTTAAATCAGCCAGGAGCAAAACCATACCCAACTAATGAAAAAGCTTTGGAAAATGCTTTAACAATTGCTTTAATGTTAAATTGTAAAATAGATCAGAATATAACTTATTTCATGCGAAAACATTATGATTATCCCGATTTACCTTCCGGTTATCAGAGGACTTCAGTTCCTATTGGATATGAAGGAGATTTAAATGGTGTTAGGATAAGAGAAATACATATGGAAGAAGATCCAGGGCAATTTAAGCCAGACTTTGGTATAGTTGATTTTAATAGATCGGGAATCCCCCTTGTAGAGATTGTTACAGAACCTGATATGCATTCTCCTGAAGAAGCTCGGCAATTTTTAAAAGAGTTGATTAGGGTATTAAATTATAGTGAATGTGCTCGTGGAGAAGGGACTATGAGAGCAGATGTTAATATTTCTCTCGAAGGAGGAAATCGGGCAGAAATAAAAAACATAAATTCTATAAAAGGAGCATATAAAGCATTGAAATTTGAGATGGTTAGACAAAAGAATCTAATAAAAAGAGGAGTCGAAGTCAAACAAGAAACAAGGGCATTTTTAGAATCTCAGATGATAACTGTTGGAATGAGAACAAAAGAAGATGCTGATGATTATAGATTTATTCCAGATCCAGATTTACCCCCAATTAAGATTAAAAAACAACAACTTGAAGAAGTTGCAGAATCAATGCCAGAAGCACCACACAATAAGGTTAATAGATTTATGAAACAATATGAAATAGATGAAGAAACTGCTAAAACTTTAACTTCTGAGCTTGAATTAGCCAATGCATATGAAAAAGTGGCTGAATCTATAGACCCAATATTTTCTGCAATGTGGATGAGAGATGAGCTCAAAAGAGTTTTAACTTATAATAAATTCGAATTTTCAGAAAGTGAAATAAGTCCTAAGAATATTATAGCTCTATTAACTCTTCTTAAAAATAAAGAGATTACAACAAAAGCTGGGCAAAGAATAGTTGAAAAAATGCCTAAAAATCCAAAATCTCCAAATGAAATAGCTGAAGAATTAGGATTGATTGGAGTAATTAACAAAGACGAAGTAGTAAATGCAGCTAAAAAAGCTATAAATGAAAATCCTATTGCTGTGGAAGATTATAAAACAGGAAAAGGAGCATCACTAAACTTTTTAGTTGGACAGGTCATGAAATTTACTAGAGGAAAAGCAGATCCTGGAGAGACTGTAAAAATATTAAAAAAATTACTTGAATAAAAAATTATTAATCTAAAAAGTTATTAAGGGAAAAATAACTACTTGAAAATTAATAATCAAAGGAAGTATAAAAAATGAGTGGAAAATCTTTAGTAAAAAATTATATGACAAAAGATGTTATTAGTGTTAATCCTAATACACCTAATTCAGAAGTCATAAGATTAATGAAAAACACTGGACACGATGGATTTCCAGTTATAGATGATAATAAACATATTGTAGGAATAGTTACTGCTTTTGACTTATTATTGAAAGAATGGGAAGAATTGGTAAAAGATATTATGTCAACAGAGGTTGTGGTTGCACAGCAAGATATGTCAATCAATGATGCATCTAGAGTAATGTTTAGACAAGGCATTTCAAGATTACCTGTTGTAGGTCGAGACGGAAAACTTAATGGCATAATAACAAATACTGATATGGTTAGATCACACATAGAGAGGTCAACTCCAACTAAAGTAAATTACTTTAAGAAAACTTTAGAACAATTATATGGAATTAAAACAAATTTAAAACGGGAAAAAGTGAGTACTAATGATTTAAGACCTACTCAAGACAAAGTTTATGCTGATGAGTTAGAAGGTAGAACTTACGAACTTAAAAGAGGTTTAGCTGAACCCGCGATTGTTGTGAAAAGTGGAAATAGATGGATACTTGTTGATGGGCACCATAGAGCAGTTGCTGCTAGAAAACTTGGATGCAATGAAATAGATTGTTATGTTATAAATTTAAATAAAGATCTAGAGTTAGGAATGGAAAAAACAGCAGATAAGGCAGGGATACATAGTTTCGATGATATTGAGATTATAGATGATGCACAACATCCCCTTATAGCAATTACAGAAAGTTTAAAGAAAAAAATGCCTGAAAAGATGAAACCTGGAAAATACTGGACTAAAGAAGAAGATGACCCAAATAATTAAAATAAAATAAGAATAATTTTAAAATAATATAGCAAATAATGAAAGTAATTTATTATGATAAAATATTAGATAAAAGAAGGTTCCCTAATGGCTAGTGAAAAGATTATTAGAGATATTTATGAAACATTAGAAGATAGAAAAAACAATCCAATTGATTCATATACTTCTAATATAATGCAAGATAGTGAAAAATTAGCTGAAGATAAAATTTTAGAAAAAATAGGTGAAGAAACTGCTGAAGTCATAATAGCATCTAAAAATAATGAAAATCTAATTCATGAATCTGCTGATTTAATCTTTCATACACTTCTTCTTTTAGTACATAAAGGCATAAGTTTAGATGAATTATTATATGAATTTAAAAAAAGACATGAATAATAGGGACATATGAACAATTGAAAATAATTATTATTATTAATTTTATTATTAAATTTTTAACTATTAAATAAATTATTAAAAATATTTTTACTTATTAGAAATTTATAAAATATATTCCATATTATACATACCCCTTTCTTTATTAAATAACTTAATACTTCTTTTATTAAAAATTTTAAACCCTAAAGATTTATATAATTTCATTGCCCCCTCATTATTAAATTCAGCATCTAAAACGACTCTTTTATATCCTTTTTCTCTTGCAGAGTCAATGATAATTTTCAATATGTTTGTTCCCATACCTTTACCTCTCTGACTTTTATCAATAGCGATCTCAGCCAAATAAATATCATTTGAGAGTGTTTTAGCTAAAACAAAATAATCTAAAATATATATAAAAGAAAAACGAACTCCATCCAAAAATTTCAAATTTTTAATTGCATTCTTGATATCCTTAAATAAAGTATTTTTTTGACCTTTTACAAGATCCAATATTCCAATAATTTCATCAGAATTATTTTCAGGATTTTTATCGTCAAAAATAACATAAAACTTATTTTTAGAATAAATAGAATCCTTAGAACCAATACTAAAATTAGTTATGTCTTTATAATCAATACTAGAACATTTATCCATGTCAAAACTATCTTTTTCTGCATATAGAAGCTTTTCAATAGCAAGAACGGCGTTGTCTTTAGAATCAAATACTTTAATATATGTTCTATAATCTACAGAATAAATAAGCTCGGCAATTTTACGGCAGTCATGTTCATTAGGATTAAATTCTTTAAAAATCATTATAATTCCCCATAAATAATCTAATAGGATATAAAAATATAAATTAATACTATAAAAAATAAAAATGGACCACAAACACTATAAGATAATTATCAATGAATATCACTAATTATTTCAAATTTTTAGCTATTGTAAGTGCGAAAACTCCTGCACCAAAACCATTATCAATATTTACAACAGCAAGGCCTGGAGCACATGATTGTAACATAGAATATAATGCTGCTTTTCCTTTTCCACCAATTCCATATCCCACAGAAGTTGGAACACCAATAACAGGAATGTCAACCAATCCTGCCACAACAGAAGGGAGAGCTCCTTCCATACCCGCACAAACAATAATTGAACAAACTCCCTCTTTAACCATTTTAGCTATTTGAGGAAAGAGCCTATGAATACCTGCTACGCCCACATCGTAAGAATTTATGGCTTTACATCCTCCTTCTTCAATAACAATCCTAGCTTCTTCCCCAACAGGTATATCTGAAGTTCCAGCAGTTATTATACCTATTTTTTTAGTATTTTCATTAAAATTGTTAATATTATCTTTATTTTCAGTACCCTCTAAATTTTCATTATCCTCTAAAATATCTTCAGAAATCATATTTTTAGAATATGAATTTGAATTAATAGATATTTTTAATATTTTAGCTTTAATATTATATTCAAAATTAAAATCATTGGTTAAATAACTTAAATCTTCTTTTAATCTATCATATTTTTCTTTAGATAATCTAGTTATAATAACTGAATTACTGGAGATATTAAAAACATTTTCATCATCGGAAACAGAAATTTTATCATTTTTATTTTTTTTATTAAAATATTCTTTAATTATAGTCAATAAATCATCATATTCTTTTCCTTGAGCAAGAATTGCCTCGGGAAATCCTGTTCTTATCTCCCTATTATTATCAAATTTAGCTATTTCATCTAATTCTAATATATTATTTGCTTTTAGAAGTTTTTCACATGTATCTATGTTAATTTTTCCATCTAAAAGCTCTTTAAGGATTTTTCTCATAATATCACATAATAAATTGAATGATAAAAAAATATTAGTAATCATAAATTAAGAGTTAAATAATTAATATACACATTTTAATATTATAAACAATTTATATATAATTTTATTTATATAACATAAATTAAAATCAAACAAAAAAAAGGCATTATTAATAATAAATTTAAATAAAAAATAATTCTGCCAATAAATATAATTAATAAATTAGTTAATTGTAATAAATTAGTTAATTTTAATGAATTAGTTAATTTTAATAAATTATCCAATTATACTCAAATTTTATATAATATTGAAAAATTATATTAAACACTCACAATAAAAAATCAAACAAAAATATCTTATTAAAAATTGTTAATTAAAAGTCCATTAAAGTATTACATAATTAAGTTTACTGAGTATAGGATGCTTATTGCATAATCATAGAATTAAAAACTATTTCAATGGGTGCCATAAATGAAATTTGCTAGAATATTAGTTGAAGGAACAGTACAAGGAGTTGGATTTAGGCCAACAGTATATAGAGTAGCTAATTCTCTAAATATGGCAGGTTATGTTAGAAATCTTGGAAATGTAGTCGAAATAGTTTTATTTAGTAAAAAAGAAAATGTAAATAATTTTATAGAAGTTCTTAAAAATAAATGCCCCCCAATAGCAAAAATAAACTCAATTAAAACAATTTGGATTGATGAATCAGATTTAGAAAAAGAAATTGAGATTTCAGACAAATTTAATATAATTGAAAGTTCATCAGAATTTTCAGGGGCTTCTATAATCCCTCCAGACCTAGCTATTTGTGATAA
Source organism: uncultured Methanobrevibacter sp. (assembly GCF_937881195.1). Taxonomy (GTDB): domain Archaea; phylum Methanobacteriota; class Methanobacteria; order Methanobacteriales; family Methanobacteriaceae; genus Methanobinarius. The sequence continues at coordinate 43,460 of NZ_CALGFC010000056.1, read as the reverse complement.
TTGCTTAAAAGAAATAAATGATCCAACAAATAGACGATATAAATATCCATTTACTGCTTGTACTGATTGTGGACCGCGTTTTACCATAATTGAATCTATTCCATATGATAGAAGTAGAACTACAATGGATGAATTTCCTTTTTGCAGTGAATGTGATGAAGAGTATAAAAATCCAGATGACCGAAGATATCATGCAGAGGCTAGTTGCTGTGAAAACTGTGGACCCTCTTTAAAACTTTTTGATAAAAATAGAAAAGAAATGATAGTTAATAAAGAAAATAATCCTATTGAAGAAGGAGTTAAGCTATTAAATAAGGGAAAAATATTAGCAATAAAAGGCATAGGAGGAACACATTTAGTAGCCAAAGTAACAGATGATAAACCTATCAAAAAACTTAGAAAAAGATTAAATAGGTGTAATCAGCCATTTGCAGTCATGTCAAAGAATTTAAAAACTGTTGAAAAATTTGCTGAAGTATCTAATCTTGAAAAGAAATCATTATTATCTATTGAAAGACCAATAGTTGTTTTAAAAAAGAATAAGGATTATAATTTTTCTAGATTTTTAGTTCCAGAACTCCATAATATTGGAGTTATGCTTCCATATTCCCCATTACACAATCTTATTTTTGATTATACTGAAGAACCTGCGTTTATAATGACTTCTGCAAACATTCCTGGAGAACCAATGATGATTAATAACAATGAAATCTTATCTAATCTCTATGGAATAGCCGATTACTATCTTTTACATGATAGAAAAATTGTAAACCGTTGCGATGATTCTGTAATAAGATATAGAAACAATGAATTATCATTTATAAGAAGATCAAGAGGTTATGTACCTAACCCTTATAACTTAGAAAATTTGAATTGCCTAAACAGAGAGGTTGATGTTTTAGCTCTTGGTCCAGAATTAGATGTTACATTTACTATTCAGAAGCAAGGATTATCTTATGTATCACAACACATTGGAAATACTAATAAATTTAGAACTTATGAATTTTTGCAAGAATCAATAAAAAATATGATGAATCTCACAAAAACAGAAGAATTTGATATAATATCTTGCGATATGCATCCACAATTTTTTACTACACGTTTGGCAAATGAAATGGGTGAAAAATTTAATTGCCCAGTTATTCCTGTTCAGCACCACCATGCACATGGAGCAGTCTTGGCCATTGATAATTCAGTTGATGAATTGATTTTTATAGCAGCTGATGGAGTAGGATATGGGGAAGATGGAACAGCTTGGGGAGGAGAAATAATTTATACTGATATAGTTAACTATAAAAGATTAGCTTCACTAGAACCTCAAAAAATGCCAGGAGGAGATATTTCTACCAAATACCCTGCAAGAATGTTAGCTTCTATATTATTCAATAGTGAATATTATGAAGAAAAAGAACTAGAGAATATTTTAAATTTAAAATATGCAAATTACTTCCAACATAATGAAATAGAGATAAAAAATCTATTGAAACAAATAAAATCTAATTTAAATGTTGGAATAACAACTAGTACTGGAAGAATTTTAGATTCAATTTCAGTGGCACTCAATGTTTGTGGTAAAAGGACTTATGAAGGAGAATGCTCTATGAAATTAGAATCACTAGCCTTTGGAGCAAATGGAGACATAATCATAGAACCTAAATTTAAAAAATATAATAAAAGGCCTGTTCTAGATACTAGCCAGATATTAGTTGATATTATGAATTTAATAGATCAAGGCGAAAATAGAAAAGAAATAGCTTATGCCGGACAAATAGCAGTTAGTGAAGGTTTAGCAAAACTAGCTGTTGATGCAGGAAGAAATCTTGGAATCGATAATATTGGTGCTACTGGAGGTGTCTTCTATAATGAAGCAATAACATTAGCAACAAAAAAATATATTGAAAATGAAGGTTTTAATTTTATTCAACACAAAAACTCTTGTGCTGGTGATGGTTCCATTTCACTTGGACAAGCATTAATATCTTCGTCTAAGCTAAATAATTAACTTAAATTATAATTTAAATTATAAAATTATTTTAAATTCTATTTAAATAATAATTAAAAATTTAATAAATAAACAAAAAGTCTAATAAATAATAAAAACTTCATTTTTATACTTATAAAAATATAAAATTTTTATAAATAATATAAATCTAAAAAGAATCTTAGACAAAATTCAAAATAATATAAATTATAAACCCCTTATAATTATAATACTAAAAATCAAAGCAATAATGAATAATAAAAAATAGAGCCATTAAATTTATTTAAGCTATTTCATTCTAGTTCTTTCAAGTATATACTCTGCCCTATTTTTTAAATTTTCATAAAGCCTAATTTGACTTTTGAGTTCTTCAACAGCTTCCCAATGACCCTGATCAATCCTTTTTTCAATTTCTAATAACTTTGACCATTCATCACCAGAAGGGAGTTGTTTAAGATTAAGTATATCTTCAGATATATTAACATCAAAAGAATTTTCGGTTATAGTTATACTAATAGTAAAATCATTAGGCATATCATAATATTTACGAGGTCTGCCCCTAACAATTTTCTTAAAAGAAGATTCAAGTATTCCTATTTCTTCCATTGCTCTTAAATGCTCAATAATTGCTTTTTGTCCAATTTCAAGCTCTTGAGAAATTTCACTCACAAATCTTGGCTCTTCCCTTAGTAAATTAATTATTTCCCTCCTAGTTCTACATCCCATGACATCAAGAATGTCTTCCATGTCAACATTATTAAATTGATTACTATTATTAGTAATATTATAAGGATTAGGAGTAGCATAACTAGCTAAATTATTATTATCTTCAAATTGACTATTTTCAGCACCAATATTTTGCTTATTGTTCTTTTTATTATTTAGATTATCGTCCATCATAACCATCATATTAACTATATATCGAAACATTTATATAACTTTTTGTTACTATAAGATAATGAGAAAGATAACTTTTTGTTACTTTAATAAATTTAATTAAAAAAGTCCAAAGATAATTAATTTTATTATTAAAAATAACACTAACCTCAACCAAAAATTTTAATATTAAAATAATTATTTAAGATTTTTTATAGTTATGAAAAATCTAAAGTTAATAATTTAAATTCCTCGTTTAGTTAATTGATAGTTAGAGTATATATTGGAAAATTTATTAATAGTATAACAAAATTTTTTCTTTCATCATTTATTATTAAAAAAGGTGAATTAATGGCTAATGATAAAAAAACGATAGGTCTTGAAGAACAGATAAAAGAGATAAAAGAAAAAATGAAACTTCAAGAAAAAGAACTTGGTGATACTCAAAAAGAGTTGAAAACAAAGATAAATGAATTAGCTAATGTGGAAAAAGACCTTGAAGACAAAAATAAAGAAATAAGTGAATATATGTCCCATATTCAACGCCTTCAGGCTGACTTTGAAAATTTTAAAAAACAATCAGAGAAGCAAAAGCAGGAAATTATTAAATTTGCAAATGAAAATTTAATAATAAATATATTAGATAGCTATGAAGACATTGAAAGAGCTCTTGAACAATCTAAAACTGAAAAAGAGTTAAGAGAAGGAATAGAGTTGATATATTCTAAGTTAAAGTCTACTTTAGAAAAAGAAGGGCTTGAAGAAATACCTGCAAAAGGCGAAAAATTTGATCCATTTAAACATGAAGCATTAATGGCTGAAGATAGTGATGAACATGAAAATGGAGAGATTATTGATGAATTAATGAAAGGATACACTCTAAAAGATAAGGTAATTAAATACTCCAAAGTTAGAGTTTGTAAAAAATAGATTAATAAATTTAAATAGATTAATAATTTAAATAAATTAATAATTTAAATAAATTAATAAATTTAATATTCATAAAATTAATTTTAATAAAAAATTATAAATAATTATTAAAAAATATAAAAAAATTATATAGGTGATGTTAATGGCAGATAAAAAAGAAAAAATAATCGGTATTGATTTAGGAACAAGTAACTCTGCTGCAGCAGTTCTTGTTGGTGGAAAACCAACCGTAATACCAAGTGCAGAAGGAGCTAGTCAATATGGTAAAGCATTTCCAAGTTATGTTGCTTTCACTCCAGATGGTCAAAGATTAGTTGGAGAACCAGCTAGAAGACAAGCTGTTACAAATCCTGAAAATACCATTAGTGCAATTAAACGTAGCATGGGGACAGATAGAAAGGTTAAAGTTCAAGGAAAAGAATATACCCCACAAGAGATATCTGCTTTTATATTGCAAAAAATTAAAAAAGATGCAGAATCTTTCCTTGGAGAAGAAGTTAAGAAAGCAGTTATTACTGTTCCTGCTTATTTTGATGATAATCAAAGAACAGCTACTAAAGATGCAGGTACAATTGCAGGTTTAGATGTTGTCCGTCTTGTTAACGAACCAACAGCAGCAAGTTTAGCTTATGGAATTGATAAACAAGAAGATGAAGAAATAGAAATTATGGTATTCGATTTCGGTGGAGGTACTCTTGATGTAACCGTCATGGAATTTGGCGGAGGTGTTTTTGAAGTTAAATCAACCAGTGGTGATACCCAACTTGGTGGAACCGACATGGATAATACCATAATGAATTATTTAGCAGATGAATTTAAGAAAGAAACTGGTATAAACCTTATGGATGATGATCAAGCTGTTCAAAGACTTAGGGAAGCTGCAGAGAAAGCTAAAATCGAACTTTCAACCACCTTAACTAGTGAAGTAAACTTACCATTCATTACTATGGGAACTGATGGAAGTCCTAAAAATTTAATTAATAATCTCACAAGAGCAAAACTTGAAGAATTAGTTGATCCTATTGTTAAAAAATGTGGAAGTCCAATGGAACAAGCATTAAAAGATGCAAAAATGACAAAAGGAGATATAGATAAAATAATTCTTGTTGGTGGACCTACTAGAATGCCAGTAGTTCAAAAATTTGTTGAAAAATACGTAGGAAAAGAAATCGAAAGAGGAATTGATCCTATGGAATGTGTAGCTATGGGTGCAGCTATTCAAGGAGGAGTTTTAGCAGGTGAAATTAAAGATTTAGTACTTCTTGATGTTACACCACTTTCATTGGGTATTGAAACAATGGGAGCAGTTGCAACAAAATTAATAGATCGTAACACAACAATACCTGCTAAAAAAAGCCAAATATTTTCAACAGCAGCAGATAATCAAACTTCTGTAGACATACATGTTCTTCAAGGTGAGAGACCAATGGCCACAGATAATACCACTCTTGGCAGATTCCAATTAGTAGGAATTCCTGCAGCACCGAGAGGAGTTCCACAAATTGAAGTTACATTTGATATCGATGCTAATGGTATTATAAATGTATCTGCAAAAGATATGGGAACTGGTAAAGAACAAGCTATAACAATTACTGCTTCTACAAAATTATCTGATGATGAAATTGATCAAAAAGTCAAAGAAGCAGAAATGCATGCTGAAGAAGATAAAAAGAAACAGGAAGAAATAGAAGTCAGAAATAATGCAGATTCTATGATTTATACTGCAGAAAAGACTGTAGAAGACCTTAAAGATAAAATATCTGATGATGAAAAATCTAAAATTGAAGATTTAGTTAAAGAACTTCGTGAATTAATTGCTGGTGAGGATATTGCAGCTATAAAAGAAAAAACTGAAGAATTAACAAAAATCGTTCAAGAAATTGGTGCAAAAATTTATCAAGAAGCTCAAGCAGCACAAGAAGCACAGCAAGGTGCATCAAATCAAAGTGCAGATCAAGACCCAAATGCAGGTTCTGATGATGACACTATTGATGCTGATTATGAAGTTAAAGATAAATAAACAATTAAATAGGATATATTATCTAAAAAATTTTATATCCTACATTTTTTTTATATAAATTTTTTATATAAATTTTTTATATAAACTAATTTTATTTTAATAATATTTTTATATTTACAATAAACTAATAAAAAATCAATTAATGATAATAAAAATACCTTAATTAATAAAACCCCTTAATCAAAATAAAAATTATAATATTTATTATATTATAAGGAATATTATAAAAAATATTATAAAAAATAAAAATAATTAAATTGTGAATATAATAAATATTTTAAAATATAAAATAGAAAATAAATATAATTAAATTTAACAAAATGATGTTAATAATTATAATTTTTAATATTTAATAATTTTTAATTTTTAGATTATTATAATAATTTATAGGTGAATAAATGCCAGAAAAGCGTGACTATTATGATGTTCTCGGAGTGGAAAAGGGAGCAGATAAAAAAGAGATAAAAAAAGCTTATCGTAAATTAGCTATGAAATACCATCCTGATGTTTCTGAAGATGAAGAAGCTACTGAAAAATTTAAAGAGATAAGTGAAGCTTATGCTGTTTTATCTGATGAAGAAAAAAGAAAGACTTATGATCAATTTGGTCATGCTGGTATGGATGGATTTTCTAATGAAGATATATTCAGAAATGTTAACTTTGAAGATATATTCCAAGGATTTGGTGGCGGATTCGATATGGGAAATATCTTTGAAATGTTTGGATTTGGTGGTGGAAGTAGAAGGGGAGGCCCTCAAAGGGGATCAGATATCTATGCAGAAATAGATATAACTCTAGAAGAAGCTTCCAAAGATATAGAAAAAGATATCCCAATAGTACATGATATAGAGTGTCCAGTATGTCATGGAAGTAAATCCGAACCTGGAAGTAATCCCAAAGAATGCCAAACATGTGGTGGAACCGGACAAGTAAAACAAGTCACTAATACCATATTAGGTCAAATGATGAATGTTAGACCTTGTCCAGAATGTAGAGGAGAAGGGAAAATAATAACAGATCCTTGTAATAATTGTAATGGAAAAGGAAAAGTTAGAGAAAGTAATACAATTACAATAAAAATTCCTGCAGGAGTTGAATCTGGTTCTAGGCTTCGTGTTCCTGGAGAAGGAAATGCTGGAGATATGAATGGAGGATATGGAGACTTAATTGTTTTAATCAATGTTAAGCCTCATGAAAAATTCGAACGAGAAGGAGCCAATCTATATTATGAACAACAAATTAGTTTTGTTCAGGCAAGTCTTGGTGATTTGATAGATATACCTACAATTGATGGAGAAGTAGAACTTAAAATACCTCCAGGAACTCAAAGTGGAAGTGTATTTCGTTTAAGAGGGCAAGGCATGCCAATAATGAGAAGAAATTCAAAGGGGAACCTTTATGTTACAGCTAATGTTGTTGTTCCTCAAAAATTAAATGAAAAACAAAAAGAATTACTTAAGGAATTTGCTGATATAAGTGGTGAGGAAATAAAAACTTATGAAAAAGGATTTTTTGATAAGGTAAAAGAAGCTATTAATCATTAAATCTCTTTAACTAATTTATTGTTTGAAAATTTTTATATCAATATAAATTTTATATTTAAAATAGATTTATATTTATATTTAATATAAAATTAATATTTAATAATTTTTATTTATCATTATTTCAATTTTTCATATTTTTTTTCATATTTTTTAAATAAATATTTAATAATTTTTGTATTTTAACATATATTATTTATATTAAAAATTTTTTTATGTAATATTAATAATTGAAATAATAATAAATAAAATATTAATAAATAAAATATTTGGAATAATATTTGAAACTGAACAATAGTAATATAAAAACAACTAATCAATAATTCTTACCTTTAATTGTATATATTATTAGCCAAAGACCTAATATAGCACTAAAAATAAATCCAATAATTCCTAAAAAAGGCAAACCTAAAATCGTGAATCCTTTATCAGATAGTATAACAAGTGAAGACCCTATAAGAAGTGCGGATAAGATCATAGAAATTGAAATTCTATTAATCATCTTTTCTAGGTTTTTATGTTCTAGTTCAATAAGCAATTTACCTTCTTCTAATTTATATAATGTTTTAGATATATTTATAGGAAGTGTTTTTAATATATGTTCAATTTCAAAAATGTTATCCTTAAGAAAACTAAATAATCTAAATGGACTTAATCTTCTGAGTGTTATTTTTCGGACATAAGGCTCAAGTGTAGAAATAGTATCAAAGTTTGGATCTAATTCTATTCCTGTTTCTTCAAGCATAGAAAGTCCTTTAGAAATCAAAACAAATTCTCTAGGCAAAATAACATCATAAGTCCGCATGACAGATATAATATCCATCATACCGCCATGAACTCCTTTTAATTCAATTCCATAATATTTATTCATTAAATCAGTTAAATCATAGGTTAACTCTTTTTTATCTATACGTTCACTTAAAATACCCATATAAGATAGTTGATTAATCATACCTTTAACATTCTTTTCAATGAAATATATGAATAATTCAGTCAAATTTTCACGAAATTCATCATCAAGAAAACCCATCATCCCAAAATCAATATAACAAATGACATTATTTTTCAAGATATAAATATTTGATGGATGAGGATCTGCATGAAAGAATCCATAATCAATAATTTGTTTGAAATAAGAATTCATTCCCCTTTTAGCTATTAACTTTTTGTTATAAACCCCTTTTGATAGTATAACATCTGAAACTTTTTCGCCATCAATATATTCCATTGTAAGTACTTTTTTAGTTGAAAGTTCAAAAAATGATTTGGGAACATAAACAGTTGAATCATCTTCAAAAATCTTTTTAAAATGATCCATATTATTTAATTCTTGATTATAATCTATTTCTTTTAAAATAGATCTTTCAAATTCATTAATTACTGTAGGAAAATTATAAGGTTTGGCTTTTGGAATATATTGATCAATTCGTTTAGCCAAAAATTTCATTATAGCTAAATCACTCTTTATTAAATCTTCAATATCTGGTTTTTGAATTTTAACTGCAACATAAGGCCCATTTTTTAATTTAGCTATATGTACCTGACCAATTGAAGCAGTTGACAAAGGAATTTCATGAAAAATATCAAAATTATCCCCAATAGGACCCCCTAACTCTTCTTCGACAATTTTTTTTATTTCAGAAAAAGGTACTGTTGGATTATCAGCCTGCATTTTAGAAAATTCAGAAGCAATTGATTCCCCAACCAAATCAGGTCTAGTACTTATCATTTGCCCTAATTTAATATATGCTGGACCCAATTCTTGTAAAGTTTTTCTTAATCGAATAGGAAGTGAATCATCAAGCTCTTGTAATGATTCATATTTTTTAGAACGTTTGAAAAATGGTATTTTATGTTTTAAGCCAATTTTCTCAATTACAAAATCAAATTCATATTTACTGAAAACTTTTAATATTTCATTTAATCTTTTCAGATTTGTGTTGTTTCCCCTTTTAATTATATTCATAATTAATTAATATATTTTAATATTATAAATAATTATATATAAACTATTTAAAATGAAAAAATATATCACAATTTGAAAAAATAAATGATTATATACACGATTGAAAAATAGAAAAATAATAAATATGAAACTTATAATAGAAATATAAAATAAGCACATATTAAACAAAAATTATATAATTATGTGCAATAAATACTTAATTTTCATGAAAATATGAATATTTTATTAAAACGCAAATATTCTATGAAAATATAAATATATTATGATTAACTATAACATAAATATAAGAACCGTATAATCTCCAAATCATATAACTAATTTTATATATTGTCCCCATTATACTATTAATTAGTTAATCAATCATACTTTTAATGTATTAAATAATACCAGATTATTTTAAAAACACAATGGAAAAAAATTTAACATTAAAATTTTGTTTTTTATTTGTTTTATTGATTAACTAACATTTAAAACATTAAAAGGGGGAAAAATCTTTGAAAATCAATAAAAACACAATAATGAGTATTTTACTCATTATGAGTTTATCTTTGGGAATTTTTTTAGCATCAGATGTTGTTTCAGCAGCTGAAGATAATATATATGTTTCAAACAATGGAAATGATTCTTCGGGAACTGGCTCAATTGATAATCCTTACAATTCAATAGGTAAAGCTATCAATCAATCAGGAGATTCGGATGATATTAATATTAGATTAGATGAGGGAATCTTTCAAGGAGAAAATAATACAAAAATTGAAATTAATAAATCTCACAAAACCCAAGGAGGTAGCATATATATAATCGGTAAAGGAATAGACAAAACATTTATTGATGGAAATTCTGTTTCATACATATTTAATATAAAAACAAGTTCTATTATTTATTTATACAACCTAACTATTATTAATTGTTCCAATATAAATGGAGGATCCATATCAAATTATGGTGATTTAACTATTATTAATTGTAATTTTGAGAATAATATTGCAACTCAAAGAGGAGGAGCAATCTGGAACAATGGAACAATGACCATAATAAACACTGAATTTAAAAATAACCAAATAACAACAATTCAAGGTGCAACCAATAATGATTATGGAGGAGGAGCAATATTAACCCATGGAAATCTAACAGTCCAAAACTCAATATTCGAAAATAATACAGCAGCAAGCAAAAACCAAGAACCAGGAGGAGATGGTGGCTCAGGAGGAGCAATTCTCATATTAGACAACATTAACAATGTTTTAATATACAACACCACATTTACAAAAAATAATGCAAGACACGGCGGAGCAGTAATGTTCTTTGACAATTACAAAAGAAACCAAGGAACCAAAACCATAGACAACTGTACATTCGACAACAACACAGCACTATACGCAGCACTCACAATATACTCACAAGTAACCGTAAACAACAGCATATTCAACAACAACTTAGCAACAGGAACAGGATCCGCAAATAGAACACCAGGAGCTGCCGCAATAAACGTATTATATGGAGATTATGGAGCAAACGCAACAATCACAAACTGTAACTTTACAAACAACAAAGCAATTAATCAAGAACTAGGATCAGAAGCAGGAGCAATAGGAATATACAACAACGCAACAGCATACATACAAAACTGTAACTTCATAAATAACACAGCAACACAAGGAGGAGCAATATACAACTCCAAATCAAACACAACAATAGAAAACTCCACTTTCACAAACAACAACGCAACAAACGGAGGAGCAATCTGGAACAATAATATAATAAGTATAAAAAACTCTAAATTCACAAATAATCAAGTTACATCAAATGGTGGTGCCATCTATAACAATGCTACTAATTTCTTTATAATTAACAGTAATTTTACAAACAACGCCGCAAATTATGGCAGTATTATTTACTCATATACTCCTATTTTATTTAAAAATAATATTGTGCATAGTTTTGATGATATTGGGTTATATTTAGCTACTAATAATTCTTCTAGTGATATTAGTAACAATGAATTTTATACAAAAATAAATAATAGTAATTTAGAGATAAATGGCTTTTATGTAAATGGTAGTTTTAAAAATAATATTTTCAATATTATGATAAATGCCGATAATATTACTGTTAAGGAGATTCATAATAATAGTGATTATTATATTTTAGAAGTTAATGGAATTAACAATAAAATCATTAATAATGATATAAATGGACATATTATTTTGAATAGCAATAATAATCGTATTAATGGAAATAATATGAAAAATAATAAAAATAATACTCTCATTACTGTTAAAGGAAAAGAAAATAGAATAGAGAATAATGTTTTAATACTAAATAATAATCAAGTCGGTTTAGCTATTTCTGGTGTTAAAAATCTCATACAAAATAATAATATATCTAATGGAAATAATGCAATAATTATTACTGGTTCTGAGAATAAAATCAATAAAAATATGATAAAATATTCTATAAGTGGAATAACAAACAATAACAAAAACAATAATATCACTAACAACCAAATAACTAATACTAAATACGGCATTATAAGTAACGGAAACAATGCAAAAATTTATAATAATAAACTAAACAATAATTATAACGGCATAGTCATATCCGCTAAAAACAATAACATAATTAATAATTTCCTATCTAATGGAAGCAAAGCAATAATTAACAAAGGATCTAGTAGTGTAATTAAAAATAATATAATAAAAAATTATACTACAGGTATAGAAAATACAAACAAAGCAACTATACTTAATAACCAAATAACCAATAGCGAATATAGTATAATTAATAAAGCATCTTTTTGCACTATCAGTAAAAATACCATCAAAGGAAGTAAATTTTATGGAATAAAAAGCACAGGAGACAAAAATCAAATTACAAGTAATTATTTAAATAAAAATACTAATGGAATATATAATCAAGGAAATACAAACAGCATTAATAAAAATAAAATAGGTTCCTCAAAAAATAGCATAAAATTAACAGGCGATAAAAATAAAATAATCAGTAATGAAATAACTAAAACTAGTAATTATGGATTTTATATTAATGGAAATATTAATAAAATACAATCTAATAAAATAAAAGGTAAAATTAAGGAATCTGGTTACGGAATTTACACTTATAAAAATAGTAAAAACAACGAAATCAAATCCAATACTATTTATAGGTTTAAATATGGTCTTAAAATCAAAAAAGGACAAAAATCTAATGTCATAACTAAAAATATCATAACTAAAAACAAATATGGGCTAACCACAAGTTATAAATTCTATAATAAATCAAATAGAATAATAAAAAACAATAAAAACTACAAAATTGAATAAAAATAAAGGATAACATATAATTATCCTTAATTTTCTTTTTTTAAAAAAATATTTTTTGAATATTATAATATGAAAATATACATCTTTTCAAAATCATTCTATTTTTAGATTAAAAAATCTGGTTTATTTTTATTTTTAGATTTATTTTATAATATTAAATATCATCATGAAAAAAATTTTATATAATTTATATGAAAAATTATCGATATTATTTAACTCTTTTTTATAGAAAGTTCTCCTTTGAATTAAATATATTATTTTAAAATCAGTTTCTAAAAACTTCATTATTACAAGCCTATTTATTAATTTTTAGCTTGTAATCTCTTAAATTATATCTAAAATTAACTAGAACGGTTAAAACCCCAAAAGAAGGATAATTGATAGCATGCTAAGAGTAACCCACCTTCTGTTTCTACAGTATTCATCTACGCGGACTACCTTGCCTACCACAGAGGATCAAAAGCAAACTTGTCCTTGCACCCTATAGAATGGCCGTTTCACCGGTCCTTTTAATGTCAATCAAGCAATACCTATCATATTCATTCATTAAAAGACGTGTCGTTTCTGCTCCAGAGTCATACTTCTCAGCATATGTCTTTAAACATTATAGTTCTGTGTGATGGATGGAGTTTCCTTAGTTAAAAATAACCAGCAACTGTCTTTAGCTTGCTATCAATAAATAAATTATGTATCTTATTATTAATAAGTTTAATTAAGATCAAATATTTAATTATATAAAGTAATCACATAAAGATAATGTAATTACCTAAAGAATAATTAATTATACAAAGATGAAAAATTAAAATATATTTCTGAATATAGATTTTAAAATATTAATATTAATTCAAATCTTTATAAATAAAAAAAAGATACCGAATATATAAAAATGAAACAAATTATAATTTATTTAATTTCTATTTTAAATATAAATCAATTTATATCTTATTTATAATTATAATAAATTAAATTAAAAAAAATAGTGCAAAAAATAATAATTAAATTAGAATAGCAGGGCCTAGATTTGAACTAGGGCTCTCGGGGTTATGAGCCCCGCGGGATCACCAGACTACCCCACCCTGCTAAATGAATATAATATATTAAATAAATAATGTATAAAAAACAAATCGTCTTTTTTAATTATACTTTAAAATAATATGAATCTTAATAATGATTTTGATTACTAATAAAAATAGTCATCATCCAAATATATGTTTTAATAGTATATAAAGCTTTCTATGAAACCATGATTTCTATAAAATTTTATAATTGAAATTTACATAGAATAGAATCATGATGATAAAAAAATAATTAAAATAAAATATAATAAAGAGATTAAATAAAAAAAGGAGAAGATAAATTAAAAATAATAGTATTATCCATTATATTTATTCTTCATCTTCAAGTTTATTCAATCTTTTATCTATAGATTCTAATCTTTCATTAGTGAATTCCCTATATTCATTAAATCTTTTGGTTAATTCATCTACACCCATAGATACTAATTCATATCTTTTTTCAAGGACATTAATATCTTCTTTAGTAGCTAATGACCAATCTTTAATTAATTCGTCACTTTTTTCATCTAAAAAAGAGTCAATTTTTTTTGAAAAAGAATCTGTACTAATATTTGGCATATCAATGTCTTTGAATTTAACTTTTAATTTTTCTCCCATAGAAGTATTTGAATCTGAATTTGCATTTTGAGCCATATTTACACCACCAGTTGGAACTTGTTCTCCTTCATTTTTATTTTGAATATTTGAAGGAATATATTCTTTAACTTTACCCATAGCTTCTGCATTATTTTGCAAATAGTAATATAACAAGACAATTATTGCACCTGCAAGTATTAAAATTGCTAAAGCTTCTAAAGCATCCATAATAACACCTCACTATAGTTTTCCTTTTTTAAGGAGTTGTTTTTCCTTAACTTCAATTTCTTTAAGCATTTGTTCAAGCTTTCTTTGCTCAGTTTGAGCTTCTAATCTAGCTAACCTTTCATTAATTTCACTGTGTAAATATCCAACATCTCCCATTATATCAGATGTGGATTTACGAATGCCGGAAAGATTTTCTTGCTGTTCTTTAGGTAATTGAATTGGATTTTCCATTAATCGCTTTGATTCTAAGTCTTTTTCGACCATACTGATTTTTTTAAGCTCTATTTCTGTTTCCATTATTCGAACAGTATTCTGAGATTCTCTAACACGTCTCCACTGCATAACTATTATTATAATAGCTATTAGAGCAATGATGGCGATAACCACAATGAATATCTGGTTAACTGATATCGTATTTATACCAGATACAACCACATTTGCCATAAATTTTACCTCATTTTTAAAAAAATTTTACTACCTATTAATCTATTTTCTTTATATTAACAAAGACTAAATATATAATAATATTTGTTTATAAAAGTATATAAAAATTTTGTAAAAATATGAGCATATAATCAATATTCACAAAATATAATTAGTATGTTATTACAATTATAATACATAGTTTAAAATGATATAACATGCCTAATATAATAAGATTATACTTAGAATAATGATATTATAGTTAAAATAATTTATTTTATATTTATATAAAAAAATAAGATGAAAACATGATAGAATCATATGAAAAAGCTGGAAAAATTGTTTCAAAAGTTAGAAAAGATGCAATTAAACTTATAAAAGATGATTTATTAATATTGGACTTAGTGGAGTTTGTGGAAAGTGAAATTATAAAAGCAGGAGCAGGTATAGCTTTTCCTTGTAATGTGTCAGTAAATGAGATAACTGCACATTATACTGCCCCATACAATGATGAAACAAAAATATCTACTGGAGATTTAGTTAAATTAGATTTAGGAGCCCATATTGATGGTTATATAGCAGATTCCGCAATAACTATAATGGTTCCTGGAAAAGATCTTGAGGAAAAATATGATGATGATATTATAAATAAAAACAAAGAAATGATTGAAAGTTCATATGCAGGACTTGAAGCAGCCATTAGTACTGTTAAACCGGGTGTTGAAATTGGGAAAATAGGTAAAGCTGTGCAAGAAGCAATAAATAGCTATGGCTTTAACCCAATAGCTAATTTAGCAGGACATAGTCTAGAACATTGGAATTTACATTCAGGATTGTCTATTCCTAGTATTGATGATAAAAGTACTGCAAAATTGAAAGAAGGAGACGTAATAGCTATAGAACCTTTTGCTACTGATGGTGTTGGGTGGGTAACCGACCTACAAGGCACTTATATATTTAGGTATTTAAAAGATAAACCTTTTAGAATGGCCCATACAAACAAAGTTTTAAACGAGATAAAAACTAATTATAATTCATTGCCATTTTCTATTAGATGGTTAACAAAAAAATTTAATCCAAATAGGTTAAATAGCTCCATGAGGCAACTTTCAGAAGCAATGGCAATATATCCTTATCCTGCATTAAAAGAAAAAACTAATTGTTGGGTTTCTCAAAGCGAACATACTGTTATTGTCGAAGGAGATGGATGTACAATTACAACTAAATAGTCTATAATATATGAAAAATAATTAAAAAAAAAATAATTATAATAATTTAAATGAACATTAAAAAAGATAATTAATTTTTGAATCTATTTTTAATTAATTATCTAAAACATACTAATCTTTTTAACTTTTTTTATGTTTAGTCAAATTCCATATAAATTAATCTATCATGCATGATATTTAGTATATACTGCATCAAATTATTTTATTACACTAATTACCATCAAATAACAATAATAAATTAAAATTTATTGATAATTATTTGTTTTCAATTATTCTATTTATAAACCCTATTTAATTTTTAACATAATAAATGAAATTGAATTTAAAAACTATAATTTATGATTAAATTAATTAAAAATATATAAAAATAGAAATTTCAATAAGATAATTAATAAGATAATTATATAATAATATTCTTTTAATTTAAGAAAATATTTTAGTAAATTAAATACTTTTTATTAATTATTATAAAATAAAAACGATTTTTATTGGTAAATTTAAATAATAAATTTGTGAAATCTATATAAAAAAATTATTAAAATAGATTATTAGAAAATAAAGTTATAATTAAATAAAGTTTAATAATAAGCCTAAAAATAGAATTTAAATTTTAGGAAGATAAAATTAATATGATTAATTTTAGGAAAATAAATATTAATTAAAAAAAAAAATAAAAATAAAAATGAAAATAGATTTAGAATGGAACAGGAAGTCCCAATTCTCTTCTACTATCACTTTCTTTCTTAGCGCCGTCTTTTTTACCTTGTGCTAGTTTTTCAAGTAGTGGTAAACCTGGTTTTACTCCATCCATTGGTTTGGTTTCAATAATTCCAGCTTCAACAGCTTGATCAAATATAGAAGCACCAGCATCAGTTCTTTTAAGAACAGTAGACCATCCATCTGGAGATCCTACAGAACCTGTGGATACATCTGCTAATTCAGCAGTGTAATCAGGACATATATTACATCCTGCTTGTTCATATCCATGAGTTTCTTTTAAAGGAAGACCAATGTCTTCTCCTAGTGCTTTAATCCAGAATTTACCTTTTCCAATGTCCATCTTTTCAGTTACATCAGGTGAAGATTTCATTTTTTCACTGATGAAAGTTTCAAGTGAAGCAAATGGGAAGTTTTCCATACAGAAAATACCAACAATCAATGCTAATTTATCAGCTAAAAATCTTGTTCCAAATGGATAAGATTGTGTTTTTCTGATACCTTGTAATTGACATGGAATTCCAACAGTACCCACTTTTTCAAGACCATATTGTCTAACAGCTTTCTTTAATGCTGCTACATTTGGGGAAAAAGTGTATTTTGTTCCTGCTGCAGAAAGAATTTCGTCAGAAGTCATTGCAACCAGAGGTTCTGGTTTCCATAATTCTTCACTAGGTCCTGCTACTACAGCCCCTTCAATAATTCCTTCATCTAGTGCATAGGATAATAATGCTGTTACTATTCCACCATCTTGTGAGACTTTTTGGATTTGTTTATCAGTAGCTCTTGCAGATACAGCTTCTTTATAAGTACCTAATACCATTTTAAATCCTCCTATAGTCCTAAATCCTTATTGATCTGTTCTGAAGGGAACCAGCTTCTTGGACAGTGAGTGTAACATACTCCACACTTAATACATCTGTCTATATTTACATCTGGCCTACCTTCTCTCATCTCAATAGCTCTTGTCTGACAAGACATTGCACAAGTTCCACATCCAGTACAGATGGATTTATTAACAATGTTTTTCTGTAAGTCACAACCACAATTAGCAGTACAGCCTGCCATATCGAGCATAGGTTGTAAATAATCCATGTCCCCATTTATAAGTGCAACAACTGTTTTAGCTACAATTTCTGGAGAGACTGGGCAACCGGGGATTGCGCAATCTACTTGTACTATGTCACCAATTGGTAAAAATGCTTCATGTTTTGGTTGTGCTTGTTGTCCACCACGAGAGAAACGTGTGAAACATCCATTCATAGCACAAGACCCAAAAGCACATACTAATTTTGCTTTTTCTCTTACTTTTTTAAGTTCATGCATACTATGTCCATCTTGTAAACAGACAGAACCTTCTACTAATGCTAAATCCATTTCTGGCATGTCCTCAACCATATCTTTGTGACCTTGGTTGACTCCATCATCATACCATACATCTGCTAAAGTTTGTCCATATACAATTTCTACCATATCAGTAAGTAGGTCGGCGAGTATGTCATAATTTTCTGTTAATGCCATACCATCACCAGAACACCCACTTAAATGAATATATCCTATTCTTGGTTTTTCAGCCACTTTTTCAACCTCCTGTTGTGAAGATTCATCATCTTTTGGCTTAATTGGCTTAGCTTGTTTTTCTGGTTTACCTCCAAGTCCTAAAAACCTTTTAATTCTTGCAAGCATTTGCTAAACCCCTATTTCTTTTAAAATCATCTCAATGGCTTCAGGGATTGCGTTTTGAACAGGCTCTGTTAAGCCCATATCAACATCTGGTGCAGAAATTTCCTTAGGTTTGCACCCTACTATAACTACTTCAATATTTTCGGCTAAATCATGAAGCGGTTCTTCGACTGGCCAAGAATGAACATTTTCATATGCTCCTCTAGGCATGTCATAGGGGCTAAAAATTTTTAGAGTTCCCGGTTCTGCATCGAACTCCACAACATCAACTACTATTAACTTTTTCCAACTTTCATGGGGCAAAGTAAATATAAAGTGTGTTGCACCAGTTCCTGCATCAATAAACATGGTGTCATTTGGCATTTCTTTATCTTTAAAATAGTCTTCTAAAGCATTAATAACTTCTGGACCGAAACCATCATCTTTGAATAATATGTTCCCGCATCCAACAACTAATGTTTCTGCATCATATGGCATATTTTTCCCTTCAATAATCCATTAAATAGTGATAGCTGTAAAATTAATTTCTTAACTTTACTAAAACACCCTATTAATTAGATTCTTACCATTTCGTTTTTAACAACACTCTTGTCATCATCATCTACTACCATTACATGAGTAGCACAGGATAAACAAGGGTCATAAGCTCGTATAACATGAGGTCCCCATTCATGATGGAATCCTTCAGTTGCAGGACCCATAGTTGGAATATTCCAAGTAGTAGGTACTAATGCACTGTAGAATTGAGTTTTGCCATCAGCAACTTGTGCCATATGAACATCTAAACCTCTTGGTCCTTCGATAGCTCCAATACCAAGCTTATTTGTTCCCCTAGGATCAAAATCAGCTAAAGTATTTGCTGAAGTATCTAATTCATCTAATATAGCAATAGCTCTGGAGAGATAAGTTTTCATTTCAACAGCTCTAGCTACATGTTGAGCTACAACTCCACTTTCTTTAAATGCTCCAAATTTAACTGCTCTTGCTCTTGGACCAGTTTCTACATTAACACCATCATATAAAGGAATGGTAGAACAAGCTTTTTTAGCTATTTCGGGGTCATCATACCAACTTTCAGGCATTATTTCAGTGAATCTATCTAGGTCAAAGAATTCTCTTTTACCATAAATCTTGTCACTTGCAAAAATAGGTTGATTATGTACACCTAATCCTTCTGGGAATCCTTTATCAGCGACTAAACCAGTGATTAATTCTACGTGTGCATCAACAACAGGAACTAATGCTTTTAATCTTGAATATAACTTCTTCCTAGCTAATTCACTAATGTTACTAGCCATACCACCAATTCTGATATCAGATGGGTGGATACCTTCTCCAGCAACCATATCTACAACATATTGTGCAGTTTTTCTTATTGAAGAAACACTGTTTACAGCATCTGCAAATAAGTTTTCTGGCACAACATCAGCAGCTATTAAAAAATGATGTATAGCGTGACTGTTAACTGTATGTGCAGCTAATGTTAATTCTCTCAACAATTGACCGGCTTTAGGGACTTCAATATTTAATGAATCGTCCATTGCCTCTACGGAAGCTAAAGTGTGAGGTATTGGGCAAACACCACAAATCCTCTGACACATAACTGGTGCAGTCTCAGCCGCTTTACCAGCTACAAGTTTCTCTAAGCCTCTAACAGGAGTGATACTAAAGTATCTTCCTTTGGTAACTATCCCTTCATCATCGACTTCCATGACAAGCTCAGCATGCCCTTCCTGACGAGATGTAGGAGATATAACTATTTTTTCGCTCAAATGTGTCACCTCTTTATTTATAAAAAATTAGAAACTAACAAATATATTTTACATTACTCTTTATTAATAAAGTTTCCATTTAAAAAAAAAGGAAACACTTATATATTATAAACCAAAGTTTAGGTCAAGTTAAAAAAGGAGTTTTTTTAATAAAAATTTTAACTTCAGTATTAATCAGAAAATAAAAATCAAATAATGACTTATAAGAAAAAATAGAAAAAAATTGCAGAGAAATAAGAAAAATAAGAAAAATAAAAATAAAAATAATACACATTGAAAAATTAAATTAAAATTAATTAAAAATTAAATAAAAATTAAATAAAAATAAAAAAATGATAATAAAAAATGATAATAAAAAATGGTAATAAAAAATGAAAAAACTTACAGACATTTAATGTTTAACTTTATAGGCACTAAAAGTTTTTAAAATAATTTACTAATTTTTATATTAATTTAATATATTAATATTAACTATTAATTTAAAAATATAAAGCAAATTTTGTAGGAAATAAATTTATTTATAATTATATTAATTTGAAATTTATACTTAAATTAAATTAAAAAATGTAAAATTAAACCTATTTAATAATAATTAATTAAAAAATCAATAATCTAATAAAACAAAAAGAATCAAAAAATAAATTTAAAATATTTAGAATAGAGATTAGAGAATAAATATAAGGTAAAATTGAAAAAATAATAATTTAAAATAATAAAATAGAATAATGGAAAGGTATATTAATTAATTTGAATATAATATATCATGTATAATTATGTTAAGTTAGATTATATAAGAATAAAAAAAATAAAAAAATAAAAAATAAAAAGAGATCTTGTATACTAGCTTGTAAAAACATGATAATACAAATATTAAGAGGTAATTAAATGAAAAATTCAAACATAATTATTTCGGTTATAATAGTTTTATGTATAGCTGCTGGAGTAACTGCTTATAGCGTAACTAATCCAGATAATAGTATATTTAGTCTTCCAGGTTATACTCCCGATAGTAGTTCGAGTGATTCCGGTTCTAATGGAGTTGGTGATGTGAATGGGACAAATAGTGGTGGAAGTAGTAGTAGCAGTAGCGATAGTTCAAGTGGATCCTCAAATAATGGAGGATCTAGTTCTGGAGGAAATAGTCAATCCTATGGAGGCATGACTGCATCTGAAGCTAAACAAATAGCACAGAATGCAATTGAAGAGCCAGGAGCCTATGCAGGAAATGCACAATGGGATAGTTCTATCCAAATGTGGGTTGTTAAAGTCTATGACCAAGACGGAAATGTAGTAGATGGAATTGGTGTAGATACAAACGGTCATACAAATAGAGTATAAATATTCATAAATCATAGAGGCGGATATAAATGATAAATGAAGAAGAAGCACAAATAATTGCTTCAAGATATATTAAAGAAGATGAAGCAACTGCAGGAATACCAAGATTAAAAGAAATAGAGGATAATTTAATAGTTTATATTGTTCCTATACTTATAAACGATGTTATTGTTGGAGAAATCCAAATAAATAGCGAAACTGGTGAAAATCTTGGTGGAGCTGGTTGTTGATAAAAATTTAAATAAGGGTTGAATCAAATGATAGTGGAGACTAAAACAGACTGTTGTAAAATAGTTTCAGAAGATATAGAAGATGCAATTGTACTTGAAGGTTCCCCTAATGCAGGGTTAATTGGGAACATAATAGGATGGTTATTGGTAGATAACCTAAAAATGAGAGAAATTGGTTACATCGAATCAAAACACTTCCCTCCTTTAGCAGTATTATATAAAGGAGTAGCTTTACATCCTTTCAGAATATATGAAGGAGAAGGATTAGTGCTATTTTTATCAGACTTTATAGTTCCACAAGAGGTTGTTTTTGATATGACAAATGTAATTGTTGATTGGATGGATAAAAATAATAGTAAAGAATTAATAACATTTAATAGTGCTATTGTTAGAGAAAAAAGAAATCCTGCTGGAGCTGTAGCCAACTCAACAGAAGCATTAGATGTATTGAAAGAAAAAGATTTTCCAATAATGCAAATGGGAAATATAAATGGAATTTCAGGAACACTTTTAACTCAATCTGCACAGAAAAACATCCCTGCTACATGTATACTTGCAGAAACACTTACACAATATCCTGATCCAAGAGCAGCCGCAGAAGTAGTTCAAGGCCTTAATAAACTCATTGATGTTGATATTGACTATGAACCCCTTCTAAAAGAAGCCCAAGACATTGAATCAAGGCTTCAAAAATTGGCTGAAGAAGTGAAAAAAGATCCTCAACCACCTATTTATATGTAAATAGTAATTATACTATTTACTAAATATTTTTTTTAAATTTTTTTATGTTAAGTTTAAATATTAAAAAGTCCAAAATATATTTTTCAGCTAATTTTTATAAAAATATTCTCAGCTTATAAAAAGAGTTATATTTATATAAGAGTTATGTTTATATACTAAAAAGTACAATATCTTATCATTCTGTAAATCATAAGTATTTACAATAAGAATATGATATAAAAATAATAAGAATTGATTAAATCCAATTTATAGAAATAAATAAAATAAATAGGATAAAAAAGAAGAAAAAAACTTCAAAAAAAATAAAATAACCCATATTAGTAATCATATGGGCCTGTGGCCTAGTCTGGATAAGGCGACGGACTTCTAATCCGTAGGTCGGGGGTTCAAATCCCCTCAGGTCCGTTATATATTCTTTTTTTATTAAAATATAATATTTCAGTTTAATATTTTAAAAAATGCTTTAAATAATCATATCTAGACAGATAGAGATTGATATATCTAATTAATTTAAACAAATAGCTAGTTTTAGAAAGTTGTTATTAATACAATTTTTTTATATAATATAATAATATTTATATAATACATAATAACGATTTAAAATACTAATTATAGAATAATATTCAATTATAAGATAGAAATATTTAAATCAAATAATTTAGAAATTGTTGATAAAATATTATCTGATGATAAAGAGTTTTCTAAAATTAATAAAATTAATACAGAGTTAATAACTAAAAGAGCCGAAGAATTAAAGAAAAAATATCCAAAAAGAAGTTATTTATTTGATAATTACATTAAAAGTCAAAAGGCCGAAGTTTATGATTTAGAAAATAATATTATGACATTAAATTGGTTACTTAAAAAGAAGAAAGAATAACCAAAAAATATTAATAATTAAAAAAACTAAACAATATTTATTATTATATTTGGGCTTGTAGCCTAGTCTGGAAGGGCGTAAGACTCCTAATCTTAAGATCGAGGGTTCAAATCCCTCCAAGTCCGTTTATTAATTTATTAATTTTTTTATCTTGCTTTTTTATAATTAAATAAAATTAATTATTTAAGATAAACCTTAATATTAAGTTTTTTAAAATTAATATTTAATCTATTCAGTGAGAATAAGATTTATTATAGGTTTATCAAGTATTTCAATCATTTTTTCCCTATAAACCTTTAAATAATAATCAAGTGGCGATAAGTCAGTGTTTATATTTTTAATTTCTTTTGTTTTATTTATTTGATGTGTTATTTTTAATTCATTAATATTTGATATTTCGATGGTTATTTTATCATAAATATCATTATTATCCTCATTATAAGACTTAAAAGAAAATCCCCTATATATCACTATTCTATTCCAAATAAAATCATTATCTCTTTCTTTCCATGCATTCCAATATAATTTAGTGTTTGAATTTTTTAATAAACCATAAGCTCTTTCAACTATGTATTTTTTAGGAATATGTTGAAAAAGTTTCCATTTGTGAGTTTTAATATAATAATCTTTTGGGCTTAATTTTGTTTTCACATAAGTTACATTTTTATTTTTAAAAGGATTTCGATTTTTATAATCAGAGATATTTAATGAATTCAAATATCCATCAGAATATAATATTTTTGAAAACGCAGCGACTCCTACTTTAGTAGTTATTTTTAATCTATTTTTTCCATGTTTTTCAATTAAAGTAGTTTTATTGATATGACCATATAAATTGTTACTCCTATCATTAATAATGACCTTTTTACCATGATAAATATGAGCTTTCCATTTTATCTCCCCATGAGGTCCATTATAATAAGGTTCCTTACCTTTTTCAAAAGTTTCTGTTTTTATTAAATTTTTAACCATTTTAGGTTTATAAATTTTATAATAGTAAGAAGTATGATTTAATTTAGACTTAAATGTATAATTTTTATTTATAACATTTCCTTTGTAAGAATAAAGAATAGAAATTTTTAATTTATTATTTTTGACTTTTTTAATCAGAATCTTTTTGTTATAACCAAGAGAATTTCTTTTTAATTGCTTACTGTAAATTTTTAACTGTTTATCTGAAGAATACACCTCCCAATTCAATTTAGTTATATTAGAATTCTTATAATTAGCTAAACCTTCATCAATAAGAATAGATTTATCAGCATTAACTGTCTGAACACTAATAATAATAAAAATAAATGAAACAAATAATAATAAACCTATAAAATGCTTTTTCTTAACCATGAAATCAACCCATAGAAAACATTCTCTTTAATTTTATATTATTAAATATCATACAGATAATAAGAGAAAATAAGATTATTATAAATATTAATAATAGTATAACCTAATTCCTAAAGGTTTTAAATCTTCAATAAACTCATATGATACTGCAACCCATTCATTCGCATCTCTAGGTACAACATCGATATTTTGTTTCATTTTAGAAGTGGTATTAAGTCCCATAAATCTAATTAATTTTATTTTATAATTCTTACTTTTTGTATAAATTTTAATTTTTTGATATGTAGGAACATAAATAATTTTTCCACTATTGACTTTATTATAGCCTTTCTCTAAAACATTTGCTTTAGACCTATTAGATTGAAGATATAATTTTTGTTTAAAAGAACTTCTCATATAAAAATTAGTTGATTCTTTTTTCAAATTAGATTTCGTTTTATAATTGATAGTCAATTTAGCAATTGAAGAATACTTAGGAATTTTTATTGAAATGCTATTCTTATTTTTTCCATTATAATCTTTATAAATACTTTTTTGAAAAACACCTTTTTTATCATAGACAAAAAACTTAGTATTAACTGATTTTATCTTATATTTATTTTGGTAATCTTTTTTAACCTTAATATTAAGATTAGCATTATCTTTTTTATCCTTAAAAACATATTTATAATCAATAGACGAAATTTTCTTATCATAACTAATATATTGGCTACCTTGATAAGTTAATAAATCTTCACTAACTGCAAAACTTGCATTAACTGTAAAAATACCAACAATAGCGACTATACCTAATATTAACAAAAATTTACTAAATTTCATTATACTCATCCCATAGAAAACATTCACTATAATTATATAATAGTATGCAACATATAAATATATTGGTATAAACTATTGCAAAAATGAAATAATGTATCAAGTTGTATTAAAATAATCTTAAATAAATATAAAAGCCATGTGTATATTAAATCCGATTTATAACTCTTAATATTTTAAATCTTTTAAATATATTAATTATTACACATTATTTGATTGAAACTTTCATGAAAAAATGAATAATTAATTCAGATGTGAAACAAATGAAAAATAAAACAGTAATATTAGCGATAACATTAATACTAATTTTTGGAATTAGTAAATATATGATAACATCAGAAACTCCAAATGATTCAACTAAAAGACTCCAAAACAAATCAATCATGAAGAATATAACTATAAATCAAAATAACCTAACAAACCAATCAAGTGATTTAAAAGAAACTATTAAAATTAAAGATGATCTTAATTTCCCAAAAACGAAAAAAATAGGAAAAGAAGATACAATCTATGTATTTTACAATAGTGAATACAATGGACAAGCAGATATCCACAGAGGACTGTTAATATATTTATTAAATAGTTCTAACCACTTTGAAGGGAAAACATACTTTAAAATAACCCAAGTAGTAGTTAAATTTAAAAATAACAACAATGAAACAATCTACAAAAAATATACCCAAAATAGCGGAGAGAGTATAAGAATAAAAGTTCCAAAGAATCTAACACCAGTAACAGCAACAATATATTACAAAGCCATATAATAACTAAAAAATGATTTTTTTAAGGCCCAAGAAATGAAAAAACTTAAAATAATAATTTATTAAAAAATAATAAAAATAATAATATAAAAACAATAATTATAAATTATATACTTAAATTACTATATTATTTTTTTACTTTTTTATAGTAAACTATGCTATAATAAGGCCTATAATTGTTTTTTGGTTTATAATAAACCCATGATTTATTAAATGTTTTTGTAGAATAATAAGTTTTGCCGTTTACTTTCTTTTTAAATTTAATTATTATTTTAGTTGCCTTATAATCTGAATCATCCAAAGATTTTCCAGAAATTCCTACCATCACACTATTTGGAGCATTTTGAGCATCATAATTCTTTGGATAAACATAAACTCCATCAATAGAGTTTACACGATCTATTTTTTTAGTAAATGAAGAATATTTATCTTTTGAATGTGATTTAAAATATAATTTATCTGTTTTATGGGTTTTAGTAGCTGCACTAGCAGATCCTAATGCAAGTCCAGCAACAGCTACAAAAAGTATTCCCAATATTATTATTTTCTTTTTATTCATTCTCACAAACCCCTTATTACAAAATTATTCATCTAGTTATTTGATTAAAATTTTAAAATTCAAACTTTTAAAATTCATTAAACTTTAGAGAATTCTAAAATCATGAAAAATAAAATTTTTTAAAAAACTTAAATTATAATGTTTAAATATATACTTGTATATATGTTATATGAATGTTTAAATTTTTCTATTGAATAATAATTCTTTTAAAACATTCCATCTTTAATCTTGTATTATTCCTAAAAAAGTTTAATATCATACTTATTTAATAAAATAGTCTTCAAAAATAGAAATGTGAAAATATAAATTAAAGATATAAATTAAAGATATAATTACGTGAATTTAAAACAAGCCAATTTTATTAATAATATAAGAAAATAAAATATTAAGAAAATAGAATTTCAATAATTTAATGATTAATCTGATAAAAAATATAAATAACTTAATGTAAATAATAATCAGTTAATAATTTAATATAATGAATTAAATTAGTATAAGGTGATTTTTTGAGTTTATCAAAACATAGATTTGAATTTTTCAGTGATGGAGTTATGGCAATTATCATTACTATTATGGTTCTTGAGATCCCATTGCCAGTGAATTTTGATTATTCAGGAATATTAAGTTTTTTATACTCTATTCTTATATTTATTATTAGTTTTTTTATAGTTGGGTCCTTTTGGAACAAACATCATGTATTAATTGATCAAGTAGAAACTATAACAAACAAAATTATGTGGAAAAACATGATTTTTTTGCTTTCACTAGCATTACTCCCCATATTTACAAAATGGGTTCTTGAAAATCCAACAAAGTTAATTCCTGTTATTTTTTATGATTTTTTATTTGTGGTTGTTAATTTAAGCTATTTTATAATAGTCAGAGAAGTTTATGGTGAAAAAATCCCTGAAAGGAGAAATAAAACAAAAAAAGACAGAAAAATTGGACCAATAATATATATGATAATATTATTAGGTGTTTTCCTATCCTTGGCAATATATTACCCTAAAATAACAATTATATTACTTATTGCATTCCCAATAATATCTTCTATAATGAATATCTTTTTAGATGATAGAAATATAATTAGACGATCAAATTAAGATAAAATGTAATTAAATGTATTATAACGATAAAATAAAGTGAATATATTATAGTGATAAAATAAAGTGAATAAATAGTTAAATTTAGGGAAATAAACTAAGAATAAGAAAGTAAATTTGGGATTAGGAAAATATGAATATTATAATAGAAACTTTAATTGTTTTTTTAGCTTCAATATTAGAATTATGGTTTTCTATACCCATAGGACTTGGATTCAAACTTAATCCTGTTTTAATAATTATTGCCTCTAGTTTAGGCTCAATATTATCAGCCGTAATAATAGCTTACTTTGGAGAATCTATAAGAAATTGGATTATTAAAAAGAAGTCTAAAAAAGGAGGTATTAAAAAAGGAAGAATATACAATATATGGGAGAAATATGGTGATGTGAGTTTAGGACTATTATCTCCCCTATTTTTTGGAGCTCCAATTGGTGCAACCATAGGAATAGCTCTTGGAATTCCTAAAAATAGTTTAATAAAGTGGATGTCCATAGGAATAATATTATGGAGTATTCTACTAACATTAGCTGGACATTTTGGAATAATAATCTTTCAAAAAGCATTCAGCTAAAAATATAGCTATTAAAATTAATAAAATAAATTTAATAAATAACATTTCGAAATAAATAATTTAAAAAATAATTAATATAAAAAAACTATTATTCTAAAAAATAATTAATATAAAAAACTATTATTCTAAAAGATTACTAATATAAAAAAATTAACATGAAAATTATTATTTAATTATTTATTAGCTGATTTAACAATGTTTATACCAATTTCAAAAGCTTTTTTACAGTCAATTGGAAACTGTTCATTTTTGCTTATTATTTTTTCTTCCTTTGAAAACATAGAAGACTCATATTTATCATAATCTTTGAATTGATAAGTGTTATATGCATATAATAATTCAGATTTCTTCCCTAATATTCTATAAATATAATATTGGAATATTTTTAATTTTTCTTCCATACCATATTCTTTCATTTGTTCTTTAGTTATATTCATTGTATATATAAAAGCTGAAGGAATCTTTTTTGGAAAAACTGTTGGTATTTCATTACTATAAATCATGTTTGAAAATAAAAAACGCTCTAAAAATGCACTCATGCCAGAACTAACAGCTGAAAAATAAATAGGAGATCCAAAAATAATAGCATCTACTTCTTTTAATTTTTCAAGGATTGGAGTTAAATCATCTTTCATAGCACATTTTCCATGTTTTTTATCCTTTCTCTTACAGCGAAAACAACTAACACATCCTTGATATTCTAAATCATAAAGATTTACTAATTCTACTTCTGCATTTTCTGATTTTGCGCCTTCAAGAACTTTATCTAACAATTTTCCAGTATTCCAATTATTTCTAGGACTTCCATTAATAGCTATCAATTTCATAATATCTCCTTTAAAAAAACATGGGCTTTTATTTTTAATTTTAATAACCCATATATTCTGGACCACATCCACAAGGATGGGCTTTTTTAAGTTCTCCCTCATCTAAAATAAAAACATCTGTAATATCGAAATTTTTTATTAGGACTTCTAATATTAAATATGCTAAAAAGCTAGTATCGACTATTACATTTAAAAAATCTTTTTTATTTAATATATCTTCAATAATTTTATTAATATTACTATAAACTTCTTCCATACCTTTTTCCATGTCAATTTTAGACTTATTCACTTTTATATTCCCAAAATTCCATTTTTGTTCTATTGTCTTTTCATTAAGATAATATATTTCACTTATTTCATTTTCTTTAACTTCATGTTCAGTGTTGAGTTTAGTTAAACTTTCTTTTATAATATCATGATTTAAGATATTCTCAGTAATATTTGTAAGTAGAATAATTTATGATTCCTCCTAAAATATCATTTTTATTATATTTTTTAACTTTTTATTAGTTAAAGTAATATGATTTTAAATTATAACTAATTATTAATTTCATAATTATTAATAAAATTTATGGCAAAAAAAATAAGTAAAATACATTAGAAAAATTTCTAATTAAAAAAAATTGTTAATATAAAAATTATTATTAATTTATATTAGCCAATATGAAAAAATATTCAAATTCATTGTTTTTTGATTGATTCCTCTATCATTTTAATATTAGATTCTACTAGTTCTTCAAATGAAAAATTTGGCTGATATACCCATAAGTCAATATACCCTTTTAAAATTGTTTGTATAAAGATGACTAATGTTTTAATGTCAATATCATCTCTTATTTCTCCTTTATCAATAGCTTCTTTAATTAATTTATAATAAAAATCAAATAATAAATCATGCAATTCATAAAAGAAGTGTCTAACTTCAGGATGGTGATGATAAATACTTGTAAGTAGTACAAAGTAGTCTTTGTGATTGAATTTGGGCCTAGTTATAATGTATTCAGATTCAATTTCTTTTGTAGCAAAATAATTAATTTTATAGTTGAAAATGAAATCTATTTTTTTCATAAAGGATAGATCTAATTTTTCTACTTCCCTTTTAAGTTCGTTGAAACTATCTAAAAGATATTTTTCAACCATATATTCCAAAATTTCATCTTTATTTTTGAAATGGTAATATATAGACCCAATAGCAAGCCCTGATTCTTCTTGAATTTGTTTTATAGACACTCTATCAAAGCCATTTTTCAATGATAATACAAATACCGCATCAACTATTTTTCGTTTATTGTTTATCATATAAGAAAATATATTGAATGTATAGTATTTATATTTTGTCTTAATAAGAATAATTTTGTAAGGTTGGATTAATAAACTAATAGTTTAATATCTACCTTTTTTGTAGAATGTTTATTCTATTTATTTAATGTTCGTTCTATTATTAGAATTATAGTTTTAATCCTTAAATGTTAATTCTAATCTATGAATGTTCGTTTTAGATAAAATATAAATAGGATATTGTTTATATGTAAATTTGTTGTATGTAAAGATTTGATAACTTCAAACTATTTATACAATATAAAAAAAATATTATAGGATTCGTTTAAATATGACAAATTATATCAAAATAGCTGATAGACTAGAAGAAGATAGATCAAAATTAAATAAATCTATTTTAAAAGGTTCAATTATTCTAATATTAGGATTAATTATTTTTTCATTAATCTCTGGTGTTAGTGCTAAAGAATTTAATGAAAATTCATCTTCAAATGATATTCAGAGTTTTATCAATAATTCTACTCAACAAGATAATACTATTATTCTTAATGCTGGGAATTATGATAAGCTCAAAAATTTGAATATTACACGTAGTGTTAATATATCATCAAAAGGACAAGTTAATATAAAAGGTAATGGGGGAATTCTTTTTAATATAACTGCAAAGGATATCATAATTAATAAATTAAATATCAGTGGCTATCAAACAGCTATAAGGTCAAATACAGGTGGTATATCAGTTGGTGATTGTAATATCTCTACAAGTGATATTAGTGTTCATTTTACTGGTTCTAATTTAATTGACATATCACTGGAAAACAATACTATAATTTCTTCTATTAGTAATAAAGAAGCTGGTGCTATCTATATAAATGCAAAAGACGGATCAACCGTCTATATTTCTTTAAGAAATAATAATATTACAGCTAATGGTTCAAAAAATTCTATTGGAGTAAATTTTTATGCTTTTCTTTGTAATAATAAATTTATTTTTGAAAACAATAATATTACCGGAATTGTAGGGATTTATTTATATGGACAATACAGTGAAAATAATATTAGACTTATTAATAATAATATAAACGGAAACAACATCAATGGAAATTTCATGGATATTTCTAACTGTGATGATGGTGTTAACTTTGAATTATTATATGGAAATAAC
This sequence comes from uncultured Methanobrevibacter sp., assembly GCF_937881195.1. Taxonomy (GTDB): domain Archaea; phylum Methanobacteriota; class Methanobacteria; order Methanobacteriales; family Methanobacteriaceae; genus Methanobinarius. The sequence goes on along the minus strand of NZ_CALGFC010000056.1, from coordinate 11,503 downwards.
AATCTAACTTTAACTAACAACAACATAACATCAAAATTAGATGCTGTTTTTTTATCTTTACTTGGAAGTAAAAACAATATAAATTTCACTAACAACAATTTCAAAGGATATGAAGGGGGCATAACCATATCTGAATTCCAAACTGACTTAAATATAACACTCAATAACAATAATATTATCGGAATATCTATAGATGGCCTTTGGATTGCTGGAGGTTCCAATAATATTACCTTAAACTTAGCTAACAATAATATTACAGGATACTATTCAAGCATTTCTCTAGACTCCCAAAGAAGTAATGTCACTGTAGAACTCATTAATAACAATCTTACAGGATTAAATGAAGATGGAATTAATTGGTGGACACCCTATAGTAATAATATCTCTCTGAACTTAGCTAACAACAACATTAAAGGAAGTTCAAGAGGTATTTATCTCCAAGCTCAGTATAGCAATAATATCAATGGAATATTAAATAACAATAATATTACTGGATCAACAGGTCCTGGAATTTACTGGTATACAATTAATAGTGAGAACATCATAAATTTCACTAACAACAATGTTACAGGGACATATGGATACAGTATGTGGATGTATGTAGATAAAAGTGTAAACAGTATAACTTTCGTTTCTAATAATTTCCTAGGAAACAATAAAAGTAGTGTTTACTTTAGTGGACATAATAGTAGTAATAACCTTAATCTAACAAATAACAGCATAAAAGGAGAAGGAGATTATGCTATTAATCTGAAAGTATCTGATAGTAATAATACTATAACCTTTACTAAAAATAATATTACTGGAATATCTGGTTATGGTATTTGGTTTTATGTGAATAATTGTAACAATTCTATAAACTTTATTTCCAATAAATTCACAGGGAATAATGGAGCAAGTGTTTATTTGGATGGGACCAATAGTAATAACACTATTTTCAAATTTTTTGAGAATGATTTTATTGGCAAATATGGTTTCTATGCTTATGCTTCTAAAGAATTTAGTGGATTATCTTTGGTAAATAATACATTTAATAATTCTATTATTAGCGTATATTTCCAACTCTCAGGTGCTGCTTTGAGTAATGTCAATATTACTGGTAATACTATCTTTTCATCAAGTAGAGGAATCCTTTTTGAAGAAAAAAGCACTTATGATTCTAGCTTTGTTAGAATGAAAGTTAATTATAATCGTATTATTTCCACTATTGGTTTAGATTATAGATCTGTAACTGATAATGGTAGTAATTTTGATTATAATTGGTGGGGTATTAATGATGTTAATAGTAAAATTTTTGGTTTTACTACAAAAAATCATTATGTTTTATGGTTTACTAATATTAGCAGTTTAAATAATCTTTATATTGGTGATAAACTAAATTTTGCTTTATTAGTGTTAAATACTACTATGAAAAATGAAGGTGTTGAAAATCTACCTTATTTCGTTATTAATGGCACTTTTAATGGTGTTTTTTTTGATAGTAATAGAGATAATCTTTTCCTCTACCAATTTAAAGTCTTGAAAGAAGGTTCACAATTTTTAGAAGCAATTTTAGATGAAGAATATACAAATTTGACTTTAAAAGCTTTTAAAATCAATCCAGATATTAAAAACCCAAATAACAATACAGATATTAATGACACTAATATTGAAAACCCAAATAATGATACAGATATTGATGATTCTGATGATGGAGATTTATCTTCTGTTGAAATCAATGAGGATACTGAAGGAAACATTAATAATACTAGTGATATTTTAAATGTTCATGCAAGTATGAAGCCTACAGGTGTTCCAATAGCTATAATCTTAATATTGGTGGTTCTAAGTTTAGTGACCTATAGAAGAAATTAATAAATATCAAATAAAATAATTTTTTTAAATAGTTGATTTTTTCTTTTTTAAAATCAACATTTTTCTTTTTTTAAACTATCTAATTATAATTTAACCAAATTTTGATGTTTTAAATATTTTTATTAAATTAAAATATTCTCAATTTTATAAATAATCTAGTATTTACTATTAATTATAGATATAAATCATTATGACTAATAATATTTTTAAAATAATTAGAAATTAATTATTAATTATCAATTAGTGTTTAGTGAATAATAATCTATTAAAAGCCAATTATATTAAAAAAATTTAAAATATTTGCATGCATATAGTAACATTTTATATTCGATTTTTGACCATTTACTAACACTACCTTGATCTCTTTCAACTTCAAATGTTAATGTACTTATATTATTAAGTTTGCTGTAATATCTAGTATACCCTTTTTTAGGATTATTATATTTGACCATAGGTTTTATAGCTTTTTTAATATAATTAAGCCATTTAACTTCTCCTTGCCGAACTGGATTTTTATTTGCATAAATAAATCCATTTTTATAGCTAGATATTCCTCCTCCAGTATGAATATCAATAATATACTTTATATTATTCTTTTTAGCAAATTTCACTATTTTATTGCCTGGAGTCCCAGTAATATGCGCAACCTCATTCGGATCAACCCAATCTTTTTTCTTAGAATAATACCACCACCTACTATTAATACTAGTATCTTTTGGGATTGTGAAAGGTATTATATATAATGTCCCATTAATTTTCTTGTTTTTTATTTTTTCAATGAACTTAAGAGTTGCAATATTAGCTGAAACCTCATTTCCATGAATTCCTGCACAAAGTAATAATTTAGGTCCTTTTCCATTGCCAAATTTTAGAATAACAGACCCTTTTTTTGACATCTGAACTATTTGACGAGACAAATAAGATTTAGGAAGATTTTTTGAAATTTTGGAATTTTTTAATACATTTCCTCCAACGCTTTTATCAAAATAAGAAATATTATATTTATGGATAGTTTGATTATTATAAACTTTTGATGTTAAATTTTCTGATTTATGATTATATACTGCATTATTTGATTCAGCAGAGATTATATTGATGTTTAAAAAAAGTATTGAAACAATTATAAATAAAAATAAGTATTTTTTAACTTAAATACCCCCTTAAATATATTTATTGTTTAATTTAATATTATATAATTATTATATATTATAATATATTAATAATTTTATATAATAATAAGATTATTATATAAATATTTATTATTATTAATTGAATTTAAACTATTTTACATTAAATTTAAATTATTTAAATTAAATTTAAACTATTTTACAAATATTTTTTAATATTATAGCTATTGGAAATATATAATATTAAATGTGTATAAAATTTTAAAAACTTTAGGTAAAATAAGAAAGAATTAAATATAGTATATACAAAATAATAATTAATATAAGATATTCTTATATTTAAAACTTAAAGGAGTTTTTTAAATGAAAATCGGAGAAATTTTTAAAGATGGGTTAACATATCCCTCAAATAATTGGAAAAATGTTTTAATTTTAGGTGTATTTACTATAATAGCAAATATAGTTTTAATTATTCCTGCAATCGGTATAGCATTAAATAGTATCGGTTTCACTGGAATAGTACTTACAATAGTTTCTATTATAAGTTTAATAATAAATTTGATTATAATGGGATATAGTTTTAGTATAATTAAAAATACAGTAAATAATATTGATACGATTCCAGAATTTGATATAGGCAATAATATTGTAAATGGAATAAAAATTTTACTTATTACAATTGCATATTATATAATACCTGCAATAATAACAATATTAGTAGCTATTGGAACTGGAGCATTTAATAATCTAGCTCAAATAGCTCTAAGTGGCGGAGTAGTCTCAAATGAACTAGCTACAAGCTTATTTGTTTCATTCTTTACTGTAATGATTGTTGGAATTATATTATTAATAATAGTTACATTGATTGCAACTATTGGTATTGCTAGATTTGCAGAAAAAGGCAATATGGGTGCTGCATTTGAATTTGGTGAAATATTTAAAACAATCAAAGAAATCGGTTGGGGAAATTATATAGTATGGTATGTTTTATTAGTCATAATACTTTTCATTATTGGATTCATTATGGGAATGATTAACTTAATACCAGTTATAGGAATAATAGTCAGTTTATTAATTATAAATCCAATTCTTGTTATGTTTACTGCAAGAGCTACAGGATTAATATATAATGAAAAAAACAGCTAAAAAAATTATAATTTTACCAAAAATATGATAATAGCAATAAAAGAGAAATTATTGTTTTTAATTATCATAGAAATTTTAATTAAGGATAAAAAATAATTATCCTTTTTCTTTTTTATTTTTATAATATTGCTATTTTTTATAAGTTAAGGATACTATTTTTAGATTACACGATTACCATGTTTTGGAAAGTTTTTGTCAATTTTTTAACATCTTTAAGATTGATTTTAGGAATTTTTTTTGCATATATACTTTTTTTTGAAAATAATTTTCTTTTGCCTTGTTTAATGGTTTATTTTATAGCTATTAGTACCGATTTTTTAGATGGGAAGTTAGCTCGTTATTACAAAGCATTGAGTTCTAAAGGGGCGATTTTTGATGTTTTAGTTGATTTCTTATTTATAATTATTACATGCCTTGCAATGTATCTTAAAGATATGTTGCCTTTTTTCATAATATTTGTAATCTTTTTTAAATTGATAGAATTTTTTATAACATCAAAAATAGGTAAAAAGAAATATAAATCAGGGAAAAATCAGGAAAAAAATGTGTTTTTATATGATCCTTTTGGACATATAGTAGCTTTAATGTTTTATGCTCTACCCCTAATAGGAATTTTGCTGTTTTCATTATTACCTAATGAAACTTTTTCAATTATAATATTAATTATTTGTATAATAATAACAATTATGGCGATTTCTTCCTCAACAATCAGGATATATGGAATAGCTAAATTAAAATAAAGAAATAAAATTATATTAAAATATAAAATATATCTCTAAAATTATATATGAAAAAAATAAAATTATAAAAATAAAAATAAAATTATAAAAATAATAATAAAAATAAAATTATAAAAACAAAAAATATTAAAATAAAAAGGAAAATGATGAAAATAATCATGACTTAAATAATAAAGTATTATAAATTTAATTTTTATTTAAATTAAATTATTTGAAAATTCCTTGTTTAAATAAAATTACTATTAATCCAAATCCAACTAAAAAAACCACTACTAAAATTAAAATATCATTCAGTGAAAGTCCAAAATTAGAATCATCCACTATTGAGTTAGTTTGATTAGTACTATTGGTATTATTATCTCCATTTTGATCATTTGCGCCATTTGAGCTATCCATACTATTAGATTCAGAGCTCCCTTGATTATTTTGACCTTGATTATTTGAGTTAGAAGTACCCTCCGCCGAATTCGAAGAAGAATCACCAGAATTAGAACTTCCAGTACTTTTTGAAGAAGAGTCAGTTTTTGTTGAAGAACTTGAAGAAGAGCTTTGTGAAGACCCTGAACTTCCAGAACCAGTACTTTGAGTATCATCTACAGTTACTTCCTCATACTCCCCATGTCCAGGATGAGCAAAAGCAACTCCCATAAATAATGTGGACATTAATATCGTAATCATTATTACTACTTTAAATTCTCTCTTAATTTTATCCTCCTCCCAATAAAACAAATTTTAATTCTATAATTTAATTCTATAATTTAAATAAATTTTAAATATATATGATGTTTATTATGAAATTTAAATGAAAATTATAGAATTAAATTATGTAACCTTAATAATATATAACTTAAAAAAACTTAAAGATTGAAATTATTTTTTTATAATATTTGTAGAATTTAGATACAAAAAATAAAAATAGATTTTTGTTGAAAATTCAACAAAAATCAAAAAAGTCTATTTTTTACTTGCATGTCTCATATAGCCAAAGCCTGCTAATCCACCAACAATTAAAACTATAATTATTGCATAAATTAAGTTAAGACTGTTAGTTTCAGTAGTAGCTTTTGATACTTCATAAGAACTACCTTTAGAGCCATCATTTTCAGCTGCAGAAACAGCTTCAGTAGCTGCAGAAGCAGTTACAGTATTCAATCCTGCTGAAGAAGAAGTAGATCCAAAAGAGTTTCCTGAACTGGTTGATAAATCTTTTCCATTATTGTTTGATGATGAATCAGTACTAGTAACATGGTTATTAGATGAACTATTAGTTTTAGTTGCACTATTAGTAGATCCACCATTATTATCAGAGCCACTATTATCATTATTAGCAGGCGGTATGATTTCATCTAATGTTCTATAAGGTAAACCAATTATGAAAGATAATGGATCTCCTTCTAGAGTATTTGCTCCACCAGAAGTTATTTTTTCAAGATCAGATTCAGTAATTAGTTTTGTATAGAGAAGAGATACTGTAGGTGCCTGAACAAGATTGACTGAAGAATAATCACCTTTATATAACTTTATATATTCTTCATAGGAATTACTTCCTGCAGCAAACTTAGGTCCAACCCAATTAACTATAGAAACTGTACCAGTTTTAGTTACACTATCCCATTTTATGATAATACCCACATTAGATTTATTAGTTATACTATCATTAAGCCTTAAATTGAGATAATCACCCATACCTGGAGATACTCCTAAAAGTATTGAAATTACATCATCTTTACAGTTATCACTTGTGGTTATATATATATAACTTTCATTTTCACCAAGAGGATATTCCTCATAGATATAATCAGCTATTAAATAACCTGGACTACTACCCCCACAAACATGATTGTGGAATAACCAAGCAATTAAAGCATCATAAGGCGGATCATATATTAATACTTGTTGAATAATATAATTTGCATTAGAAGAACTATCACTACTATTACCAGTAACTATTAATTCACCGGTTCCTGGATCATACCTTAAACTGTAAGATAATGTATTAGAATTATTATTAGGATCAACCCAAAAGAAATCAAATACTAAATCTTTCCATAATGCAGTATGAACAGGCAACAATGTTTTTCTACTTAGTTGGGAACCAAATATGTTATATATACCATCATATACTTTATTAGTAGATGTTTCATTAATTCTTACATATCCAGCTGAAGTTAAAACATAGAAACAAGAATTATCTTTTTCTATATCAATACCTAAACTAAGGAAATATTCTTTAGCTTTTAAGGCTGCATCTTCACCAATTTTTTCTAGTTCATAATCAGTTAATGGAGTTGAAACTGTTTCATTTTGTATTTCACGAGTAGCATTACTTAATACTCCTTGATCATATAGATTAAGAATATATTCCATATCTAAACCATGAGCAGTTTGAGTTGTAGTACCTTTACCCGGTTCTTCACCCATTAAATAAAACAAATGAGTTTCATTTAATCCTTCAAATTCATAGATTATATCTACTAAAGATGTAGGATTATTCATTAAAGTTTCAATTAGCCATTTTTGATATATTAAATCATTAGAAACATTGGCTTTAGGATTTAATCCTGTAAGATTTTTAAAGATCTCCATTATCCTTTCTTCATTATAAGACATTATAATTAGTAATCCAGTTTTAGTTTCTGAATTCCATCTAATAAAACCAGTACAGGTTTTATTAACCATAGTGTCAATTCCAATGTAAGCTCTTTTACCCGGAGTAATATCTAAATTCCATGTGAATGCATCATCATCAGAACCTCCTGGAACACCTAAGACATAATATGCAGTATTCTCAAGTGGCAATCCAGATTCTCCTGTTGGAGGATAATATTTTAATAAAGCTTGAATCATAGCTTGACCACTGATAAGGCCAGTACATACATGACCATGATATGCAGCAGTAGTTAAAACATCTGCAGGCAATCCTGCATCCCATGCATTAGCAATACTAACATAAGAATAAGCGTCTTCATTTCCAAGTAAATTTTGAAGATTTTTCCATCCAGTTGAATTTAAACTAGTTCCTATAAGTCCATTATATATCTCTTTTGATGAACCATTGCTGAAGAAAATCATATAAAGTTTACCATTTTTATCTTTAATGATAAAAGCTATATTTAAAGGATCTGTTCTTGTAGAAGATAGTGTCAATAAATTACCTAATCCAAAACCAACATATCCATTAGCTCCATTTATAATACCTTCTAATCCATCTTCAGATGTTTTACCATTTACATAGACCATTCCAGCAGTAGTTATAACTAAAATTTTGTCACTATTTGCAAATGGCCTTAAAGCATTTGCTCTTTTAGTAACTTCACGGCCAATTTTGTAACTAGCAGTTGCATCCATTGTGAAAGTAGAATTACCCGTTAAATTTTCATTAAGAGTTAAATTTTGAGATTTAGAATTATATCCTGGTGCAGATAATGATATAGTATATATAGCATCTTTTGCAGCTTCTGAATGATTAAAGATTAAAGTATATTTCTTAGTTGCAGTATTATAACTTTTTGTATAATTTATAGAATGGTTATTGTATTTAACTGAAATCCCTGGATTGATTTTTTCATCATCAGCATACTCATAATTAACTTTAATATCAATTTTAACAGTTTTATTTTCACTAACGTTGTCAATTGAACTTTGATTATCTTCAACTGCTGAAGCTCCAGCAATCATGAAAAGACTGAATATAAAAATTGATAGTAGAAAAAAAGACTTTATAAACTTTTTATTAGTTCGAGTATTTTCTAAAATTTTTACCATTTTTACCTCCTTTTTAAAACGATTTAAAAAAATATTTAAGGCAACCCTAAATTTATTTATAGAAATCAAATAAATATTTACAATATAAATATTAAATTTTATAATCAATTTTTAATAACTCCAATATACTTATAAAACAATTGTCAAATAATTATAATGACCTATTGAATAATTATAAATCGATTATTTAATTCTAATTAAATTTAGGCCTGAAATTAGCTAAATTAGATAATTTTTTATTAAAATTAAATAACCCAAATAAAATCAGTTATTGATTAACCAATTAAAGTTAATCAAAGAAAATATGCCTAAAATTTACTAAATAGTAATAACATATATAAGATTTGTGTTATTACAAAATCAGCATTTTTCTATATAAAATTATTAACTAAAAGTAATTGTAATACTTTTTAACTTAAATTATATTGATTTTTATTATTTTTAAAGAAAATAATTATTTTTAATCGAGTAAATATTACTCATAAAAGAATATTCTTGTTTATGAAAAGAAATAGATTAGGAATTAAACACGATTATTTAACAAATGAAAGAAGTATTACTTTTTACAAAAAGTAATAACTTATATAACTATAGTAATAATATACATAACAATTGTTTTTAGATTAAATAGATTAATAAAGATTGAATAAAGCTAATATCCATATATAATAAACATATTATTTAATATAAATATATTATCAGCAAATATTAAAAAAATAAAAATAAAATAATTAAAAAATTATTAATAAAATATAAAATAGAATATAACATCTATGTTTAAAAATTAAAGTATTTTTAGTTAATTTTCTATAAGAAAAAAAATAAAATGGTTATTACTTGATTTCATTATTCTATATTATTACAAAATAGTTTAAGTAATTGGAAATTAAGTAATATATTGATTAAATAGTTCAAATATTAATAATATATTAAATTAGATGAAATTATAATAATTGATATAAAAATTTAGTATTGATTAATTTAACAAGGAACAATTCAGAAATTGAAAATATGCCCATTGAACCCCCTTAAAAAGTATATATTAAAATATATCTAATAAAAATAGAAAGAATTTAGCTAAAAACAAAAAATTGAAATTTAAAAAAATAATATAATAGATTAAATTTTAAAAAAGAATTTTAAATACTTTGAAATAATTAAAAAGAGTAAAAATTAGATTATTATATTTAGTTGAATATTATAGCAAAATATTGCCATTATATCAAAATTTAACTAATTTTAAATAATTAAAAACTAATAATATGGTTTTTAGGCATTAAAAGCTTTTAAATTATTTTCTTAATATATCAATAAGTATCTTATAAAAATATTTAAAGTCCTGCTTTATTTACAATAGTTGAAGCAACATTTTCAGCAGATTCAAATGGAAAATCCTCTTCAGATAATACTTCTCCAGCATCAGATGCTTTTAAAGAAACATCCCCTGATTTACAAGTGGTATTAGGTCCATCAGGTAATGCATTAAATAATTCATCAGGAGATTTAATTGGGAAATCAGCTCCTTCTAATGCTCCAACAATTTGTTCATATATATCTTCTTTTACAGACATTTTTTCACCTTTTAGATTTAAAAAATTAGTAAAACATTTTAATTTTTATAATGATTGATTCTAAACCAATACAATATGTAATTTAATTTATAGTCAGAATTCAATTAAAAATTCAATAAAATAAAAAAATAAAATAAAATAACAACATATAATATTAGATAAAAAATTTATAACCTAATTTACTAAATATTCTTCAATTTTACATAAAAATTTTAAATGTTCTACAGAATAATTTATATATAAATATATATATATACTTAATCGTCAGAAAAATGTACTTGAATATAATAAAGTAACTATATTTATATAAAAATAACAATTATAAAAAAGATATTATAAAAATGTCAATGAATTCAATTCTAACATTATAATAATCAATATATTAAAAATGATAAAAATTAGTTGGTAAAATGAAAAATGATGTATTAAAAGAAAAAAATATTGAAAAACAGGATCAAATAAATAATCAAAAAGATTATAATGCAATAATTGAAATGAAAAACATGATAAAAGATATTCAAAAAGATCTTAAAAATATGATTGAAAAATCTAATGAAGAATATTTAAATTTAATGTATTCTAACCTTAAAAATGAATTTATTGGATCCATGAATGGATACATGTTAGATAAAATAGATCCAGAATTAGATGAAAAGATGGTGAAACATTGTGATATGAAAAAGCAGTGCAAAAATGTTTTTAAAGAATATTTAAAAAAACATACTACTGAATTAAACCCAGATAATATAACAAAAGAAAAAATAGGTAAAAGTAAAAAAGAATTAGAAACTATGAGAAATGCTAGTAAAAAGGAAAAATGTAGTATATGCTTTAATGAAGTTTCTACTATGTTTGAAAATCAAATAAATCTGATTAAGTCCTTCAAAATTTATGATAATCAAAAAGAAGAAGATCAGAAGAAAATATCTGAAATTAATGAGAAAGAAATAGTTAAAGGTATTTTAGATCCTATATCTCATGAAAAAAGACTAAAAATTTTAAAGTCAATAGCACTTGAACCTCAAAGTTTTTCATCATTATCTAATATAACAAATTTAAAAGGAGGTAACCTCATTTTTCATATAAATAAACTAATAGAAAATGACTTAATATTCCAAAAACAAGACCATGGCGAATATATATTAACAACAAAAGGATTTAATACAATGCAAATCGTTTTACATATGAACAACTAATATTAAATCATTAAACTCTATAACATATTGTTTTTTATATTATTTCTTGTATTATTTCTTGTATTATTTCTTGTATTATTTCTTGTATTATTTCTTGTATTATT